>NZ_QWKK01000029.1 GCF_009911695.1 Enterorhabdus sp. P55 | reverse complement strand
GGGGCGCAGCTGCGGGCGCGGGCGGGGGCGCGGCTGCGGGCGTGGGCGGGGGGCGCGGGCGCGGACGCGAACGCGGGCACAAAAAAGGGAGGCCCGCTGGGGGCCTCCCTCCTCAGGACTCGGGCGTCATCGCCTAGGCGTCGGCGTACAGATCCTTCAGCTTGACCAGGTGGTCGTAGCGGGCCATGGCAGCCTGCTCGTTGGCCTCGAACAGCTCCTCGGCGCGCTCGGGGAACTCGCGGGTGAGACGGCTGTAACGGGCCTCGTTCATGAGGAAGTCGCGGTAGCCGCCCGCGGGCTCCTTGGAGTCCAGCGTGAACTTCTTGCCCGCCGGCGCCGCCGGGTTGTAGCGCAGCAGGTTCCAGTAGCCGCACTCGACGGCCTTCTTCATCTCATCCTGGCAGTGGCCCATGCCGCCCTTGATGGAGTGCATCTCGCAGGGCGAGTAGCCGATGATGAGCGAGGGCCCCGGATAGGCCTCGGCCTCGGTGATGGCCTTCATGGTCTGGGCCTGGTTGGCGCCCATGGCCACCTGGGCCACGTAGACGTAGCCGTAGCCCATGGCGAGCTCGGCCAGGCTCTTCTTGTTGATGTCCTTGCCGGCCGCGGCGAACTGGGCCACCTGGCCCAGGTTGGAGGCCTTGGAGGCCTGGCCGCCGGTGTTGGAGTACACCTCGGTGTCGAACACGAACACGTTGACGTCCTTGCCGGAGGCCAGCACGTGGTCGAGGCCGCCGTAGCCGATGTCGTAGGCCCAGCCGTCGCCGCCGAAGATCCAGACGGACTTCTTCGTCAGGTACGTGCGGTTCTCGAGCACCGCCTCGGCCAGGGCCGCCAGCTCGCCGCCGGCAGCGGCCACGCGCTCAAGCTCGGCCAGATAGGCGGCCGCGGCCTCCTTGGAGGCCTCGGCGTCCAGGCGCGCGTCCTTCCAGGCGCCAGCCGCCGCGGACAGCGCCTCATCGGCGCCGGCGGCCAGCAGGGCCTCGGTGTCGGCGAGCGCCTTCTCCTGGACGGCCTCGTAGCCGAGCAGCATGCCCAGGCCGTGCTCGGCGTTGTCCTCGAACAGCGAGTTAGACCAGGCCGGCCCGTGCCCGTCCTTGTTGACGGCGTAGGGAGACGTGGCCGCCGGGCCGCCCCAGATGGACGAGCAGCCGGTGGCGTTGGCGATGAACATGCGGTCGCCGAACAGCTGGGTGACCAGGCGCGCGTAGGAGGTCTCGGCGCAGCCGGCGCACGAGCCGGAGAACTCGAGCAGCGGCTCGCGGAACTGGCTCGCCTTCACCGACGTGCCGGTGAGCTGCTCCTTGACCGACACCTCGGACACGCAGTAGTCGAACACGGCCTGCTGAGGCTGCTCGTCCTCGGCGGGCACCATGGCCAGCGAATTAGTGGGGCACACGCCCGCGCAGAGCGTGCAGCCCATGCAGTCGAGCGGCGAGATGGCGAGCGTGTACTTGAGCCCGGCCGCGGCCTTGCCCTTGGCGTCCACCAGCTTGGCGGCCTCGGGCGCTCCGGCCGCCTCGGCCTCGTCCAGGGCGAACGGGCGGATGCAGGCATGGGGGCACACGAAGGCGCACTGGTTGCACTGGATGCAGGTCTCAGGGTTCCACGTGGGAACGTTCACGGCCACGCCGCGCTTCTCGTAGGCCGAGGCGCCCAGCGGGAACTGGCCGTCGGCATGCTCCATGAACACCGACACGGGCAGGGAGTCGCCCTCCATGCGGGCCACGGGCTCCATGATGTCGGACACCATGCGCACCAGGCCCGGCGCGCCGGCCAGCTCGGGCGCGATGACCGGGTCGACCGCGTCGGCCCACTCGGCCGGCACCTCCACGGCCACGGCGGCGGTGGCGCCCGCCTCGATGGCGCGGTGGTTCATGTCCACCACGTCCTGGCCCTTCTTCAGGTAGGACTTGGTGGCCGCGTCCTTCATGTACTGGATGGCCTCGTCCTGGCCCATGACGCCGGCCAGCGCGAAGAAGGCCGATTGCAGGATGGTGTTGGTGCGCTTGCCCATGCCGATCTCGGCGGCCAGGTCGATGGCGTTGATGACGTAGAGGCGGATGCCGTTCTCGGCGATGTAGCGCTTGGTGGCCGCGTCGAGGTGGCCCGCCAGCTCCTCGGGCGTCCACTGGCAGTTGATGAGGAAGATGCCGCCGGGCTTGACGTCTTGGACCATGCGGAAGCCCTTGATGATGTAGGACGGGTTGTGGCAGGCCACGAAGTCCGCCTTGTTCACGTAGTAGGGGCTGCGGATGGGGGCGTCGCCGAAGCGCAGGTGCGAGATGGTCACGCCGCCGGTCTTCTTCGAGTCGTACTGGAAGTAGGCCTGGACGTACTTGTCGGTGTGGTCGCCGATGATCTTGATGGAGTTCTTGTTCGCGCCCACGGTGCCGTCACCGCCGAGGCCCCAGAACTTGCACTCGATGGTGCCGGGGGCGGCAGTGTTGGGGGCGGGCACCTCGGGCAGCGAGAGCCCGGTCACGTCGTCGACGATGCCGATGGTGAACTCGCGGCGCGGCGCGTCCTTCTTGAGCTCCTCGTACACGGCGAACACCGAGGACGGCGGGGTGTCCTTCGAGCCCAGGCCGTAGCGGCCGCCCGTGACGGTGAGGCCGGCAACGCCCTCCTCAGCGAGCGCGGTGATGACGTCTTGGTAGAGCGGCTCGCCGATGGAGCCCGGCTCCTTGGTGCGGTCCATGACGGCCAGCTTCTTCGCCGTCTTGGGCAGCGCAGCCACGAACTTGTCCGTGACGAAGGGGCGGTACAGGCGCACCTTCACCAGGCCCACCTTCTCGCCCTGGGCGTTGAGGTAGTCCACGACCTCCTCCACCACGTCGCAGAACGAGCCCATGGCCACGATCACGCGGTCGGCGTCGGGGGCGCCGTAGTAGTTGAACAGCTGGTAGTCGGTGCCGAGCTTCTCGTTCACCTTCTCCATGTACTCCTCCACCACGGCGGGCAGGGCGTCGTAGGTGCCGTTGCAGGCCTCGCGGTGCTGGAAGAAGATGTCACCGTTCTCGTGAGAGCCGCGCATGGCCGGGCGCTCCGGGTTGAGGGAGTGCTCGCGGAAGGCGCGCACGGCATCCATGTCGCACAGCTCGGCCAGGTCGTCGTAGTCCCACACGGCGATCTTCTGGACCTCATGGGAGGTGCGGAAGCCGTCGAAGAAGTTGATGAAGGGGACGCGGCCCTTGATGGCGGCCAGGTGCGCCACGGCGGAGAGGTCCATGACCTCCTGGACGTTGCCCTCGGCGAGCATGGCGAAGCCGGTCTGGCGGCAGGCCATGACGTCGGAGTGGTCGCCGAAGATGTTGAGGGCGTGGGTCGAGACGGTGCGGGCGCTCACGTGGAAGACGCTCGGCAGCTGCTCGGCCGCTATCTTGTACATGTTGGGGATCATGAGGAGCAGGCCCTGGGAGGCGGTGTAGGTGGTGGTCAGCGCGCCGGCTGCGAGCGACCCGTGCACCGCGCCGGCGGCGCCGGCCTCGGACTGCATCTCGCACACCTGGACCTCGGTGCCGAAGATGTTCTTGCGTCCGGCCGCCGCCCACTGGTCGACGAAGTCGGCCATGGGGCTTGAGGGGGTGATGGGGTAGATGCCCGCCACCTCCGTGAAAGCGTAGGAAACATGCGCCGCGGCGTTGTTCCCGTCCATCGACTTGAGTTCTCTCGTCATATACTTCCTCTCCTTGAAGGTAAGGGGCGGTACATAACAGAGGATGATAGCAGCCGGGCGGCTCGCGGCGCCCTGAGGAGCGTCCGGGGCAGGGCGAATTCGGTAAAAGGGACACAACGCGCCGCTCCCCCGCCCCGGGCCGCCACCCGCCTCCGAGGGCCGCGCGGGGCGGCCACGCAGCTGAGGATGGGATCCTCCTCGATAACTCCATGAGCCCCTTAGTCGCGCATTGTTACCTTCTTGTTACAAAAGCCGCAGGTCACCGCCGAGCGGCGCTCCTTCGCTTCTCGAGACGCCGTCGCGCGGGACTTGCGGGGATCGAACCAGACCCAGGTTCTTTATTTCTCGCGCGTTTTCGCCGATAATAGACGCAATGCGCACTAGCACGACTCACTTATATGAACGTTCGCGCGCATGCGGGGCAGGCGCCCCGCCAGACCACCTGTTGGAGGGAAACATGGAAAAGCACAGCTTGACTCGCCGCGGCTTCCTCGCCGGCACCGCGGCCACCGGAGCCATCGCGGCGCTCACCCTGAGCGGCTGCGGCGGCGGCGACCAGAAGAAGGACGAGCCGAAGAAGGACGCTCCTGCCGAGAAGACGGTCGCCGACTCCATCACCGCGGCCGTTGCCTACACTTCCACGAACTGCAACCCCATCGGCAACAGCTCCGCGCTGATGCTGGCCGCCACCTGGCACGTGTTCGAGGGCCTCTACGACCTCGACCTGCACAACTACAAGACCTACACCGCGCTGGCCGCCGGCGAGCCGGTCAAGGTGTCCGACACCGAGTACGAGGTGTCCCTGCGTGACGGCGCCAAGTTCTCCGACGGCACCGACGTCACCGCCGCCGACGTGGTGAACGCCTTCGAGAAGAACATGGCCGACGCCACCTACGGCGCGTTCCTGACCTTCATCGAAACCGTCACCGCCAAGGATGACAAGACCGTCACCTTCGCCCTGAAGTACCCCTTCGAGTCGCTGCTGAAGGGCCGCCTGTCCGTGGTCAAGGTCTTCCCCGCCTCCCTCACCGAGGACCAGCTGAAGACCATGCCCATCGGCTCGGGCCCCTGGAAGTACGAGTCCATCAACGGCGATGACGGCGGCACCATCAAGTTCGTGCCGAACGACCAGTACAACGGCCCCATGCCGGCCACCTGCGCCGAGATGGACTGGAACGTGCTGCTCGACGGCACCGCCCGCACCACCGCCATCACCGACGGCGCCGTGCTCGCCATCGAGTCCGTGCCGGACGCCAACGCCGACCAGATCGCCAACACCGGCGCGACCGTCGAGTACGTCCCCGGCTTCGCCCTGCCGTTCCTGATGTTCAACACCAAGAAGGCCCCCTTCGACGACGTTCGCGTCCGTCAGGCCATCTACTACGCCCTGGACATCGAGAAGCTCATCGCCAACCAGATGGACGGCCATGCCGCCCCGGCCACCAGCTTCCTGCCCGAGGCCTACGCCAACTACCACCGCGCCTCCACCGTCTACAGCCATGACCCCGAGAAGGCCAAGAGCCTGCTGGCCGAGGCCAACGTGGCCGACCTGTCCTTCGAGCTCATGGTCAACAACAACTGGGTCAAGGACCTGGCTGCCCAGATCAAGGAGGACCTCGGCGCCATCGGCGTGACCGCCACCATCAACGAGACCAAGATCGACTGGGCCGCGCTGGCTCCCTCCGAGTCCATCCTGCCCTACGACGTCATGCTGACCCCGGGCGACCCGTCCTGCTTCGGCAACGACCCCGACCTGCTCATGACCTGGTGGTACGGTGACAACATCTGGACCGAGGGCCGCTCCTGCTGGAAGGGCACCCCGGAGTGGACCCAGCTCCAGGAGCTGCTGCAGCAGGCCCGCGAGGAGGCCGATGCCGCCAAGCAGCAGGAGATCTGGAACCAGTGCTTCGACCTCATCGCCGACAACATTCCGATCTACCCGCTGTTCCACCGCGAGACCTCCACGGGCTTCCAGGCCGAGAAGCTCGAGGACTTCGCCCCCATCTCCACCACGGGCCTGGTCTTCCTGGGCACCACCCCGCTCGCCTAAGCTGCCCCGCACGCAGCATTCGCGCTTCGCGGACACGAAGGGCGCCGGTTTTCCGGCGCCCTTTTTCGTAGGCGCGGACCTTGCGGGGAAACCACGGCGAACTCCGCCATTTACCACGCTATTTCTCCCCTTCACCGCAGTGATTCGGTTTACAATAAGGCCAGTCTGTGCACGCGTTTGCCCTTAGGGAAAAAGGGGGGCGGCGCGTTCCTGTTTCGCACGGAGGAACGTATCAGAGGGCCGTCCTGTCGGCCCACGCGGGAAAGGGGGGTGCGGTGAATAATCTCTTGCGATTGATAGGCAATCGCCTGCTCTGGCTGCCTGTCATGATCATCGGAGTCACCATCCTCGTCTTCTTCATCATGGCGCTTTCCCCGATCGACCAGGCCTACTCAGTCTTGGGAGAGAACGCCACGGAAGCCCAGGCGCAAGCCTATCGCGAGGAGCACGGGTTGAACGACCCGGTCATCGTCCAGTACGGCCGCTTCATGGCCGGCCTGGTCACAGGAGACCTGGGCAGCTACGGCGCCAACAGCGCCTCGGTGGCCCAGCGCGTGGCCGAGGCCCTGCCCGTCACGCTGCAGCTGACCTTCCTGGGACTCATCATCGCGGTGTTCTTCGCCGTCATCCTGGGCGTCATCTCGGCGCTGTACCGCGACAAGTGGCCCGACCAGGTGATCCGCATCTTCTCCATCGCCTGCATCGCCACCCCGTCGTTCTGGCTGGCTGTCCTGCTCATCCTGCTGTTCTCCTCCACGCTCCATATGCTGCCGGCCTCCGGCAAGCTGCCGGACTTCTTCGTGGACCCGCAGGGCTGGCTCGCCCGCATGGCGCTGCCCGCCTTCTCGCTGGCGGTGCCCGTCACCGGCCAGCTCACCCGCGTGGTCCGCACCTCCATGGTGGAGGAGCTCGACAAGGACTACGTCCGCACCGCGCTCGGCGCCGGCATCCCGAAGGGCGTCGTGGTGGCCCGCAACGTGCTGCGCAACGCGCTCATCACGCCGGTGACCGTGCTCGGCCTGCGCATCGGCTACCTGATCGGCGGCGCCGTCATCATCGAGGTCATCTTCAACCTGCCGGGCATGGGCATGGCCATCCTCTCGGGCATCCAGTCCAACTACGTCATGCTCGTGCAGGGCGTCGTGCTGTGCGTGGCCGTTGCCTTCATCGTCATCAACATCATCGTGGATATGCTCTATATCCTGATCGATCCGCGGATTAGGACGGTGTAGCGCCATGGTGAAACTACGTGAGAAGACCACCCAGAAGCTCGAGGGCAAGAAGGTCCGCTTCCGCCGCTGGAAGAACATGTCCGTCGGCGCGCGCATCTCCTTCATCGTGCTGCTGGCCATCGTGCTCGTGGCCGTGTTCGCCAACTTCCTGGCCCCGCACAACCCCTACGAGATCTTCACCGCGCGCCAGGCCCCCGATGCCGAGTTCCTCTTCGGCACCGACGACAAGGGTCGCGACGTGCTGTCGCGCATGATGTACGGCGCGCGCTACTCGCTCGTCATCGGCCTGGGCGCCACCGCCTTCGCGCTCGTGCTCGGCTCCATCATCGGCGCGCTGGCCGCCGTGGCGCGCCCGTGGCTGTCCAACCTCATCATGCGCATCCTCGACATCATCATGTCGTTCCCGGGCATCGCGCTGGCCGCCACGTTCGTCATCGTGTTCAGCGCCAACGGCACGGCGGAGAACCGCCTGCCGGCCCTCATCTTCGCCATCGGCTTCCTCTACATCCCCCAGATCGCCCGCATCGTGCGCGCCAACGTCATGAGCGAGTACAACCAGGACTACGTGCGCGCGGTCATCGTCTCCGGCGCCCAGGCGCCCTGGATCCTGACGAAGCACGTCATCCGCAACTGCATCGCGCCGGTCATGGTGTTCACCATCGTGCTCGTGGCCGACGCCATCGTGTTCGAGGCGTCGCTGTCGTTCATCTCCGCCGGCATCCCGGAGCCCACGCCCACCTGGGGCAACATCCTCTCCGATGCCCGTGACGGCGTGCTGGCCGGCCGCTGGTGGCAGGCGCTGTTCCCGGGCCTCGCCATCATGATCACCGTGCTGTGCCTGAACATCCTCTCCGAGGGCATGACCGACGCCCTGGCCGCCGCCCCCAAGGCGCCCGTGGCCGCCGGCGACGACAAGCTCAGCTCCAGCCGCGAGGCCGACCGCATGGTGGCCGACCCGAAGCTGGCCTACGCCGCCCAGGCCGAGATGCTTGAGAAGCGCCTCGCGCGCCTCAAGGAGATGGAGGGCCTGCGCACCGACCGGTTCGAGGCGCGCACCGACGTGCCGCCCATCCTCGAGGTTCGCGACCTGTGCATCAAGTTCCCGCGCCACGGCGACGTGAACGTGGTCGACCACGTGTCCTTCGTGGTGCGCCCGCACCAGACCATGGGCCTTGTCGGCGAGTCCGGCTGCGGCAAGTCCATCACCTCGCTCACCATCATGGGCCTGCTCGACAAGAAGGCCCAGATCTCCGGCGAGATTCTCTACGACGGACGCAACCTGCTCGACCTCAACGAGAAGCAGATGAACGAGCTGCGCGGCCGCGAGATCGCCATGATCTACCAGGACGCGCTCTCCTCGCTCAACCCGTCCATGCTCATCCGCGCCCAGATGAAACAGCTCACCAAGCGCGGGGGCACCCGCACCGCCGAGGAGCTGCTCGAGCTGGTGGGCCTCGACCCGAAGCGCACGCTCGACTCGTATCCCCACGAGCTCTCCGGCGGCCAGCGCCAGCGCGTGCTCATCGCCATGGCGCTCACCCGCGACCCCAAGGTCATCATCGCCGACGAGCCCACCACCGCTCTCGACGTGACGGTGCAGAAGCAGGTCGTCGACCTGCTCAACCGCCTCCAGCAGGAGCTCGGGTTCGCCATGGTGTTCGTCAGCCACGACCTGGCGCTCGTAGCCGAGGTGGCCAACTCCATCACGGTCATGTACGCCGGCCAGGTGGTGGAGCAGGGCCCGGTGAAGGACATCCTCACCGCCCCCATCCACGAGTACACCCGCGGCCTTCTGGGCTCGGTGCTCTCCATCGAGGCGGGCGGCGACCGCCTGCACCAGGTGCCCGGTTCGGTCCCCAGCCCCAAGGACTTCCCCGAGGGCGACCGCTTCACCCCGCGCTCGAGCCATCCGGACCAGGTCTCGACCATCCGCCCGATGCTCAAGCGCTACGGCGACACCGATCACTACTACGCCGAGCTGCCTGACAGCGAGCTCAAGCGCCTCGGCATAGAGCCCTACGTTCCGGGAGGTCCCCTGCTATGAGTGAGAACGAGAAGCTGAACGAGACGGCCGAGGCCGCCGACAAGGACACTCCCATCATCTTCCTCGATGACGTGAAGGTGACCTTCAAGACGCGCACGGGCTCCATCCTGCACCCCAACAAGGTCCAGGCCGTGAAGGGCCTCACCCTGAAGCTCATGCCCGGCGAGACCATCGGCATCGTGGGCGAGTCCGGCTGCGGCAAGTCCACCACGGCCAACGTCATGTGCGGCCTGCAGAAGCCGACGAGCGGGCGCGTGTACTTCAAGGGCAAGGACGTCACCAACCGCACGGCCGCCGACCGCCGCGTCATCGGCCGCGTCATCTCGGTGGTGTTCCAGGATCCGGCCACGGCGCTCAACGCCCGCATGACCATCCACGACCAGCTCATGGATCCCATGGTGGTGCACAAGGTGGGCGACGCGGCCTACCGCGAGAACCGCGTCCACGAGCTCATCGAGATGGTGGGCCTGCCCGAGTCGGTGCTCGACGCCCTGCCCGGCCAGATGTCCGGCGGCCAGCGCCAGCGCGTGGCCATCGCCCGCGCGCTCTCGCTCAAGCCCGACGCCATCATCGCCGACGAGCCCACGTCCGCCCTGGACGTGTCCGTCCGCGCGCAGATCCTCAACCTGCTGATGGACCTGAAGAAGGAGCTCGGCCTGGCCATGGTGTTCATCAGCCACGACATCCAGACCGTGCGCTACATCTCCGACCGCATCGTCGTCATGAACGGCGGCCTGGCCGTCGAGGAGGGCACCGCCGAGCAGATCTTCGATAACCCGAAGGACGAGTACACGCGCCTGCTTTTGGGCGCCGCCCCGTCGCTGCTCCATCCCGACCTGGGCAAGGCGTCCTAGGCGTCACGCAGGACAACCGATCGCACGAGCAAGGGGCCCCGGCATATGCCGGGGCCCCTTGCTTGGCAGTGCATGCCGGGTCGCAGGGCGCGCCCGCGACCCGGCATACGCCCGCAGGCGGGCGAAGTCGCCCCGAGGCGCAAGGCCCCGGGGGGGGAGGGGCGCTCGCGCCGGGGCATGGCGGACGCGGCGCGAGCGCGTCCCCCCCCCGGAGGGGCGGCAGAGCGACGCGAGCGCATCCCCGGGGTCGCGCCGCCGCCTTTTCGGCCCGACGTGGCACAAAACGGCGGTTTGGTACGGTGCCCGCGGCCCCTCGGGAAGGGCGGCCGTCCGCGACCTGGGGTTTTGGGGCGGCGGCGGGGCCACGAGAGCCCGAGAGACCCCGAGAGCCTCCCTTGAGCCGTACCAAACTGCCGTTTTGTGCCATTCCTCAGCGAAAAAGTGGCAGCACGGCGCGGCGGCGGCCGTCGGATGCGCGGATGCCCGCCGGGACACGGCGTTGGCGAGCCGTGCATCCAGCCCCCAAGCACAAGGGGCGCCCGCCTGCCGCACGCCCTGCGAGGGTGCGACGGACGGGCGCCCCGGAAAGCCGACGGCACCAGCCGCGGCAGCTCCTAGTGCGAGCCGGGAGCCTTAGGCGCGCCGGGCGCCTTGGGGGCACCGGGGGCCGCGGGGGCACCCGGAGGCACCGGAGCGCCCGGGGCCGCAGGGACGCCGGGGGCGCCGGGCATGCCCGGCATGGCGGCGGCGCTCAGCTCGGCGCCGCACTTGGTGCAGGCCGTGGTGCCCGGGTCGTTCATGGTGCCGCACTCGGGGCACTTGACGGGCAGCGAGATCTCACTCGGTCTAAAACACATGCTCTTTCTCCTTCGTAGAACGATGAAACTCCAGGCAGCCGACCGCCGGCTGCCCCTATCCTCAGCCCTGCGACCTACTCGTCGGGCGGAAGATCGCGTTCGCCGGCGCGCATGACATCGGCCGGCGTGAGGCCCAGGTTGTCCAGGAAGTTGTTGAACACCGGCTGCTCGCGCACGGGGCGCGTGGCGGCGGTGCGCCCCATGGCCCCGTAGGAGCTCAGCGGCGTGCGTCGGGTACGATCGGGCAGCACCTCGAGCACCTCCAGGTCGAAGACGAGGTCCTGGCCCGCCAGCCGGTGGTTGAAGTCGAGGTAGGCGAAGCCGTCCTCCACCTTGAGCACCTTGGCCGGCACCTTCTGGCCCACGGGCCCGAAGAAGCTGATCGTCTCCCCCACCGGCAGCTCGTCGGCGTTGGGGATGTAGCGCAGGTCGCGTTTCTGGACGTTGCGCGGGTCGTAGGCGCCGTAGGCGAACTCGGCGGGGATGCGCACCGTGGCGCGCTGCCCCACGTCCATGCTCATCACGGCGTCGTCGATGCCCTTGATGACCTGGCCGCAGTCGGTCTGGAACTCCATGGGGCCCTCGGCCTCGCTGCTGTCGAAGACGGTGCCGTCCTCCCGGTAGCCGGTGTAGGCGACCCTTACGTAGCGGTTCTTTCCTATCATGGGTGCCTCCTTCTTAGCCCCTCACGTTCTTGCCGATGGTGTTGGTCACCCCGGGCCTCAGCTCAAGGGAGGCCCCGCAGGCGGCGCAGACAGCGCTCCCGCGCGGGTTCTCATGGCCGCAGGCGACGCACCGGGGGACGAGGATGGGCTTGGGCAGGATGCCCCGGCACCTTCCGCAGTTGATGCAGGCGTAGCCGCACTTGGACATGGGCCTCCTCCTTCCTCGCCCCGCGGGGCGGCTGGCGCCGAGGGCGACCGGCCCTCCCACCGGCCGCCCCGGCGTCGGCGGGCGCGCGTCGGGATCATGCCCCGGGCGCGCGCCGCGACGCCGTTAGCGCACGTAGATGGCGATGTCGCTCTTGCCGGCCTCGGCGGCCTTGCGGGCCAGCTCCTCCACGGTGCCCCAGACCACGACGGCGTTCTGGCAGTGGTGCACGCAGCTGGGCAGCTTGCCGGCAGCCACGCGGTCGGCGCACAGGTCGCACAGGTGGGTGGGCATGGGCAGGTAGGTGTACTCCCACACCCCGTCGGTGCACTGGCGCGGGCCGTCCTGCAGCAGCACGATGCCGAAGTCCTCAGGCGCCATGCCGTGCTCCATCTTGCAGGCCGTCACGCAGGCCTTGCAGCCCGAGCAGAACTCGTAGTCGATGAACAGGCCGTACTGTCCCTTTTCCATGGTGGTTGTCTCCTTCTCTTTGACACCCGGCCCGCCGCGGCCCCCGGGGCGGCGCGGCGGCACGCTGGGAGCCGGGCGGCCCTCCCCTCTCGGAGGCGGGCCGCCCTTCCCGCGGCGGGCCGGCGATGGGATCCTTCTCGCAGGTGAGCTACTTGCGCTCGTGGGTCTTCCAGTACTCCTCGATGTCGAAGAAGCCCTCGGCCGGCTCGTAGTCCGGCGTCCAGCCGTCGTAGAAGCTGGGCTTGTCGGAGAGGTGGGTCTTGCCGTGGGTGTAGCCGGTGGTGCACACCTGGTAGCTGGGCTGGTCTTCGGGCGCGTCGTTCTCCGGCGTCACCTTGTAGACGGTGCCCATGGCGCACTTGATGGGAGCGCCGTAGCCGTTGGTGCCGTTCTCGCACTGCGGGATGAGGTTGTTCGGGTTGGAGTCGAACACGCCGAACAGGCTCGGCTCGGCCGGCTCGCGCTCGGGGAACCACCAGCCGTGCTCGGTGGAGATGACGCGCGGGTCGAGCGAGGGGTTCAGGCGGGCGCGCTGCTTCATCTTGCCCATCTGGTTCTCGATCCACACCCAGTCGCCGTCGATGATGCCGTAGGCGGCCGCGGTGTCGGGGTGGATGTCGAACATCGGGTCGGGATGCAGCTGGCGGCTGATGGTCTCGGGCTGGCGCCACTCGGAGTGGAAGAACTCGAAGGAGCGCTTGCCGGTGGTGATGATGAGCGGGTACTTCTCGGCCAGCTCCGGCGTGGAGACGGGGCTCGTCGGCGGCTCCTGGTAGTAGGGCAGCGGATCGTCGCCGAAGGCGGCGAACAGGGTGCAGTACAGCTCGTAGCGGCCGGTGGGGGTCATGAAGCCCGGGGCGCCGTCGGGGCGCAGGCCGCCGATCTCGTACTTCTTGTAGCGGAACTTGTGGTACCACATGCCGTGGTACTTCTCCTCGACGCGATCCATGGTCATCTGAGTGCCGTCGGTGTCGAGCACGCCATCGCGCTCGAGGCGCCAGTCCATGTAGTCGCGGTCGGTCTGCACGTACTCGGGCCACTTCTCGGGGGCGATGCGGTGGCCCAGCTCGATCATGATCTGCTCGTCGGACTTAGCCTCGTAGAAGGGCTTGTCGGAGGCCTTGGTCAGGGTGCGCAGCGGGTCGAACCACACGCGGATGCAGTCGCGCTCGTTGGACATGGCGCAGGGGATGACCAGGTCGGCGAAGGCCACGGCCGTCGGGGTGATGAACAGGTCCTCCACCACGAGGAAGTCGATGGTCTTGAGGGCGCGGTAGAGGCGCGGCGCGTCCTGGCCCATGTTGGCGATGGGGTTGGCGGACTCGATCCAGAGCATCTTCACCGGGTGGGGCTCCTCGGTCTCGATGGCCTGGAGGATGGAGTCGGCCTGGGACGAGGCGGTAAAGCCGTACTTCTTCAGCGGGTAGCGGTCGACGCCGAGGCGCTTGGCCACCATGTCAGTACCGTCGAGCTCCCAGATGCCGGAGTTGTAGCCGAACTCGAGGCTGGCGGCCTGGTCCACCAGCACGTTGCCGCCAGGGATGTCGATGTTGCCCGTGATGCCCACCAGGCAGGCGATGGCATGGGCGGTGATGACGCCGATCTTGGCCATGTCGACGGCCAGGCCCCACTGCACGGTGGCCGGCTTGGCCTGGGCGTACATGCGAGCCGCCGCGACGATCTGGTCCTCGGGGATCCAGGTGATCTCCGCCACGCGCTCGGGGGTGTACTCCTGGACGCGCTCGGCGAGGGCCTCGAAGCCGTAGGTCCAGTTCTCGACGAACTCATGGTCGTAGAGGTCCTCGTTGATGATGACGTTCATCATGCCGAGGGCCAGCGCCGCATCGGTGCCGGGGCGCAGGCGCAGCCACATCTCGGAGCGGGCGCCGATCCAGGTGAGCTGCGGGTCGACGGTGATGAGCTTGGTGCCGCGCTTCATGGCCTCGACGATCCAGTGGCCGAGGAACGCGTCGGAGTTGCACACGACCGGGTTGGTGCCCCAGATGACGGCCACCTCGGGCAGCACGTACTCGGGGTCGTCTTCGTAGCGGCGGGCGCGGAACTGCGAGAAGTCGGCCACCCACTGGTTGCCCATGATGACGTAGCACAGAGCCGTGCGGGGCAGCATGCAGGAGTCGCCCGACAGGAAGCACAGGGTCAGATCGGCGCCGCCGAAGTTGGCGTACTGGTTGTGGGCGATGGCCTGGGAGACGTTGCGGCCGGTGCCGATCATGGAGACGATGCACTCCGGACCGTAGTCCTTCTGGATGCGCTTGACGTTCTCGATGATCAGGTCGTAGGCCTCGTCCCAGCTGATGCGCTGCCACTTGCCCTCGCCGCGCTCGCCGACGCGCTTGACCGGCCACTTGAGGCGGCGCTCGGAGTTGACCATCTGGGGAAGCTCAAGACAGCGCATGCACAGGCGGCCGCCGGACAGCGGGCTGTTGGGGTCGCCCTCGGTCTTCACGAGCTTGCCGTCCTCGTCGGTGTAGAAGATGATCTGGCAGCCGGAGTGGCAGCCAGGGCCCGACCACATGGTGGTGCGCGTGGCGGTGAGGTCGCCCTCCTGCCACCTCACCTGGTCGGGGTAGAGGTCCATGTTGTAGGTGTTGTTATAGGGCATGCCGTAGGCGATGCCCTTCTCGCGGACGAAGTCGCCGACCTGCTCGTCGTCGGACGCGAGCTCCTTCATGGCGACGTTGGCCGTCTTGCCATCGGCGGAGATGCTGTCGACTTCCTCGACGCTCAGCTTTTCCTCACTCATGTTCTTCTCTCTCCTCTTGGTGAATCGCAGCCGGCACGGAACCGGCTGCCCGGCGTGCTCGCGAGGAGCGTGCCGGGGGGACTCATCGGCCAGGGTCTCGATGCCGCCAGGAGATGGGAGAAGGCAGGTACCCGCATCACAGGAGGCGTCTGGGCCGCATGGCCGCTGGACAACGTCGCCTCTCGTCGTGCACCCCCTTGGTGATAAGGCGACCGCGTGTGCCGAGGCGGGCTACAGCTCGGGGGTCTCTTCGCCCAGGGCGCGCAACTTCGCCGTGGGCGTCCCGGGCTCCCCTGCCCGCCAGAACGCCTTCAGGTTACCGAGCGGCGCGGGGCCGGAAAATCGGGCATCGGGTCTGATGATGGCCGCGCAGCGGGGCACGGCAGCGTTCTCATACCCGGGGGTTGATGCCTTGACCAGGGGTTTCGAGGGAGGTGAAGTCATCACCCTCGATGAGGTCGTAGAGGTCTTGGCGCGAGTGGATGTCGAGCTTGCGGTAGATGTTGTAGACGTGGGTCTTGGCCGTGGCTCGCGATATGGTGAAGCGGTCCATGATGTACTGGGTGTCGCGCCCGCGGGCCAAGAGGTCGAGGATCTCGCACTGGCGCGGCGAGAGCCCGTAGTGGGCCCCGATGTCGTCGAGGCGCCGGCGCAGGTAAGATCCGGCGGGGATGAGCTTGTCGTCGGGGCCGTCGTCGTCCGAGGCCGGCTCGGGCGCGGGCGCAGGCTCCCCCGGCGCCGCGGCGGAGGCGGCCGGCGCCGGATCGTCGGCCCCCGACCAGTCCTCCGGGAAGGAGACGCGGTTCAGCTGCACCTGGACGACAGCCGCGTAGAGCACGACGGCCGCGCAGGAGGCCACGAGGGCCTGGCCCGGCACGAGGAGGCCCACCGCGAAGACGCCGAGCGCGCCGACGACGGAGCCGCCCACCAGGTAGGCGGCCTCACTGAAGCTGTAGAGGGGCGAGAGCTCCTCGAAGCGCACCAGCTCGGCCCCGGCCAGAAACACGATGCACGCCTGGACGAACACCACGGCGACGAGGTAGACGTAGACGAGGCCCGTCCCCAGCCCGCCCACGAGGGGCAGCAGCAGATAGCCCAGGGCGAGGGTGGCGCAGAGGTAGTCCTTGGACAGGCGCTCCATGTCGAAGCCGCGCGCCCGGCAGGCCACGCCCAGGAAGGTGCCGGCGGCCACGAGGGCCGCGCCCATGAGGAGCACCGGCGGAAGCAGACTGCCATCCGCTTGGCGGCTCAGCAGCACCCACAGGCCCCCGTCGGCGCCCAGGATGACGCCGACGGAGAAGTAGTTGAGCTCGCCCAGGCGGCTGTACATGCGGTTGCGCCGACGGTCGCGGGACTCCGCCACGCTCACCTGCAGAAGCCGGTCGCGCAGGTCGTTCTGCACGCCCAGGAGCAGCAGGCACGAGGCGAGGGAGGCCATGTCGCTCAGGTAGTCGGTCTGGGGAACGCCGGCCGGCAGGAAGCTCGTGAGGGCCAGCAGCGCGCCGGCGAGAGACACCGCCCCGGCCACGACGAGCGACAGGAGGGTGCGCCCCACGGTGCAGGCGTGGGACCACCACAGGAACACGAGGGCCACCGACCCAGCCGCCACGCAGGGGATGCCGAGGGGCCAGACGGGGGTGGCGAGGATGAGGGGGCAGGGCACGGTGCCCACGAAGGCCACCACGGCCAGCGCCCGCAGGCCCCGGGGAGCCGACAGCGGGCGCGCGAAGACGCGCAGGCCCACCAGGCAGAGGAAGGCGCAGGCCATGAGCAGGGTGTCGACGAGGAAGCGGCCGTCCACGCCCGCGGCGACGTCCACGCGCGCGGCGGCGCTGCCGAACAGCGAGCAGACGGCGAACAGGGCCAGGGCCAGCCCGAGCAGGAGCAGCAGGGCCGATCGGGCGTCCTCAGCCCGAAGCGGGACGTGCCTCATCTCGATCCGATCCTCCGCCGCCGGCAAGCCTCCGCGCCCCTCCAAGGACCGCACCCCCTTTGCGTCTCCTGAGGCCTTAGCGGCCTCGGGGCCATTATCCCCGCTCAAAGCTGGCAATTCCTTAGAGGATATTCCAAAATGTACCTTACAATATTCCATGCCAGCGGGTCGGAGATTGCGACCCCCTTGGCTTCAAAGGCGTCAAAATCCGTGGTCAGCCAAGGGGGTAGCACTATGGAGGAAATTACAATGCTGGCAAGCGGATCGTTTCCCGAGCACGAGGCGTGGGGAAACGCCACCGTGGGCATGCTCCTCGACGTGCTGGAGCCCCTCGGCATCATCGGGGCGCCCGATTCCGCCGCGGACTCCCCCACCTTCCGCTGGGCCACCTGCGCCGGCGGCGCCGACATCCCCGAGAGCGCCGTCCGCGTCCCCTGGGACGCGCCGCCCGCCGAGGTCGTCCACGTGTGCACCCCCGCGGACTACCTGGCCCTGCGCCAGGCCGACCCCGCCGCCTTCGCCGTGGTGTGCGTTCCCGACGAGGCCGCGGCGCCTGACGACCCGCGCTGCATAGCCGTCAGGACGAGCCGGCCCCTGGTCTACGTCTACCTCATGGTGAAGGAGTTTCTGGGGTCGCTCTTCGCCTGGGAGCAGACCCTCGCCTCCATCGTGCGCAACGACGGCGGGGTGGCGACGGCCCTCGACGTGTCACGCGCGGCCATCCCCCGCTACCTCTTCGTCGCCGACAAGAACGGCTGCGTGCTGGCCCAGTCCTCCTACCTGGAGCCGCCCGACGCCTTCCACCGGGCCGTCTCGCTATCGGGCTTCGTCCCCGTCAGGGCCGACGGGCTGCCCCGGGCACGGGCGGCCGAGGGGATGACTACCTGGGTGGAGGGCGATGGCGAGGCGGAGGCGAGCCGCCTGGTCATCCCGCTCTACCTCGACCACGCCTTCGTCGGCGTCCTCAGCATGGCCTGCCCCGACGGCCTGCCGAGCCCCGGGCTGATCGACTGCCTGCAGGTGCTCTCCCGCTCTGTGGAACGCCTCTGCGCCGGGCTGTGGTCGTCGCAGTCGAGCGTGAACATCCCGCGGCTGCGCTTCTTCGACCTGCTGCTGGAGGGGAGCCGCTTCGACCGCATGGTGGCCAACAGCCAGCTCGAGGAGCTGCGCATACCGACCAGCTCGTGGTACAAGGTGATCCTCGTGGACATCGACGAAGGGGCCGAGCCGGCCAAGGCGTCGCTTATCGCCATGACCTTCCTGTCCGACAAGCACGTCAACGCGCGCTGCTTCCTCCACAGCGGCTCGCTCGTAGTGCTCCAGTACGGCCCCACGGGCCCCGACCTCTCGCACCTGGCCACCGAGCAGATCCTCGCCATCTACGACTACACCCGCTTCGATGTGGCCTACGGGGTGTCCGATCCCTTCAACGACATCGCCTCGCTGCGCCACGCCTACCACGAGGCGCGCATTGCCCTCGACCTGCGCAAGGTGGTGCTGGCCCAGCGCGACATCGAGCAGACCTCGCGCCGGCGCGGCAACGCGTTCTTCTTCTACGAGGCCCTCCCCTTCTTCCTGGTGGATCCGGCGCCCAAGGACGAGGCCCTCATGCGCTTCGTCTTCGACGTGTCGTTTCTGCCCGTCATCCTGGAGGAGGACGCCGAGCGCGGCACCAACGACTTCCGCCTGCTGTGGACCTACCTCATCAACGAGCGCAACGCCACCAAGACGGCGCAGATGATGTACGTGCACCGCAACACCGTGCTCTACCGCATCGAGCGGCTCCAGGAGCGCTTCCGCATCGATCTGGACGACCCCGACCTGCGCGAGAAGCTGTGCTGCGACTACCGCATGTACTTCCTCTCGTCGCTGGGCAAGCCCCGCTGGGAGACGGCCTAGGCAGCAGAAGGGCCGGGGCCCGCCGTCGGCAGGCCCCGGCCCTCGAAGGACGCAGGATGCAAGCAGGCCCTAGAGGTGCTCGCCCTCCAGGATTCCCTCGGCGTCGTCGGCGGCAATCTCCCGCGCCGAGGGGCCCTCGGCGCGCGCCTGGTCGTCGGCGATCTTGCCGGCGACGCTCGAGCGGACGTTGGGGAACAGGAACAGCGACACAATGGCCACGGCGCACACCACGCCGACGCCCACGTAGACGCCCTCGTAGTAGGCCACGCCATCCGTGGCGCCGGTGAAGGCGATGGCCAGCGGCGACACCACATAGGAGGCGATGAGGAACATGCCCACGTTCTGGAACGTGGCCTGGATGCCGCCCACCACGCCATAGTGCTCCGGCTTGATGTTGGGGATCAGCGTGGGCAGCATCTTGGTGAAGGGCATGACGGCCGCCATGAACACGGGCAGGATGACCAGGTAGGCCACCCAGGTCCACACCCCGTAGGGGATGAAGAACGTCACGGCGAAGGTGATGCCGGTGACGGCCAGGCAGATGACGAAGGGCGCGCGCAGGTTCTTGAACGCCTTGGCGAACACCACGGGCATGAGCATGGAGGCGATGCAGGTGATGACCGTGTTGATGGTGGACAGGTCGCCGGCGATGGGCGCGGCCGCCGGATCGCCCATGAGGGCGGTGACGGCCGGCACCATGTAGGAGCCGTTGACGTTGGTCATGCCGAACACCAGGAAGGCCACGATGCCGATGACCCAGACGTTGCGGTCGCGGAGCACCTCGCGCAGCATCTGGCCGACCGGCTCGTTGGCGCAGTGCTCGTCGGGGTGCTTGCGGTAGACCGCGAACCACACCACCAGGCCCACCACGATGAGCCCGAAGCTGATCCACCACGCCTGGTGGATCTCCGGCAGATGCGACCCCACGTAGATGGCGAGCGCCGCGCCGCCGGACATGCCGGCGGTGTAGACGCCCATGGCGAACGAGTTGGCCGTGCCGGGGAACCACATGCGCAAAAGCTTGGCGGAGTTCGCGTTGAGCGCGGCCACGCCGGTGCCCATGAAGAAGCTGGCCACGAACAGCGTGCCGTAGTCAACGGCGAGGCAGCGGCCCAGCGCCCCGAGCGCGGCTATCACGAAGGCCACGAGGAACACCTTGCCCAGGCCGATGCGGTCAGCCAGGACGCCGCCGGCGATGCAGAGCAGCACGCCGGAGAAATAGGGGATGGACATGATCATGGAGAACGCCATGGGCTCGCACTGGTACTCCTGCATGACGAGCATGGCGGCCCCGCCGGGAATGATGAACGCGAACTGCAGCGAGACGAGCAGGATCGTCATGCCGACGAGGATGGCCCAGCGCCAGGGCAACAGCTTCTCTTCGTGCAACGCTACCCCCTCCTTTGCGAGGATCGATTACCTGACAGCAGCCTGAAGGGCGCCGCTAGTTCTGGCCGTCGGCCGTGCGGGCCGCGGCGATGCCCTCGCGGGAGGCCTTGCCCAGCTTGAGGCTGAAGACGATGGCGCAGGCCAGGCCCACCGCCGACACGACGGCCGGGGGCACGCCGAGCATGAACCAGTCGCAGCCGGCCTCGATCATGGCGCCCATGACCGGCGCCGCCGGGATGCCGCCGCCGTTGGAGGCGATGGCACAGATGCCGAAGGCCGCCGCGATGACCGCGGGGCTGGTGGACACCCACTGGACGTTGGTGAAGATGGCGGGCATGACCATGTTCACGGCCAGGCCGAAGAAGAACATGGAGCAGATGGCCAGGGTCACGGTGTTGAACGCGAAGGCGGCCAGGCACGCCGCCACGGTGAGCACGAAGATGACCACGAGCACCTTGGTGTGGTCGCTCACCTTGTTGAGGATGAAGCCGATGATGAGGCCGGCGGCGATGCCGATGATGTTGAGGATGCCGTTCCAGCTCTGGGCCGCGGCGGGATCCATCCCCACGTCGGTCTGCAGGTAGGCGACGATCTCGCTGGTATAGCAGGAGAACGAGAACGCGAAGCAGAGCACCATGACGAAGCACAGCCACACGTAGCCGTTCTTGAACGCGTCGGAGATGCGCACGTTGTCAGACCCGGCCACGGCGTCCATGATCTCGGCCTTGGGGATGCGGACGCCCACGATCACCAGAATGAGGGCCACCGCCGCGAACGCGATGCCGAACCAGAACAGCGGATGCCAGTCGAGGTTGGGGCCGCCCGTCAGGAAGTTCACGCCCTCGCCGGGGGTCATGAGGAACGGGGCGAGGAAGTTGATGAGCACACCGCCCAGGGCGATCCACATGGTCCAGATGGCGTTGGGCATGCCGCGCTTGGTGGGATCGCTGAACAGAATGGTGACGAACGTCGGCCCGGCCGTGGCGATGAGGCCGTTGGCGAAGCCGAAGATGAAGCGCCCGACGAATGCGATGGTAATGTCGGTGGTCATGACGACCATGACGTCCGACACTAGGATGCATGCCAGGGCGATGATGATCATGTTCTTCGGCCCGATCTTCGACTGGATGGTGGCCGTGAACAGGGCCAGGATGGTGCCGGCCACAGAGTTCCAGGACATCAGCCAGCCGGCGCCGACCATGTCGCCGCCAAAGGTGTCGGCGACGTAGATCATCGCCGTCGGTATCGCCATCAGCGATATGGAGTAGGCGATGCCCGCGATGAGGATGATGAGGAACGTCCCCCAGGAGGCACCGGCGCTTCTCTCTTGCGTCATGAGCGTTTCCTTTCAGATAACGAGTTGTCACGCTGGGCTCTCTGCGGGGGCCGCCAGGCAGCAGCAGGCCGCCGGCAGCGCACGCGGGCGCGTCGGAGCGGCGCCGGCGAGCACGTCGGCGCGATATGACATCGAGGTACTGATAGAGAACGCCCCGAACCGAGGGGCAAGCTGCACCATCATAGGGCGGTCCCCCTTAGAGAATCAGCGTCGGCAGCGGGCCTCTGTCCGATAGTTGCGGGATCGGACGGGCTCTGCCTTGGTAGCGTGTTCTCCGCGGATCTCTCCCCTGCCTTAGCGAAGCACCCCCAGTATAGGGCCGGCGCCCAGGGGCTCCCATACGTGACTATCTCCATTTTTCGCGCCCATCCCTTGGATGATGCTCCAAAGCTGGGGCGGGGGGCGGTGGGTGAACGGTCGTTTGCGGGGGTTGTGCGGAAGCTGTTCGTTTAGGCGATGCTCCTTGACGCACGGGGGCAAACCCGCAGATAATCAGCGGGTTAGGAACTATTCCGTCCCTTAAGCAGAAAGAGAAGCGCTTACATGGAAACCTCTCAGTTCCGCGGTGTCATCCCTCCCGTCGTCATCCCCCTGACCGAGAAGAAGTCCCTCGACCTCGAGGCCTTCGACCGCACCATCAACCGCATGATCGACGCGGGCGTGGACGGCCTGTTCTTCCTGGGATCGAGCGGCGAGGTGGCCTTCCTCACCGACGCCCAGCGCTACCACGTGCTGCAGGAGGCCGTGGCCATCGTCAACGGGCGGGTGCCCGTGCTCGCCGGCATCATCGACATGGAGACGATGCGCGTGGTGGACCAGGCCAAGCGCGCCGCCGGCTTCGGCGTGGACGCGCTCGTGGCCACCGCCCCCTTCTACGCCCTGGGCGGGCCGAAGGAGGTGGAGCGCCACTTCCGCGCCATCCGCGAGTACACCGACCTGCCGCTGTTCGCCTACGACCTGCCCGTGTGCGTGCACACCAAGCTCGACCCGGACATGCTCGTGCGCCTGGGCGAAGACGGCGTGCTCCAGGGCGTCAAGGACTCCTCCGGCGATGACGTGAGCTTCCGCTGGCTCATGCTGGAGAACGAGGACGCGGGGCACCCGCTGCAGCTGCTCACCGGGCACGAGGTGGTGGTCGACGGCGCCTACCTGGGCGGAGCCGACGGCAGCGTGCCGGGCCTGGCCAACCTCGACCCCGTCTCCTACGTGGAGCAGTGGCGCGCGGCGCAGGCCGGCGACTGGGCGCGCGTCAAGGAGATCCAGGATCACCTGGCCCGCCTCATGTTCGTCACCCGCCGCGTGAAGGCTACCGTGGGCTTCGGCGCAGGAGTGGGCGCCTTCAAGACGGCGCTGTGGCAGATGGGCGTCTTCAACACCAACCAGATGCGCGAGCCCGTGCAGCCCCTGGAGGGCGAGGACGTGGAGGCCATCGTCGCCATTCTCAAGAAGGAGGGCATGCTCGACCCGGACGCCCCCGTCCGCGCCTAGCTGCCTGGCAGGGCAAGAACCGAAACCAAAGGAGGGACTTTGACCGCAGACAACACCGCGAGGCTGATCGAGGCGCGCGCCTGGATCCGCGACCAGCTGGACACCTGCACGGCCTTCTGGCTCGAGCATGGCATGGACCCCGTCAACGGCGGCGTCTACACGTGCCTCGACCGCAAGGGAGCCGTCTACTCCACCGACAAGAGCGTGTGGATGCAGGGCCGCTGCGCCTGGACGTTCTCGTACCTGTGCCACCTCTACGGCACCCGGCCCGAATGGCTCGAGGCCGCCAAGAGCTGCCTTGACTTCCTCGAGGAGCACTGCATCAACCACGAGGCCGGCGGGCGCCTGTACTTCACGGTGACCGCGGAGGGCAAGCCGCTGCGCCAGCGCCGCTACTGCTTCTCCGAGGGCTTCTACTGCATCGCCAACGCCGAGTACTACGGCGTCACCGGCGAGGAGGAGCACCTGGCGCGCGCGCGTCGCGCCTACCAGCTGGTCTACGACCTGAACAACGGCCTCATCGAGGATCCGGCGGGGCTCGGCCCCAAGACCATCGCGGAGACCCGCGCGGGGCACGCGCTCGGCGACCCGATGATCTTCCTCAACATCATCGGCATCATGCGCCGCGTCGACCCCGCCCACGCCGAGGAGTACGACCGCCACGCGCGCGAGTGCACCGACCGCATCGTGGGCGAGCACTACCGTCCGGAGCTCGGCTGCACGCTGGAGAGCGTCAACCTGGACGGCGAGCCGGAGCTGTGGTACACCGCCGGGCGCGTGGTGAACCCGGGGCACGACATCGAGTGCAGCTGGTTCATGATGGACGAGGCCAACTACCGCGGCGACGCGGAGCTGCACGCCACGGCCGAGGCCATCTTCCGCCTGGCCATCGAGGCCGGCTGGGACGAGGAGTTCGGCGGGCTTCTGTACTTCATCGACGCCAAGGGCCTGCCGCCTGAGGCCTACGAGCACGACATGAAGCTGTGGTGGCCCCACAACGAGATCATGATCGCCGCGTCCAAGGCCTACCGCGACACGGGCGACGCGTACTACCTGGACTGGTTCTTCCGCACGCTCGACTACTGCAAGAAGCACTTCGCCGATCCCGAGTACGGCGAGTGGTACGGCTACCTGCGCCGCGACGGCCAGCCCACCATGCCGTCCACGAAGGGCTCCACCTTCAAGGGCCCCTTCCACGTGCCCCGCGCGCTGTGCATGACCGAGCGTATCCTCACCGAGATCATAGGAGACTAACCCATGAACTACCTTGGCATCGACTACGACATCAAGAACGTCCCCGTCCTGGACGAGGGATTCATCCCCTTCGGCGTGTGGATGCGCGAGTACCTGAAGGGCGCTGAGCACCCCATCGCCATCGCCGTCGAGCGCGAGGACGGGCTCATCTCCGTGCGCCGGAGCTTCATCCGCGGCGGCGAGTTCGCCGAGGCCGACCTGCGCTACGTCGAGCGCCTCATGAAGTTCGAGCTGTGGTCCATCGGCGGCTTCCGCGTGTACCTGTGCGGCTGCGACGACATCGCCGCGAAGCTGGCCGCGACCTACTCCCCCGACGGCGCGCGGCGCTTCGACTACGGCTTCGTGGGCGACGTCTACGAGAAGCCGCTCGAGGTCATCGCCGTGGACGAGGCGGACTTCCCCGCCGCCAACGAGGCTGCGAAGAAGATCGGCGGCCACATGGAGGGCTGCCGCATCGGCTTCGACGCCGGCGGGTCGGACCGCAAGGTGTCGGCCGTCATCGACGGCGAGGCCGTCTACTCCGAGGAGGTCGTCTGGTTCCCCAAGATCACCGAGGACCCCGAGTACCACTTCAACGAGATCGTGACCGCCTTCAAGACGGCCGCCTCCAAGATGCCGCGCGTGGACGCCATCGGCGTGTCCTCGGCCGGCACCTTCGTGGGCAACTCCCCCATGGTGGCCTCGCTGTTCATCAAGGTGCCGCGCGAGCGCCGCGAGGAGGTCAAGTCCATCTACGACCGCGCCGGCGCCGAAATCGGCGACGTGCCGCTCGTGGTGGCCAACGACGGCGACGTGACCGCGCTCGCCGGCTTCATGTCCACGGGCGAGGGCGACATCCTCGGCATCGCCATGGGCACGTCGGAGGCCGTGGGCTACGTGAACGCCGAGGGCAACGTGCTCGGCTGGATCAACGAGCTGGCCTTCGCGCCGGTGGACCTGTCGCCTGACGCCATGCAGGACGAGTGGTCGGGCGACTTCGGCGTGGGCTGCAAGTACTTCAGCCAGGACGCCGTCATCAAGCTGGCGCCGGCCGCCGGCATCGAGCTCGACCCCGAGCTCTCCCCCGCCGAGAAGCTCAAGGTGGTCCAGGGCCTGGCCAACGAGGGCCACGAGGGGGCGCTCGACATCTACCGCTCCATCGGCAGCTACCTGGCCCACACGCTCGTGCTCTACAGCGCGTTCTACGAGATCAAGACGCTGCTCGTGCTTGGCCGCGTGGCCTCCGGCAAGGGCGGCGACCTGCTCATCAGCGAGTGCAACCGCATCCTGGCCGAGGAGCACCCGGAGCTGGCCGCCCAGATCACGGTGACGCTGCCCGACGAGAAGATGCGCCGCGTCGGCCAGTCCGTGGCCGCGGCGAGCCTGCCGGAGACGAAGTAGCCCGGCCCGCTGATCGCGGACGAGGCGCCCGCCGCCGATGGCGGACGCAAGAGGGGAGGTCCTGCGGGGCCTCCTTTTTTTGTGTGTGGGGGGCAGGGGCGTGGGGGATGGCGAGTAGGGAGCGGCACGGGAGGCGATGGGCGCTGGCTAGGGGACGGCGGCGGGGCGCGGGGCGCGGCGGAGTATGGGGCGCGCCGGTTGTTGGGCGGCGACGGAGTGCGGGGCCCGTCGTGCGCGGCTGGGCTGGTGGCGCAGGGGGACCGGCGGCGCGCGAGGGAGAGGGCGGAAAACGGGCGGCGCGAGGGGCGGGGCGCCG
>NZ_QWKK01000280.1 GCF_009911695.1 Enterorhabdus sp. P55 | reverse complement strand
TCTTCACTCACGCGGCGTTGCTCGGTCAGACTTTCGTCCATTGCCGAAGATTCCCTACTGCTGCCTCCCGTAGGAGTCTGGGCCGTGTCTCAGTCCCAGTGTGGCCGATCACCCTCTCAGGTCGGCTATGTATCATCGCCTTGGTAGTCCTTTACACTACCAACTAGCTAATACAACGCGGGATCATCAAGTAGTGAAGCAATTGCTTCTTTTAAATAAGAATCATGCGATTCTCATTGTTATGCGGTATTAGCGTTCGTTTCCAAACGTTGTCCCCCGCTACTCGGCAGATTTCCCACGCGTTACTCACCCGTTCGCCGCTCTTCATAAAAATAGCAAGCTATCTTTAATCATCGCTCGACTTGCATGTATTAGGCACGCCGCCAGCGTTCGTCCTGAGCCAGGATCAAACTCTCATTTAAATTTAGTTCATCAAATGAACTGGCTGTTGTTTTGTCTTTCATTATTGAATTGACAGTTGGTATACAAGAAGTTCCCTTCTCGCATATAGTCATTCTACTTTATTCAGTTTTCAAAGGTCTATCGCTCTCACGTGAGATACGCTCTCTCGCGACAACTATTATATTCTATCAAACTACTCCCTCCCTGTCAAGAATAAACTGTGGTTTTTTACTTCTTTTTTTTCC
>NZ_QWKK01000279.1 GCF_009911695.1 Enterorhabdus sp. P55 | reverse complement strand
GCAATATTACGTTTGTTTAATTTTGTTTCTAAATCCTTAGCAAGAGCTTCTATAGTATCGACAATATCTTCTTGTTTAGTATTAGTATTTGGCATAGGCAGATTTTCTATCGTGAGTTCTCTTCTGTTTGAAGTAGGAACAATGTTTCGGTAATTGTATTTGATAAATAAGTCTCTTGAACTTTATATCTTAATTATAGCATTTTAGGATAATTCTGTCAAACTCAATTTAGACGTTTGACAATGCATAAAATTTTGCATATTTCTCTCCAATTTAGTTTGATACATCAAATGTCTATCTTTGGACAAAAGCTGGCTAAGCTTGGTATGACTGGCTTTAGGGCAGTTTGTCACGAAAAGTTGTGACAAGATAGACAAAAGTTGTGACAAGTTTTATCCTTGCTATCACTGGCCTCAAAGGCATTTTGTCTATCTTGTCAGCCTTTAAATCAATTTCTATATAAGAAAAATAATGTGATGTATTTCACATAGTACAAAATAACAAGTTTTTGTATTAAAAAGATTGTGAAGTACTGTCACTAAGTTTTTTAAATGTAGGAACTAACCTTGTCAAAGGCTGACAAATTGCCCGAAAAAGCGCTTTCATTGGCTTAACCACCGTGTCACAGAAGTTTTTGCAAAGGCTGACAAATCACTTTTG
>NZ_QWKK01000278.1 GCF_009911695.1 Enterorhabdus sp. P55 | reverse complement strand
CCCCGAGGGCCCGGAGCCGGGCGAGCCCGCGGAGCCGCCCGCGCCCGATGACGGGCCCGCGGCGTCCTCGCCGCCGGCGGAGCCCGCGCCCGTCGTCCCCGACGACCCGGCCGAGGGGGACGTGGCCATCGGGAAGACCGCCGAGAACACCTCCCGGGACGACGGGGCCACCCGCGTGGGCGACGTCGTCCGCTACGAGGTCGCCCTGCGCGTCGACGGGCCCGGCACGGGCTGGATGGACGCGGTCATACGCGACGAGGTGCCCCGGGGCCTCGAGCCCCTCTCCGGCTCCATCCGCCTCACGCTGCCCGGCGGCGCCGAGGTCGCCGTGGACGACGGGGCCTACGACCCGGCCACCCGCGTGCTCGCCGTGGCCGTCGGGCACCTCCGCGGCGGGCAGGAGGCGCGCCTCTCCTTCTACGCGCTCGTGACCGCCGACGCCCTCGGCGCCGACGTGGGCAACGTGGCCGAGGCCCTCGGCACGCCGCCCTCCGCGTGGGACCCCGACGGCGAGGGGCCCGAGCCCGGCGCGCCCTTCTCCCCGCCCGGCGGCTGGGACGCCTGGGAGGGCGGGCGCGACAAGGTGGAGAGCGCCCCGGCGGCCTACCCGCCCGGCGCGACGAGCGAGGGCGGCGTGCTGCCCGGCGACGGCGGAGCCGGCGACTCGG
>NZ_QWKK01000277.1 GCF_009911695.1 Enterorhabdus sp. P55 | reverse complement strand
GGGATTCCGTATCCCAGAGGCTTTGGGCGGGCACCCTCAGACAGAACGGGAGCGTCACGATCAACGGCCTGAGCTCGTGCAAGCTGATAGGGCTTGAGTTCTCCGACAGCGCGGGGCATATGGCGCTGGTGCGCGTCGCGTCCGGCAACCGCGAGTTCTCGCTCCTCCAGGTGCCGGTCGACTCAGCCAATTGGGTGGTTCGCTACTACTTCGGGCGCGTCAACATCAGCGGCAACGCCCTCAAGCTCCTCAAGTGCGGCATCGGCGAGGCCTCCAGCCCGGGGCTCGGCTCCGCGTTCACGCTCACCGGCGGCGACATCAGGGCCGTGACGGCCGTCTGGCGCATCCTCTAGCAAACGTAAGACCCGCCGACGGCGAAGCCGTGCCCCTTGGGCAGCGAGGACTCGCGCGCGTGGATCGTCACGGCGCCGTTGGTGGCGATGGTCACGTAGCCCGCCGCGCGGTCGAACGAGGCCGGGAGCCATGCCTCGGCCGCCGGCCTGTAGCCGGCCGGCACCGTGGCGACCTGACGGCCGTTCCAGGCCGCTAGGTCGGCCGAGAGCGCGGGGATGCCCGTCATGTAGAGAGTTACGAGCCGGCCCACCTTGTAGCCCCGAAGCGCGCCTGAGCTGGTGCAGTTGTGCATCGCGCAGGCGAAGGACGGTGGCTGGGATACGGAAT
>NZ_QWKK01000276.1 GCF_009911695.1 Enterorhabdus sp. P55 | reverse complement strand
TGACGATGAATCATTTTAAAGAAAAGCAATTTCAGCAGGATGTGATTATTGTAGCCGTGGGCTACTATCTTCGTTATAACCTTATCCACGGTGTTCAAGAAGCAACTCCTCAGCAATAAGCGCTAGATTTCCAAAATATGAGAAACTATTTTAGAAATCTAGTTCTTATTTGCTCGGAGCTGGACGCTTCTTTCACAACCTCTATCCTCGATCTTTTTGGTCATACACTTCTTTGACGTTGATAAATTGATCAAGTATTGGATTTTCTCCTTTTAGGTCAGCTTCGAAACGGATACCGTCAATATTGATTCTGGCGTTACGGTAGTAGTCAGTTCCTAGTTGTCCCCATGCAGGAGTTGAGGCATCGACATTGCAGAAGATATCAAATCCTTGTTGTTTCAAGTAAGCAAATTTTTGATTTGCTTCAGAATAAGGTTGCCAATCGCTGATGTCAGCGCCAAATGGGTAGATCAAAATATTTGTTTTGCCTAAAATAGGTGCAACTTCATTTTGCCAACGTTCATTATCTTGTTGGATATCGGCTAAAGAAGCTTGTGTCATATTCAAGTGTCCCCAAGTATGAGAAGCAAAACTCCAACCATCTTTCTTTAATTGATCAGCAACTTTTTTGGCTGCTTCGATTTCTTTGTTTGTTTTTTCGTTATCACCATATTCTGATTTTGA
>NZ_QWKK01000275.1 GCF_009911695.1 Enterorhabdus sp. P55 | reverse complement strand
CACCAACATCAAAACAATTAATAGCAATAAATATATCCACCATTTTTCCTTAACTAGCTCAAAGTAATTTAATTGTTTATACTCAAAATTTTTAGTATCTATTCCTTGAAAAGAAGGAAGAAACATAGCGCCAATAAAAGCAAAGAAAGAAATTATTATACCTACTTTTAATTTCATACTGCCTACCCCCAAACTGTATTATAAAGAGTTACAGCATAAGATGTTCTACCGTTGCTAATAGTCATATAATAATTTGCTCCTCCAGAGGCACCTCGTCCTGATGTACTACGATAAGGATAGTTGCAGTTGACTCTCCAATTATGAGCCCCTCCAAGATTCCAAACCTTAGAAATATTTGGATATTGTATCAAGTTAGATTCTCCAACTTTAACACTAGCACTTTTCACTCCAAAACCAGAAGTAAAAATATAATAATTACCTGTAACATAATTTATTTTTTTACTTATCCCACTTGAAGACCAATTAACTGTTGTAGATATGCTAACATGATTCCCTTTATCATGCGTATAAGTTCCTGTATTACTTGTTTGTGCAAACGCATTAATTCCAAATAATCCATTCTTAAAAAATTGCGCACTTGATAATAAAGGATTTTCTAAACTATCTTCCACAATTCTGCTTCTTCCAATTTTGCTGTATATGTGGTTTCTCCAGAAATAACAC
>NZ_QWKK01000274.1 GCF_009911695.1 Enterorhabdus sp. P55 | reverse complement strand
GGGGCGCCTCACGCGCCTCGGCCGCGGTCGCTGGGTCGACTCCGGCGTGCTGGGCCGCCTGCGCTCGCGCTCGCTCGCCCGGGCGCGTGACGCCGTGCGGCCCGTGCCGTCGGCCGCCTACGCGACGCTGCTCCTCGACCGTCAGGGCGTCCCCGCCGTCGGCGAGCCGGCCCCGCTGCGGGGCGTTGACGGCGTGGCCCAGGTCATCGCGCAGTTCGAGGGCACCTTCCTGCCCGCGGCCCAGTGGGAGTCCACGCTGCTGCCCACGCGCGTGCCCGGCTACCGGCCCTCCCTGCTCGACGAGCTCATCGCGTCGGGCGAGGTCGTCTGGGTAGGGGCTCCCGCCGAGGGCGCCGCGGGCGCGGATGCTGCCTCGACGCCTGGCCGCATCGCCTTCTTCCCGACGGACTCGCCGCTTGCCCCGCAGCCCTTCGCCGGCCAGGACGCGCTCGGCGAGGAGGTCTCCTCGATGCCCGGCTGCGCGGACGAGGACGAGCTCACGGTCGCGGGCGCGGTGCGTCTCGTCCTCGCCCGTCAGGGCGCGCTGCCGTTCGCGCGTATCGTCGAGGGCGTTCGCCGCGCCGTGGGGGAGGAGCGCGCGGGCGAGCGCGCCGTCGCCGAGGCGCTCGCGGCGCTGGCCTGGGCCGGCGAGGCCACGAGCGACGTCCTCGCGTTCCCGCGCGCCGGCGGCCTG
>NZ_QWKK01000273.1 GCF_009911695.1 Enterorhabdus sp. P55 | reverse complement strand
GTCAAACAGTATCCAGAATATGCAACAGTTAAAATGACTGACAAAGAAATCAAATTTGCAGGCATGAAAACACGAATTGCATCAACATTCTTAGAATCCGGACTTTTTTATTCAGGGTTCTACACCCCGTTAAAATACCTTGGTGAAAACAGAATGGTAAATGCGGCAGAGATAATTAAGCTTATCCTTCGCGACGAGAGCGTTCATGGCACTTTTATTGGATATTGGTTTCAAAAAGATTACAACAATCTTACACCATCTGAACAAGATGAATTAAAAGATTGGGCCTACGACTTACTGTATGAGTTGTACAGTAATGAGGTAGAATACATTAGTGATTTATACTCAGAAATTGGCTGGGTAGATGAAGTAACTGTGTTCACAGAATACAACATGAACAAAGCCCTCATGAACCTTGGCTTTGACCCATTATTTACTGATTCAACAGCAGATAAGGTCAACCCATTGGTAATGAACGGTATTTCAACAAGTTCAAGCAATCATGACTTCTTCTCAACAGTCGGAAACTCGTATCTAGTAGGTACAGTTGACGCAATGCAAGAAGGTGACTACGATATTGATTAGAAAGGTTTAGCATGACTCAGAAAATTAAACAAGCATGGCAGACACATAAAAAGCGTAAAGCTGAGAAAGCTCAAATGCGATTAATTGAATTTTATGAGAGGAATCTCAACTGAGT
>NZ_QWKK01000028.1 GCF_009911695.1 Enterorhabdus sp. P55 | reverse complement strand
TCGGCTTCCTCGCGCTGGCAGGCGGCAGCCGCATCCCGCGCCTGCTGCACGGCCAGCTCGCGCTCGGCGGCAGCCGCCGCGTCGCGCCCCTCGAGCGCGGCCTTGAGCTCCGCTATCCTGGCGTCGCGCTCCGCCGTCGCGCGCTGGGCCTCGGCGCGCAGGGACTCAGCGGCGCGCTCGGCGGCCGCCTGCTGCTTGGCGGCGTCGAGTGCAGCCGCATCCGATGCGGCGCGGGCGTCAGCCCGAAGCTGGGCGATCTCGCGGTCCTTATCCGCCAGCTGCTCGCCGACGGCGGCGCGCTCCTGCGCCAGGGCCGCCTGGCGCTGCGCCTCCGCGGCCTGCTCGATGCGCTCGGCCTGGGCGGCCAGCTCACGCTGGAACTCCTCGTCACGCACCTGGCGCACGAGGGCTGCGTAGCCGTCCTCGTCCACCGTGAACAGCTGGCCGCAGTGGGGGCACTTGATCTCGCTCATGGATCATCCTCTCAGCCTGTGGGACTACAGGCGTTCTTCAGTCTCATTCCCGCCATTCTAGCGCGAGAACGCGCCTTCGGCGTCCCCTTCGTGGTACACCGTGGGCGCTTTTCGGCCCGGATGCCGCCCGACTACTCTCCCGCCAGCTCGCCCAGGCGCTCCCACAGGCGCACCATGGCCAGCGTGTCCAGACGGCAGTAGGCCAGAAGCCCCGCGCGCACCGAGGCGGCCTCGTCGGCGTCCAGCGAGGCCAGGTCGGCGAAGGCGGCCATGGCCTCGCTTCCGTTGGCTACGCCGGGCAGGCGATGGTAGTCGAGCTCCGGATTACCGGGGAACAGCGCCGGCAGCACCGCCTTGATCGACACCGAGCCGCCCTGGGCCGCCGCGTAGCAGGCGCCCGCCTTGAACGGCGTCATGAGGTCGCGCACCGCCGCGCGGATGGCCTCGAGGCGCTCCGCCAGGTCGGGGAAGGCCTCCGCCAAGCCGAGGATGACCGCCTTCTCGAAGCTCATGTTGTAGGCGAGCACGCAGGCTCCCTCGGGCACGGCCGCCACCAGGGCCTCGGCCAGGGCACGCCGCGGGTCGGCGCCGGCATCGGCCAGAAACTCGCGGTGAAGGAGCGGCGCGTCCGGGCCCTCATATATATGCAGCGAGAACTGCGAGGGCACCTGCTCGTAGGGGCGCAGGCCGTCGAAGGGCGGCACGGCCTGCTGGAACGTCTCGAAGTCGAGGAAGGCGAGCGGATACCACAGGCCGTCCAAAAACCGGCGCAGCACGGGCGCGTCGGCCAGCACCTCGGCCCCCGTCTCCCAGGCCTCGACTTGACGCGCGGGCAGCGCCCCCAGGCGCAGGCTCGGCTCGGCGGCCACGTCGGCGAAGGTGGCCACGCCCGCATCATAGAGGCGGAAGCGCCGGCGCGCCTGCCAGCCGGCCAGGTCGAAGACGCCGGGGCGCGGCACGTCCCGCCAGCACCAGGCCTTAAAGCCGCAGGGGTACGGGCTCGTGCAGTGCGGGCCGATGTCGTGGGGCGCGCGCCCGCCCTCGCGCCCCGGCGCCACGAGCGCAGGCTCCTCAGGGGCGTCGGCCACCGCCTTGAGCAGCGCCGCGCGCTCACCCACGCCGGCGGCAAGGGCGAGCACCTCCTCGGTGCGATCCTCCACGGCGAACAGCCCGGCCAGGTCGAGCGCGCCCGCGCGCACGTAGGAGCCGTCCACGTGCATGAGCGACGTCTCCAGCACCCGGTAGCCGCAGGCGACGAGCACCCAACGCTGAAACGCCATGTCATGCAGGTACACGTCGCGCACGTGGGTGGACGACTTCACCTCCACCAAGCGCACGCCGTCCGGCTCGATCCGCAGGATGTCGGCCATGCACAGATCGCCATCCGCGGCGAAGGTGGCCTCGCAGATGACGGGGCAGCCGGCCTGCGCCGCCACAGCGGCGAGCGGGTCTGCGCCCGCCGCCTGGGCCGCCAGCGCGTCGGTCGCCACCCGGGCCTGGGTCTCGTCGAAGGGCCACGCGTCCCACGGGACGGAGACGCCCGCCCGCGCCAGCGCGAGCACTGCCGCGGCCACCAGGCGCTCCGTGAGCTCGGCCATGGCCGCGAAGCCGCCCGCCTCCTCGAGGAAGGGCGCCTCGACGAAGGCGCCGTAGTAGCCCATGGCCAGATCGCCCACCTCGTTGCCCGCGGCCAGCACCGACTCGTTCATGACCGAGGGGTCGAACAGCTCGGGGCGGTGGGTCTCCAGCCACAGCATCTTGGGGCACTGCACCCCACGGGTGTAGCGCGACTTAGAGAGGTTCACAGGCGCTCCTTCGCATCTAGGGGCCGCCCTCGGCTGACGGCCGTTCGCCTATTCTACCGCGCCGGCCCCTCATGGACCCACGACGAAGCGCCGCAGGTCAACCCCCGCGTCCTCCGCCCAGCGGCAGAGCTCCTCGCCGTCCATCCCCTCGATCCGCGCCAGGTCGATCACCGCCGCGGGAAACCCTCCCATCATGGCCGTGCCGTACTCCTCCCGCAGGCAATCCCGCAGGGCATCCACGTCTATGAGCGTCATGGGGTCTCCTTCTTCGAGGGGTTCTCCATGCGCTTCTTCAGCTCGTCCACGTCAGCGCGCCAGCGAGCAACCTGCGACGGACTCATCTGGGCGCCGAGACTCCGAGCCCTATCCGACGCCATCAGCCGCACCTTAGACGTATAAGCGGAGTAGTCCTTCGCATCCACCTCGCACAGCCCGTTCACAAACACCATGAGCTTCTCGAAGCCAAACCAGAATGCGTCCACGTGCTGGGCGAAATCATCATCAAACAAGCCGTTGTAGGGACGCTTGTTGAGTTCTGCCATGAACAGGGCAACCTCTCGAGGGGTATTGCCGACCGAATCCTCGTCAATAGCCTGCGAGATGCCGTAGCCTCCCTGCGCAAAGCCACGGCAGCTTCCATCGCCATGGCAAAGCCATCTCAACGACCGATCGCAAGCCCCGTACGGGCCCCCATCGGAAAAGGCGCCGAAAAGACCGTTGTCGCGCACTACCTGGCTGTACGTAGCAAACGAGCGCCTCACCTCGCGAGCAAGGTCAGCCACGTCCTCCACGGGGTAGATGAACTCAAACTGAGTCGCGTTGGAGAAGGAGGGAAGTCGAGACAACTCGAGACCCGCGCCCGTGATGCCGCGAGCTGAAGAGGCCATGACGGCGTCTGCCGCCGCGCAAGCGGAGCGCCTCGCCTCGTCGATCAGACGAGCAAGCTCCTTGGCGTCCCTCTCTTCCTGGCTCTCGGGCGAAAACGTGACGAAAGAGGAGAACGCCTTGCTAATCGCCTCGCTCACGGCCCTGATCATCTCCTCCGTGCCGTGGGGGCCGTCGCTGGCCTCAAGATCATCCGCCGCCTCTTCGGGCTCTGCTACCTTCAGCCCATCAAGGATGAGCATCCTGTAGCGAAGACGGCCCGCAGCCTCACGAACGGCAGCGTCAACGTCAAGCTGCGGGACGGAAGCCAGGATGCGCTCCGCCAGCGAGATGGTCTGCTCGACCCGCCTCAGCATCTCAGCTCGATCCCCCATAGCGAGAAGAGCCTTGTAGCGCTCTTTGTAGTTGATCGTGCGAGGCATGCGGGGATCGCGCTTCAGCTCAGTCGTAACCTTTTCCAAAGCCAGGCTGGCATAGCCGTCAACGGCGCTTTTGACACGAAAGGATCGAGCGCCCACATCGTTCGTGAAATTGTGTATCGTCCCTTCCAAGGCACGACGAAACCTGTCTTCCCGCTCTTCGAGCCTCTGTCGCTCGCGCTCCTCTTCCTCCTTTGCGAGGAGCGCCTCGGCACGGGCATCTTCGTCGGCGCGAGCCGCCTCGTCACGACGCATGAGGGCATCGCCCAACGCATTGCCGAGCGTCGAGCCGAGCTTCTCGTAATCCATCAGCGTCAACCCCTCCCTACAATCCCAAGGCCTTCTTGGCGGCGGCCACCGCATCCTCATCGGGATAGAACTCAGCCGAGATCGCACCCACTATCTCAGGAGGAACGCGCTGCAGATCCTGGATGCAGCTCATGGGCAGCAGAATTCTACGCGCCCCGGCGTTCACGGCAACGCGCATGATGTCTTCCAGGCCCGTCAGAGGATCCATGGTTCCCGACAGCCTCAGGATGCCTGGCACCACCAACGACGCCGCGACAGGCCGATTGGCCGCCGCGGAGCACAGCCCCACGAACTCGGCAAGAGACAGCTCGTCGGACAAGCCCTTGCCCTGCAGGTCGTTGTAGAACAGCAGGTAGTCCTTGGAATAGATGTGCATGCCCTGGGCAACCCGCGACCCGTTGGACTCGAAGCAGCGGAAGGCCGCGTTCATCGACTCCTTCACCGGACGGCTCGAGCCAATGCCCTCGGTCTTGAACTTGAGCTCTCCCGCCACTGCTCGGTTCTCGAGCTTGTAGATAGCCATCTCCTCCGAGCGGCAGGCGCGCCCTACGGCGAAAACATGGCCAGGCAGCAAAGGGCCGTCGGGCACGAGGGTGCCGTCGGACTGCTCAGGCACGGGAACCACCCGCGCATCCTGAGGGTTATCGATGTCGATATAGCCGAGGCTCACGTCGATGAACTCCACCCCCGCCATGATCTTGAGCTGCTCCTTCACGCGGCGCCGGCCCTCGATGGCATACTCCAGCAGCATCCGAACGTCCTCTTTTCCCATCTGGCCGCTGGGATAGAGGAGCTTGGCCAGGCCGCTGAAAGTCTTGCGCACCGCAATCTCATCCCGCTTGTTGAAATCGGCGTTAAGCCGGAAGAAGCGATCTATGATGTGGGTGTAGTCGCGCTTGCGCATCTCCCTGCAGAACTCGCTCAGGCAGTCGGTGATAAGGCCGTAGTGGCCCGTGAGCAGATTGCTGCGCATCTTGGGAATCTCCCAACCAGGCAGATAGCAGTGAATGCGGTCGAAGAAGGCGGAGTCGTTGTTGAACTCCGGGGGGAAGGGCTCGAACAGGTGCGTCGTCTTCAGCACGTTGGCCACCGTGTCGTTGATGTTTCCCTCAAGTACGATAGACGCATCGGCGTTAACCTGGTCCCGACCGCGCGCATAGCTTCCCGAGGCCATGTAGTCCTTCATGATCTGGATGGCGTTCTCGTCCTTGAAGCGCATGCCGGAGACCTCATCGAAGGCGATGCAGTCCCATGCCCCCACAAGACCACCTACGCGCCTGCTCCAGAACCCCATATGCCCGAACAGGTTAGCCGTGGTAGTCTGACCGCCCGAGAGCAGAATGGAGTAGGGGGATACCTCCTTGTAGACATGGGACTTGCCCGTGCCTCGCGGCCCCAGTTCGCACAGGTTGTAGTTTCGCTCGATAAGGGGAACCATCCGCTCCAGGAAATGCATCCTCTCCCGCGGCGAGAGCGCGCCAGGCTCGTAGCCGGCCGAGCGCAGGAGGAGCGCCATCCACTGATCAGTCGTGAAGGCGGAACGCTGCTCGATGATGTCATCAAGATTGAGGTTCGGCATCTGAATGGGGCTGAGGCTCACCACGCTGAAGGGAGAGTCCTCGGGCCCGCGCTTCCTCCTGGATTTCGCCTTCTTCTTTGCCTTGGACGCCCCGTCCTCAGAAAACACGTCATCGAGTTCATCTCCGAAGGAGGAGGAGAGGTACTCGATGCGCATGATGCACCAAATGCCCCCTTGGAGAATCTTCATGTACTCGCGAACATACTCCAGGGGCATGGTGAAGGGCTCGATGTCCAGATTAGTGAAGTGCGCTACGTATAGATCGGCATACTCATCTAGATGGGCGCTTACCTTGTCGATAACCGTGTACTGGCCCAACTCGCGAATCTTAGACTTGATGATCTCTGATTCATCGGGTCGCACGTAGTTGTTCGTGAGGATGGCGCGGATGCGCTCCAGCCCTTCCTCCAGGGCCTCGGGATCGTCTGTTGAGCAATACATGCCCAACAGATACTCCAATACGAAAGTGGGCACATTGGCCCCCCGCTTCATGAGGGCCGTCAGATCCTTGCGCACGATCTTCCCCGGGAATCGCTCCAAGGCCAGGCGATCCACCTCGTCAGCAGAAAAGCCCGCACCAGGGAAAGCCTCGCCCGCCTCTTCGTCCTCCTCCACAGAGATCGCCGCGCGGCCCTCCGTCGCCTCGTCAGGCGCCCAGCCGCGCGAATCGCACGGGAAGGCAGCCTCCTCGCCCTCCCCCACGGCCTCGGCCGTTGCGGGATAATCCGGAAACACGGGAGGCAGTTCCACATCCTCGCCATAGGACCAGACGTCGTCTGATCCAGCCTCATAGTTCTCCTCGTACATAGCGTCTCCTAAAAACCAAAGTCAATCGTAGGGGCAAACGCCATTTCCACCCTGAACTCCTCGCGCCAAACGGGCGCAGGATCTCCCTTGCGGCACGCCACCAGGTAATAGGGCTCGCTCGCAGAGTACGACAAGCCCTCCCTCAACGTGAAGCGCACCGTCATCTCGCGTTCCCCCGCATCAACGGAGGTACGATCGGCCGCAGCCGCGCGCACATCAGAAACCTCGTTGCCATCGGCGTCCACGAGCACCAGGTCGTAGACGCAGGGCTTCACGCGACCCTGCACAGGCTCGCTCTGGCCAAGGCGTAGGGAGAAGATGGCGCTCGTGATGCGACGCTCCGTCTGAACGACCTGCAGAGAGGCGTAGCGCGCCTCCTCCGCGGACTTGGATCCCGCGCGCTTCAAACGCACCCGCAGCACGGGCACGCACAGCTCCTGGAGGCTCGCGCCTCCATGCGCATAGCAGCCGGCAGGACCCGGCCGACGAAAACGTGCGAAGCCACGGGGGGCCAGCCCCACGAGGCCCTCGCCCAGCTCTGCCAGGCTGAGGGTCATCAAAGTTCCCCCTCCGCAGGATTCTCGCACGACGGCATACCGCTCCCCCGCGCACAGAGCATCCTCAGAGGCCTCGCCCAGAGAAACGCGCTCGTGCTCCTGAAGGGGTCGCCGCGTATACAAGAACCCATGGTCGGCCGTCACCACGATACGCGAGGCCGACAAGTCGTTGCCCGCCATCCGCACCAGGTCAACGAGATCATCTACCGCATCCTGGCAAGCGCGAAAGACATCATGGCTGGTAGACGCAGTCTCACCTGCAGCGTCAATCCTGTTGTGATAGACGTAGATGACCTCTGCGCCTCGGGCAAACTCCTTGCGGTCGGCTCGTCGCATGGACACAAGGTCGACCGAGCGAACAGCCCGGGCCGTCGGTCGGCGCACCTGCAGCGCAGCCTCACGCTGCGCCGTGTCAGCCGCGGGCAGCCCATCCACCCGCACTTCCATCTTCTCACCAAGAGACAGGGCGCGATGAGGCAGAAGCGCCGCCATGCCCAGGGCCGTAACGGAGGGAAAGGGAGCCTGCGAGGCCTGCACGGCAACCGACCCGCGCGTCTCACGCTCAAGACGCTCGGACAGGTCGCGCGCCACCTCGTAGCGCAGACCATCGCTTATCAGAACCACGCATCGACCACCAGCCGCCTCGGGCTCTACCACCTCATCGTAGAAGCTCCGCAGCAAGGGAACGCCCGGCGTCTGCTCTCCGCGCGCCCAGCTATCCTCGGCGGTACGCATCCAGCAGCCGTTGGCCTCCGATAAGAACCAGTTCTCATACAGGTTGTCCATAGCCTCGGCCAGCGCTTCTGAAACCTCACCCAGACGCTCGCCGCCATCACGGGAGCAGGAGCGAAACGCCGTGCAGAACCGCCGGTAGAACGCATCCATGCGCCACCAATCATCGACATAGGAGCGCCAGACCTGCTCGGGCGAGGTCAAGTGGAACGCATCGCCATGGCTTCGACGGAAGTCGTCCATGGCGCCGGCTGCATCTAAGGCGTCGTAGTAGCATGCCACGCGGTCGTACCAGGACAGGTTCTTCCTCGCGTCCACCACGGCGCGAATGTCAGCGCGTCGATCGGCTCCGGCGGCAACGGAGTCCATCAGATCCCCCAAGAGCACCTCGTCTACGAGGGGAAACACGTCGCTTTGCATGAGCGAATCGATGCTGGCACGACCAAATCGAGCAGCCAGATCGCGCGCATCGGCTACCCGTTCGCACAGAGCTGCCAGATCCTCTCGATCCTCTTTCCCCGCCTGATCCATCCAGCCGTGAAGCGCGCTCAGGCAGAAGCGGCCATGGGCGGAGGAGAATCGTCCCTCCAAGCCCGCCATGACATCCGCAGGCACGGTGGCAGCCAAGGCCGACAGCAGAAAGTGACTGGCTAGCGCATCGGCATCGCTCAGCGATCCCGCATACCCAGTCAGGGCTTCCAGGTAGGCCGCGGCGTCATCGGCGATCCCAAAGCGCTCGAGCGCCGACTCGAGCTGGCCCGGCTTTTCCGACTCCCGCTCACGATCCAAGGCGAGAACCCATGCCTGGACAATGGCCTCTGGCTCAGGCGCCACGCGGCCAAGCACATAGGCCAGAGCCCCGCAGAGCAATGCCTTGCGCGTGGAGGCGCCGGGGACCGCCTGGGAGATCCACGCCACCCGATCCTTCGCACCGAAGAACGGACGGTAATCGCGCAGGGCCCGACGCATTTCCGTCGTGTCCTCGGCACCCAGCGATCCGAGCAGCAGCGAGGCGCTGTCAGCCTGGAAGACGTCTGCGTACAGCGCGATGTCGGCCAGCCAATCCCCCTCCGAGCATCCAGAGGAACGCTGCCGGTACACCACGAAGTCGCTCTCCTGGTCTTCCCGGCAGAGGAGGCGCTTGACTGAGAACATGTCGCCCTCGATCGCTTTCAGCAAACGAACCCTTCGAGGCAAGCCGTCGACACCGGGCAATCCATCGGAGGCCAGCAGAGAAAAGTCCTCGGAGAACTCGCCTTCCGCGTCATACCACATCACTATGCGGCGCCTTGCCCCTGCGTCAAGTGGCGCCCCGAGAAGCGCGGTCAGCTGGCCGAGAACCTCCTCCGCTAGCATTGCCCGACCTCCCTGGACGCATCGCAACCCTCCCATAGCCGCTGGAGGCTGTCGGCACCGGCGAGAACCCCCTCACGATCCGTCCGCCACTCGCTGCCGCCCAGCAGATCGTCGTCAGACACCACGCCAAAATGCCAGAGTCCCCAAAGCAGCGTCTCGGAAGTGATCTCCGTGAGGAACCGATAACGCACCTGCACAAGGCGCTTGTCCCCGCATTCGCTCACCGCTGCCACCTCGGCCCCGACCGCCTGCTTCAACGGGGAGTCGATCTTGAACGTCCGCGAGGGGAACGGCGATCTGGAATAGCGCGCATCAGACCATACCGCCGAAGCTCCCGCAGCATCCGTGAGGATGATTTCAGGACGCGATGCGCCCGGCAGGCCATAGGCATCGAATGAGACCTCCACAGAAAGCTCCTCGCCCACCTGCGCGGCAGCAAGGCCGTCGAAAAGACAGACGATCGACTCCCTCAGCTCCAAGCCGGCCTCCAAGTCAACTCCCAGGGTGCCGAAGCGAAGAGGGCTGTTCGGATCCGTCGAGGAGCGGGAGATGAAGACCTTAGGCAAGCCGACGGATTCCCATAGGCACGCAAGCTCTGTCGTCGAGGCTCGACGCACGGACAGACGCGCCTCGTCCCTACGTCGTTGAGCCACCTCGGCCTTGCTCGGCGCCAAAATACCCCTTGTCCGGAGGGCCTCCTTAGTCGCCGTCCCTAGACGCTGGCCCCGGGTTATCGCATCAGCATGTTCGGGAAAACGACCCTTAAGGTCAGCGACAGTGGATGGCCTCGATTGGGCCGGCTCGCCAGAAAGCGCCTTTTCTATGGCGACAAGGGCAGCCTCTATTACCGCAGGGTCGTCAGGATCGGCCAAAACACCGCGCTTGCGCAGGCATTCCTTCGCAGTCATTCCATAGATCCTCTGCGCACGGCTTGCAAGTGCCTTCAAACACAATTTCTCCTGCGGATGTCGCTTCTCCAGATCCACCACAGTCTTCGGTCGATCATCCACCGCTGCATATACCTCGGCAAGGGCCTCGACAAGGGCGATCACCTCATCGTCATCCACCGTCTCATCCGCCTGATAGCCACCCCTCAAGATGCCTCGGCGCTTGAGTTCCTTGTTCATGGTTGTCCCGAAGATCTCACGCGCCTTGTTCGACAGGGTCTTGAGCTGAGGTGCCAGGTCGGGATTGTCATAGAGAAGCTGCCCATAGCTAGACGGAGGAACAGCATCCTCGTAACGAGAGGACAGCTCCTGCAGAATCTCCTCGGCATCTACCTCCACGGGGCGTCCGCCCTGGGAGGCAGAGGGAGAGAAGCCGAAGGCCTCAAGCATATCGGATCGGCTGGCATAGCCCAAGTCGCGATAGAGTTTGGTGGCACGCTTGCCCAAGCCCTTATGGTCGGTGTCAAGGCGAGCGATCTGCCTATCGGGATACGCCTCATTGAGCTCGTCGATGAGGCTCTGCTCCTTTTCGCGCAGCTTCTCGTCAGCCACGACGATCCGCTCGACCATCGCTATCGACCCCCTTCCGTCCTCGAAACGCACCCACGATCACACCGCTTCAGCCCTACGAGCGCGCCTATTTCCTCCACAACCTGAGCGATGTCCAAAGGCTCTACCTCCAGACGGATAACCACCCGAGGATGACGTGCCCTTTTGCTGCGAATGCTCAGGGGCTCCACCTGATCAACCACCGCCGTCAGGTGCGGAAGAAGGAAGGCCAGGGCAAGATAGTCGTCGTTGCGCAAGAAGAAGCCTTCCAATGGGTTGGAGTCCAGATTGCCCAGCGTTCTCCCCTTACAATCAAACGCCTCGATGCCGACCGGCTGGAAGAACTCGGACTCCCAGTCAGATCGAAGCCCGACGACCGATCCAGGAACCAGCATCTCCACATGTTCCGCGCGGCCTCGATAGGAGGATCCCGTCAATTCCACGCACAGCGGCATCTCCTTCAGAAGAGCATAGACCGCACGCACCGCGGACAGCCGCTCCTCCTCTTGGGGATCTCTCCAATTAAGGGAGTACGCCCACCTTCCCGATTCCCTCAGCCACTCCTCCTCTTCCTTCTCCCGTTCTTCCTTCTCCCGTTCTTCTTTTTCCCATTCTTCTTCGATGGGATAGTCGTATTCTTTCCAGTCAAGCACCGCCCGGAAATAAGCAGCAGCAACGAGGCCGAGGCTCTCCCCCTCAGACTCCATGACGGTCATGAGATCCTGCCACAGCTCCTTCCGGGTAAAGGCCTCCTGATGCGACTCCACGACGCATTCCGAACCCCCTAGCAGCCACCTCCTCACCGTTACCGACTCATATCCGTCATACTCATCGGCATCCAGCATGACCACGCCGTAGCGCCCCTCCGGCAGGGAGTGAAGAAACGACTCAAGATCCGCGCAGTTGGATAGCCATTTCGTTCTATAGCTGAAGCGAATCAGCGCCGGATCGTCCTCCACCTCTAGGTAGACGTCGGCAATACCGCGTTCCGACGCTCCCCCAGCAGCCATCGCGCAGGAGAGGGCCAAGGGGTCGTCGTAGCCATCACCCTTGGGCAACGCACCGCCGGCACCCTGAGGATCGGACGCGAAGACACACCAGTAATACTCGACGAGAAGGGGCCGCATTGCCTCCGCCGCAGCAGGAAGATCGTCGACCCCCTCTTCAATTCCCTGCGGCATAGTCTCCCCTAAAGCGGCCTGGAGATTGCGACTCATCGCGCGCAAGACCCCGAGCATGTCCTCTGGGCTCGCCGCGATGACTACCTCGTTGCTGTGAAAGTTCGCCACGACATCCTCCTACTTGATCTTGGCTAGCACGTCCTGAAACTTGGCGTAGTTCACCTTCACGCCGTCATCCAGGTCTATCTCTATCATCTGATCGGCAAGGTGATGCACCTTCTCCTCGAAGGCCGCCGTCTCAGCGAGCTGCTCGCGGAGCAACTTGAGCTCCTTGGCCGCCCGCGCGCGATCGGGGCCTGACGCAGAGGCCTCCGTCTCCTCCAAATGAGCGATGCGCGTACGATAACGTTCCTGCTGCTCGTGTACGTAGTCGGTGCGCAGGCGCGCCAGAAGGTCGGGCTGATAGCGGTGCAAGTACACGAGCGCTCTGAACCCGCCCTTCTTGCCCGACTCGAACAGCCAGTAGATAGGCCGCTTCTTGTAGGTCTTGCAGTGATCGGCGAAGAACTCCTTTACGAAGTAGGCGCGTATCACCTGGCGCGGGCTCCCCTTGCCGCCGAGCGCGTCGGCCACATAGCGCAGGTTCTCCTCCAGCGTCTCCGCCCCATAGGCAGCGCGCACCCAGTTGACGAAGCCTCCTACGATGTCGTCCTCGAAGTACTCTGCGTCGGTGATGGGAAGCACGTTGCTCGCGTCGGGGACGAAGACGGGCAGCGGCACCTGAGCCAGGTAGTCCTCGAGCGTATCGCCCTGATTGGCCAGGATGAGACCGTCCTTGTCCAGGGAATAGCGACCGAACATGCAGCCCACGGCGTAGCTGATGAGCGAGACGATCTCGTCACGGCGGGTGCGCACGTACTTGTTGCCCTTGAACGACTCGGGGATCTCCTCGGCGGTGTCGAAGATGCGCGCCACCGACACGTACTTGTCCTCGACCTCGATGGGCACCTCCCCCACCATGCCGTAGATCTCCGCGAAGATGCGGTTCAGCTCCTCCTCGTTGGCCTTAAGCTGGTCGAAGCGCGCATTGGCCTCGGCTTTCCAGGCCTCGTACTTATCAGCGATAAGGGTTGCCATCGTCAGCCTCCTCCGTCTCGGCACCATCGAGTTCCCGAGGCGCCTGGGCGCCCGAGCCCCGCAGAAGGCTCACGCCGGCTCGCTGGCAGAGGGAGCGCAACAGCGAAAGCTCTACCTCCACCCCGTGCTCCGCGGCCAGCCTCAACCTGAGGGATTCCTCGTCCACCGGCTTCCCCTCAGCCATGAAAGCCAGGAAATCAGGGGTGCTGAAGGAACCCTGGCACTTGCAGAACAGATAGGTTCCGTTAATGCTGGTGAGCCTCAGGCGCCCGCCGACGTAGCCGGTGGCGATGAGCGACCCCAGGAAATAGTCGCCGGCCGACGGCAGGCGGTCGCGCAGGGCGCTCACGCGATGGCTGAAGCCCGCCTCGCGCAGCGACCGCACCGAGTAAGGCCGCCCCGGCTCCATGAAGTCGATGACAGCACGCACGTAATCGCGCAGATCGTCAGCCGTCACTGGATCAGGCAGCTGCTCAAGCGCCGACACGCTGAGGAACCGATCCTTCAGGTACTCCACCACCTCGAAGGCGCGAATGCGCTTGTTCAGCTCAGACCTGAAGGCCTCGTGTCTGAACACGTCGGGCCCGAATCCCTCGTCATCGATGCCGAAGGTGCGCCGCCCGTCGATGAGGCTGCCGAACATGGCAGCCTCATCGACGTCCACGCGAACGACCAACCCTCCCGAGGGGCGGTATCCGAGCTCGGCAAGGTTCTCCTCGTTCAACAGCAGCGCCGGAGACTCAGGGAAGGCGGCCAGGAAGCGCTTCCGAACCGCGTCGAGGGGAAGGTAGTCCCTTCCTTCCAGATCACCAGACAGGAAGGCTCGCTGGGCGCTCGTCAGTCCTGCGTCCACGTAGCGGTACACGCCATTGCTCTCATAAGCCTGCATGTCTTTGAGGAACGACCCGCGGAACGTGGCCGGCTGCACGCCATAGCGCTCCTCGTACGCGTCCGCCAGCTCGTAGGCGTCAGCAGAGCCCAGATCGCGAATGAGCCCTATCACCTGGCGCTGACGGTCGCCGTCGCCGAAGCAGAGCATAGGACGCTTGCGCACCTGCATGCGATCGAGGTCGCCCACCCCGCGTCGAATGGCGCAATGCAGCTGGTACCCATCGCGCAGGTCGAGGCTAGCCGCCACCCGCAAGCCCTCCTCGTCACGCATGATGAGGGCCGTCGAGCACTCGATGTCTCGCTGGCTCCAGCGCTCGAGGAGCGCACGCAGCGGCTCGAAGTCCTGGGCTTCCCAGTCGTAGTAGCGTATGTCGCGACGCACGCCGTCTTCGTCCAAGGGAGACGAAGACGCCATGGCGAACTCCCACCGGTCTAGGCAAGCGGAGAGGGCGCGTGGCCCGCTTCCCTGGAACACACCGTCGTCCTCCATGCCATACTCATCCACAAAGGCGCGATAGAAGCCGAGAAGCTCATCGAGCGAGATGCAGCGATCGGAGGCATGACGGCGCAGAAGCGCCTCGATGACCGGTCGTCGGCTCAGACGTACGCGATGACCGTCTATGTAAGTGAATCCCTCGTCGACCAGAGAGCGGATGCGGGAGCGCGTCAGCTCATCGAGAGACGGATCATCCAGCGCGTCTTCGAGCGGAGCTCGATTGTCCTTCTTGGTCTTCGCCACCAATGCCAGGTACTCGAAGGTCGCGCCAGGCTCGCCTGTTATGGCGGTAAACTGCTCCTTGCCCATGGCATAGCCCTCAAACAGGGGCAGCAGGCGATCCTCCTCCAAGGTCGGGCGCTTGTCGAGCGCCTTGGTCACCAACTGTCGCACGCGCTCGCGGGTCACGCCCAGGCAGTCGCCGCACTCAGCCAGCGTCTTTCCCTCCAGGCGAAGCTCGAGGGCGCGTCGATGAGAATCCCTGAGCGTTGCCGCCCACTCCGCTACCGTTAACAGGGTGACGGAGAGCTCACGCGTATCCAAGTCGAAGGAGAGCGCCTCCTCCTCATCGGCGAGCAGCATTGCCGCCACGGCCCAAGCTTCTCCCAGAGGCACCGAGAGCGCGGTATACGCGCCTCCCTCCTGGACGCTTCTCAGCATCTCGCGCGCATGACGACGCAAATCCACGCCGCAAGCTAGAATGAGGCGATCCGAAGCCTCCACCTCTTCTTGGAGGCGGTCAATCAGCACCTCGGGGTTACCCAACGAGCCATCATCTTCCGTGCGGGCAGACACCACTGGTAACATCATGATGGTGAAAGGCTCGCAGGCCACCGGATATCCCCGCGCCTCTAAGTGGCTGCGAAGACGGTCAGTCAGATCAAGGGCTTGCGACGTGAAGTCTGAGCAAAACTCCTCGAGGGACACTCGATCTATCATCCCTCGCTTCGTCAGTGCCCAGGCCCCTGGCCCAGCAACCAAGACGTCGAGCACCTCCTGCACCTTCTTGTCTCCAAAGTAGCGAATCTGGCGCAAGCCCTCTTCGCCCTCCTGTAGCACATCGTCCACCGTATTCAGGCCGTTTGCCTTGAGGGCACGCAGAACGGGTAGCGACAAGCCGAGGTCTTCCACGAAGACGGGCCCATCATCCCCAAGACCCTCGGAGGCACCTGGCCGATCGTCTGCCACCTGCGCCTCAGCCACGCAAAGCAGGCCGAACAGATCGAAGACGTATTCGTCCGAACCAGAGAACTCGCAAAGAGCCCCGAGTTGACGCGCAGTCACGGGAAAGGGCAGGTCCGTCGACGACGCAGCGACAGCCGAGCGAATCTCGCGAATGCTGCGAGAGCCAAGGCCGTTGACGTCATCCAGCGTGGGCAGCAGCGGCAGGAGATCCCTTAGACGCTGAGCGCCGCTGCGGCCGAGGAAGTTTGACACACGGGTGGAGAATCCGTACTTCTCGAGGGGAAGATCCAGGGCCGCCGGCCGAAGCGCCTCCGACGTCGCTTCCTCCTGGTCGGCAAGAGGCGACTCGTCAGACTCCTCATCAGGCAAGGCGCGAGACTCACCAGACCCATCAGGCTCGTCAGCCGCCCCCCGGTAGCCGAGCCGCGCAACCAGGGACTCCACCTCCTCCTCGGGAAGGTAGGTGTCCGAGTAGTCTCGGGGCGCCCCGCAGCCCACCAGCAGCGTCTCGCCCGATATGGCGACAGGCTCCGAGCCAACAGCGGGCGAGCCCGCCTCCGCCCATGCAGCGCCAGCAGGCCCCAAGGTGATGGCCCCCTCCTCGCAGAGCATGACCAACGCCTGGCAGAGCTCTGCGTCGGAGTAGGAGGGAACGCTCCAGCGCAGGTTTTCCCGCAAGCACGGGCCGTCCGCCCGCTCCAAGATCCCCCGCAGCTCCCCCATCAACCGTTCGACGCGTTCTTCCATCTCACTCCCCGTTTCCGACTTCACAGCTTTTCGATCGTTCTGACTCATATCGTGTTTGGAACCTCTTCGTCTCGCCTAGATGACGCACCTCATGAAATAGGCAGAGCAAGCCCCCTATGCTCGCAGCTCCTTCTTTTACAGAAGGAGGCGATTCGCCCATGGACTTGGTTATTCAGTTGCCGAAGATTGCCGCCTCGGCGGTGGGGTTGGTAACGGCGACGGTCAACGCCGTGCCCGCAGCACGGGGTTCGCGCCCCGAAACGAAAGCTGATCGCAAGCGCTAGTTTGCTTGCGGTCAGCCCGAAAACAAACGGCGCTGCCCGCAACACGAAACACGGGCATCCGCTAGCGTCACCATAGCACGCGTATAGATGCCGAAAAAGACAGAGATTACAATTGGGGCGTTTAAGCATCGCATGCCTTCAATGTCTTCATCCATCTTTTCATGGACGCCTTGTTGACGACCACTCTTGCTGAAGCCCCCTTCTTATCGAAATCGAGAAAACAGATGAAAGTGTCTCTTTTAGCAAACTTTACAAAAAAATTCCCATGCGCAATAGCGTTTCTTAAATGTCGCAACAAGGCATGCAGCTCTGTTTCGTTGTTAGACTTGACCAAGTAAATACATCGCTTCGTGAAATCAACCTCTTCGACGGGAGCCAACTTTAAATCAACTCTCCTATGATTTCCTATTTCGATCATCTCGACTTTTACGTTTGCTTCGTTCGCTAATTGCTCAAATACTAGATCGGACTGCTCTTTTGGCAATTCTTTGACCGCGTTCTTCGTGGCTATCCCCGGAGCTCTTTGAGAGAAATAATCAACAATACCCCGCAAAGGGAAGGCCCTATCGCCTGTAGGCGAAATCCTATATTCCTCAAGCAACTCAACAGTCATCAAGATCACCTACACCATCGGATGACGAAGGAAATCCCAAGAAGCTTCAAAGGAATCCCAATCGTTACGACTTATCTCAACACAACACTCCACTAGGGCCGAGTCTATTCGAAAAAACACCTCATCAGACAGTGGAAGATTGCCCAGTGGGCCTTCATGAAAATCCAATGTTGGAGACAATATTGCTTGGAACGATTTAACAACTGAACTATTAACAAAGCCAAGGCATTTCATCAACGACTCATGCGAGGCCGCAAAACACATTGATCCTTTGGTTTCAAATACAAATCCTCGAGGACTATACCGCATAGAAAGATCTGCGCTCGATATTGTTCCCCATGTCATACCTTCTTTGAAATAATAGCTGGGATTCCTGATAACAGACCCCTTAAAACCTCGCATTTCGGCACCATCATTTTCCCAATTGGCAACTATTTCATTGTTGCCATACCACTTCCTGAATCCTCCCCCCTTGTTGCAAGGAAACCATCGCAATGAACACCTACTGCCAGAGTCGCCAACCGCCGAATTATTCAACTTGCACTCCCACCATGAACGTAAAAATCGAGAGTTTTCCCCCGTCGCAAAACCCTGCCTTGGGACAGCCACATTGAGTAGAGGAAGGTGAGCTGCAAATGCGCGCAAAACTGCATCGCTAGCCCAGTAGGCTATGGGGGTGCCGGGGATGGATTTGAAGGAGTCGGAGGAGCGGCGGTAGAACCAGCCGCAGGAGGGATTGGCGATGGCCTCCAGGGTTTTCGGCGCTTGCTTGGCCGCGCCCACGAAATCGGAAAGACGCACATAACCGCCACGATACCGCAGGACAAAGCCTTTCTGGAGCGTGAACGTGCAAATGGGCACCGTCGCTCCAGCGAAGCCCGAGTACTCGAGCTGAACCAGAGAGGTGATGGTCGCGTCCTCGATAATCTTGTTACGGAGCTTCTCATAGGTGCCGATGAACATCCAGACGTAAGGAGTCATGAAACCAAGCTGGCCGCCCTCGCGAGCAAAATCGAGGTTGCGCTGAATGAAGCATGAGAAGAGGTCTCCCTTTACGTCTGGATAATTCTTCTTCACCCAATCAGAGAGCCACTTGTTCATGTTCTTGCCGCCCATGTAGGGCGGGTTGGCTACGACGACGTCATAGGTCTGTGCCAAGGGCGCGCAGTTGGCGAGCATGCGGGCCACCATGGCGTGGGGGTGGTGGGCCAGAAGGTCGCCGCCGGCCTCACGGGCGTCCAGCTCGTCGTCGGCCCGCCTAAGGGCCACTATGTCCTCAGGCTCGGGCACGAAGAGGCTTCCGCACTCTCCCATGTGGGCCATGGCATCCAGCAGGGCCGTGCGCTCCGCCAGATAGGGCATCTCCCCCAGCTCTTCTTCCGAAAGCTCGGCCGGGCGCAGGTACACGACGCGGGCGCGCACCTTCTCGTCGCGGCGCAGGAAGCGGGAATCCCACTCGCAGGCGGTCATGGCCAGGGCGAACGAGGCAATCTGCGCCGCGCGCGGGTCTATCTCGCAGCCGGTGAGGTTGTTTCGCAGAATGAGCCGCGGGATGTCGCGGCGGCCGTAGCCGGCCTCCTCGTACATGGCCGCCAGCAGCCGGAACGCGTACACGAGAATATGACCGGAACCACAGGCCGGATCGATGACGGTGATGGTCTCGGGCGCTCGCGGCAACCCTTTTTCCGACGCCTCGGCAACCGTGCTCGAAGCAGCGTCGCTCTCCTCGGCTCCCAAGTCGTCGGGGATGTAGTAGGGCATCTGGCTCGGCAGGGCGCTTTCGGGGCGCGTCTGCACCCAGAGGCGACCGAGGGAGTTCTGGGTGAGGTACTGCACGATCCAATGGGGCGTGAACAGCTGGGTGGCCGGCGCTATGGCGCCTGCATCGGCCTTCTTGCCCTTCTTGAAGCTGGCGAACACCTCGTCCTTGCGCTCGCTGATGTAATACTGGTACATCCAGCCGACGATCTCGACGCCGCCGCGCCAGTCCTCCTCGGGAATATCGTCGACCAGGCGCTCGATCACGCTGCCGCTGCGCAGCAGACCTTGGGGAAGGAGCAGCTCCAGAGGCGCCCCCACCGGCTCGAACACATCGGGCAGGCAGGCCGACAGCTCGCGGCATTGAGCGAGCAGCACCATGCGAAACAGCGCCTCGTCGTCGCCTGCCGCCACCAAGGCGGCAACGCCCTCCTCGTCCAGCCCCTCAATGCGCACGTCAAGCGCCTCGCGCAGAACCTGCGGGCGAAATGATCCGTCCTCCGAGGAAAGCAGGCGCACATGGCAGGGAAGTCGATCGTTCAGCTCCATGAACCGGATGGCGGTCAGGCGGTTGAACCAGGTGTAGGCGGCCCTCTCGACCAGGGCCTCGTAGCCCTGAGCGTCCCGCATGCGCAGCAGGTCGGCACGCTGGCGGCGCTCGGCATCCGAAAGCAAGCGGCCACCCACGCTCGCGGCATCAGCAGGGACGTGGGCCTCGGGGGCAATGCCCCAACGCAAGGCCTGCTGGCGTACTTGGGACACAAGCTCGTTGCGCGCCCAGATGCAGAAGCCCTTGATAGCGGTATCGTTCACGATCTCTCCTAGCGCACGGCCACGACGCCCGCCTCGTCAAGGGCGCTCATGAGCTTCTTCCTGATGGTCGCCACGTAGGCCTCCACGTCTTCCTCGCTCGAAAGCCGCTTCGCCGGGCAGAGCTCGCGCTGGCTCAGATGGCGAACAGCCGGGCGAGCAGGACGGCTGTCGACACGAGCGGCCGGCGCGACCGCAGGCGTCGAAGGCTCCTCCCCCCGGGAGACCGCATCCGCCTGGGCGGGGGCGATGTCCTCTTGCCGCGCACGCTCAGCCGCAGTGCGCTCGTTTCGCAGGCGGTCAGCCTCCAACGCCTTGTCGATATCGGCAAGGCATCGCTCGCGCCAGGTGTCAAGCTGGGCGCGCAGCATATCCAGATCTCCGCACGTGACCGCGTTGAGGGCCTTGTCCTTCCGATCGGTGAACTCCTCGTTCACCGAGGACAGCACGTTGGGCGCCAGGGCGGCTGCGCCCCCCTCCTCGGCATAGGCGCGAACCTCCTCTAAGACCAGCGTCATCTGGTCAAGCAGGTCGTTGCGTCGCACACGCACCGCCTCGCCATGGGCAGCCTGCACAACCCGGCCAAGCTCCGGCAGCTCACGCACGCGCTCGTAGGGCTTCTCGTCGACCAGGACCTCCTCCAGCTTCGCGAGAGCCTCTTGGGCCTCACGGCTCGAGACCAGGTAGGCGGCCTCCTTCTCCATCAGCTCGTTGAGAGACCATGCCTCGTCGAATAGGCGCTGCTGATTGGGAAAGAAACCCTCCACCAGCTCGAAATCCTCAGACCAGTCGAGAAGGGCCTCTTCCGCGCCCACAAACTCCTTCATCAGGGCAACGTCGTCGCCCTGGACGCAAAGCACGGTGTTGGCCAGGCGCAGCCCCTCTTCCACCACGGCGCGGCCGGGATACTTTCGCACGTCGTAGGGGCCTTCCAGCAACGCTTGGGTTCGCGCTCGGCGAGCCTCCATGACCTCGACTATCGCGCGCGCCAGCCCGTCGGCATCCTCGGGAACCGCGGGCTCGCCCGTGAAGTCGCGCATCAGCGAGCGCGCCTGCCCCATCAGCGAGGCCGAGGGCAGCACACGCTTGCGCACCTCCAGCCCATCGGCCCCCTTCCCCATAAGAAGGGACTGAACCTCACGGCGCGAGGCGGCATCGGAGATATCCTTCACGGCGCCCGCCACCCTGAACGTCACCTTCTGGTCGGCGGCCAGCTGCGCCACCACGCAGGCCACGTCGAGCTCCCGCCAGCCATAGGGCTTAGCCTGATACTTACGCTGCACATCGCCCATGGGAGTAGCCGCATGGGCACGCTCCTGAACCTCCAGGAAGCGCTCCACCTCTTCGAGGGCTCGTTCGTTGCCCCCGCCCGTGCCCTTCAAGCTTCGCTGCATGCCACCCATGAGCACCCGAGTAAGATCCTCCTGGCCTTCGATAGGCGCGTCGATATAGCCGGCCTTCGTGAACACGGCGCTGACCAGCTCGTCAAGCGCGGCCTCGAGCGCCTGCGCAGCCGTGGTGGCCCTTACGTCTACCAGCTGGCCATCCACGGCAAAACGAGCTCCGACAAGGGCATCGGAAATCAAGCTGCGGGCCTCTTCGAGGGCGGCAGTAGCCTCCTTCTGACGATCCGCGATGATGCGCTGGGTGCCTTCGGGCAGCTGCTGGACGTTCTGGGTTCGCACATAGCGTCGTATCTTTACCACGCCTTCCAGCACATCGTAATAGCGAGAGTCGACCGCGAGCGCCACCAGGGCCTGATTCGAGGAACGCAGGGCAAGCGCTCCGTCGTCGGCATCCGCCAGGTCGGGGTGCGCCATCGTGACCACGTTAAGCCGCATGCCGCCTTGGGCCGCGCCGTAGAGCTGCTCGTCCACGTAGCGGTCGATGGGAAAGTCGTTAGCGCCCTTGCGATACTTTCGCGCGCGATAGATGTCCTCGAAGATGATCTTCGCCACCTCGCCCACCACGTCGGCGGCCTCGTAGGAGGTGTTGGCTATTGCCCGCGCGATATCCTGTTCCTCATCGGTGAGGAAGCTGAAGCGGTCGCCGGAACGAGCCACGTAGTTTTCCCGAACCAGCCGATCAAGCGACGCCTTCACGTCCTCGCGCAAGCTCACCTTGTCTACGCCCAGGTCATCCACCATGAGGATCGCCACATTTGCCGCCGTGGGCTTGATGTCGTTGACATAGCGAATAAGGTAGAGGACCTTGAGCACCTCCACGTCGCTCGGCATGAGGCCGTGACCTGCCTCCGCGGCCCGCGTGGCGCGCTCTATCACCTGGCGGATGCCATGCTCGAGGAACGACGCAATGGTGTCATAGAAGCGCCAGAGCGGCACAAGCGCGGTTTGGGGGCGATCCTGGATCTTCTGGGCCGCCTCCTGGAACCCCGACAGCATGCTTCGCTCGCCGCCCGAGAGGTGCTTGCCAGCATTGCCATGCTTGCGTATCTCCGCCAAGATGCTCGGCATGATGGTGAACTGATACCCCGCGAACGGATAGCTCTCCGCAAAGTCGATGGCGTTCGCGTAGCCCTTCAGGTCGCTTTGGCTGTCCTCGAAGGTGAACAGGTTCTTGAGCACGGCGGACTGCTCCTCGTACTCAGCGGACAGCAGCTGCCTTGCCACGTCGGTCTTCTCGAGTACGCGGCGCTTGATCACCTCATCCACGCTCGACGACGAAAGCGAGAGCCGCGTGTTGAAGCGTCCCTGGATCTTAGAGAAGTCGTTGCCGGCCACCTTGGTTACCTCGTCAATGGCCTCCTGGCTGGTCACCATCACCCACACGCGGCCGGAGCACTTCGCCCCCAGCTCCTCGACGATGGTCTGCAAGTTCAGCATCAGGTCGACGTCCTTGCCGATGAACTGCCCCACCTCGTCCACCATGAAGAGCAGGCGGAAGCAGCCGCCGTTCTCCGCGGCTCGAGCCTCAGCGTAGTCGCGTATCTCATCGGTAAGCTTATCGGGAGACACCGCATCGGTCTCGGTGCCGTCGAACCAATGCTGAGCGTTCTCCCTGCTCCACCCAAGCGCCTCCATGAGGGCCTCTGTCACGTCATCCTCGAAGAAGCGGTAGCTCTCGCGATCCGCTAGCCAGTCGCCCCCGTTCACGCGGGCGAAGGCGGCGCGAAACTCACCCGTCTTGCCTTGACGCTCGATGAACTGCTCAAGACGCGCCAGCTTCAGGTCCTCGCCGTAAAAGCCCTGATGCTCATAGAACACGCGGGCGAAGGCACGCAGGAGGGCCGTGCGAGCCTCCGCGCCCTCCTTCCACTGGCCGCCCTTCGAGTCTATGTTGAACAGGATGGCCTCGGTGGGAATCCCGGCGGCACGACGCAGCCGCCCATCCACCAGCGGATCAGCCAGCTTGCCGTCAAAGTAGCTCACCGCCGGAACGCCGTCCACCGTGCTGTTGGAGAGCAGGTAGCTGAGCATCTTCAGGAAGTGCGACTTGCCGCTGCCGAAGAAGCCCGATATCCATACCCCCACCTTGTCGGTGGGGGTGTCTATCGCGGCGCAATAGCACTCGAGAAACTCCGCGAAATGGCGCTGGAGCTCTCGAGTCACCACATACTCGGAAAGCTCCTGGCGAAGCGATTCGGTGTCATCCTGGGCGACCTTGACCACGCCGTTGATAGGGCGGTTGATGTCTTTGGCGAAGAGGCTTGCTATCTCCATGGTGAAGTCCTTCTCGAAAGGGTCAAAACGATAGGCAAAAGCGGATGTCAGACCAGGTTGAATGCCCGGTAATAGCTTCCATCGGGCAGGCCAGGTGCCCGAGCCCCCGAGAACAAGCGCAGCGACTGTCCGTCAAAGCGACCCGGATAAGCCACCACCAGCGGCATGTCGTGGAACACGTGCTGAAGATTGTCTAAGACGTTGTGCACGCGCATGAAGGGGTACACCTCCCCCACTCCAGTGATGAGAAGCACATCGCCAGGCTGATGGGGCTGATAGTCCATGGCCCTCACGAAGGCTTCTGGAGTGGCCACCTTCGCCAGCTGAGCTAACAAGGCGTCAGTGCCGCGCTTGGCCTCCTGCTGGGGGATCTTGTCCAAGATGCGCCGTTCCTCGCAAATGGCCAGGAAGACGTCGTAGAGGTTCCGCTCAACAACGCGGCAGGGAAGCGCACCGGACTCGGCCTCGCGTACCACCCGAGCGAGAAGCTCGCGCGCCTCCAACTCGAGCCTCGGGTCGTAGCACAGCATGAAGATGCCCACCTCGTTGCCCAAACCCCGATTGGCAAGGAAATCCGGGTCAGCCAAGCGATCACGCAGTACCGCGATGCGGGCGGTGAGATCATCCCGAGAGTCAACGGCCACGTCACATCACCTCAGAGCAGTCAAAGGGGCGGAGCAGATGGGGGTCCCCGTTTTCGCGGGCCGCGCGCATGAGATCGGGGTCGGCGCAGACCCGCAGGAGAAGGTCAGAGTGCGGCGAGGGGCGTAATCCCACCTGAACGAGGCAGCTTGACAGAACGCCGCGCAGACGCTCCAGGGTTGAATCGCTCCACTGGGCGGCCGATCCGTGATCATGCTGCCAGCGCGTGAGAAAGGCCGCTATGTCGCGACGCGAAAGGGAGTAATCCATCGACTCCAAGCGGGCGCCCACCTCATCCACCATGAACGAGGCAAGCAGGGGGTAGACGCGCATCATAGCGTACAGGTTGATCTGGCGTGCCTGGAAGGGCGTCCCCTCAGCCATCAGCTCAACCAGACGCTCGTTTCCAAGCGCATCCAGGCGAGCCAAGCAGACGCGCGCCACCCGGCGGATGTTCGTCGTGCGGGGATATTGAAAGAGGTTCTGGCCAAGCGCTCGGCTGACCACCTCATCCTCTGAAAGGCCGTCTTGCCGCAAGCGCGCTACCAGACGTATCTCCGGGAGCAAGAACTGCTCACGCGTAAGCGAGCCGCCTCCGCGCGTTTTAACCTCCGCAGCGCTCAGCAAAGCCCCGCCTCCTGACAGAAGAAGCAGGGTGCCCAACCGCATGGCGTCTCGGCGTCGTCCGAGTGGCAGCACGTTTGCTCGGGAGAAAAGAAGCGCAGCAAGACAGAGCGCAGAGCCCGCGCTGCGCGATTACGGGAAAGACGAGATGGCACGGGGTGGGCGACGCTTCCGCGTCCCTTAGGGGCAAGAGCCCTTAAAGGGCACCCCCCCCCATGATTTTCTTCCCCGTAACGATTCTCGCCATATCCCGCACTGCCGCCTTATGATTGAACGTCATCACTCTATCAAGTCAGGATAATAGCATAAGGGCAGAGCGCTGCCCCCGAGTCGCCGCATGAGCTGGACGACATGATGGGTCAGCGCCTTTTCCAACGCCCCTGCTGATTAGCAGGAAAGATAGCAAGCCCAGGAACTAACGGACGCTCCCCCACCTTCAGGAGCCGCCCGCCACGGTCACCCGTCCATTCCACTGTTGCAGGCGCCCTCACGCGCCGATGGTCAGGTCGTCCTCGTCGAGGGCCTGCAGCCAGGCGATGTAGGCGTCCGGGTAGTGGGAGGCCAGGGCGGCGGCGGGGCTCAGGGCGGAGAGGGCCGCGGCTGCGTCAGCCACCTCGCCCGCGGCCGGCAAGAGCCCCTCGGCCTTCGCGAGGGCCGCGACGCGCCGCTCGAAGGCGTCGAGCGCATCCGCCGCCTCACAGGCGCCGGCGGCGTCAAAGCCCACGCCGGTGTTGGCGCGGAAGGAGGCCTCCATGGCCGTCGAGCGCGCCGCGCCCGCAAGCCACGCGTCAGGCGACGGCGAGCTGGCAGGGACGCGGGCGACGCCGACCCCCCAATCGCCCATCACGGGGGCAGAGCTCGCCAGGGCCAGTCCGGGGGCGGGCACTCCGCAACCTCCGCGGTCGAGGGTCGGCGCGAGGCCCAGGCCGCCCTCGGCGGCCGTCGCCCGCGGGATGGTCACCGTCACGCCGTGGCGGCCGTAGCCCCAGCTGGCCAGCGGCAGGCGCGGCACCAGGTCGCTCGCGCTCACCACGTTGAAGATGTTGCCGTAGCGCCCCTCCTCCGCCTTGCGGCTCACCGCCGGCGAGGCGAAGGTGTAGGCGTAGACCCCCTCGGTCGGCGCGAGCGCCTGGGAGGTCCTGCCCAGCTCGTTCAGGCGGGCGGCCAGCAGGTTGGCCACAGCACCCCCGCGGCTGTGACCCGTCACCAGCACGCGGGTGCGCGCCGGATCGACCCCCAGGTCGTCCAGGTAGGAGGCAAGGGCACGGGCCAGGTCGGCCTCGGCCTCGCGATAGCCGCCGTGGTCGGGCCCCTCGCCCAGGTTGAAGTTGGTGAGCCACTCGAAGCCGTAGCTGCCGCGCACCCCCACGAACACGAAGGTGAGCGGGCCCTCGTCCGCGCCGGCGCCGGCACCCGCGCCCAGCGACGCGGCGGCCGAGGCGGCGTCGTGCGCGCCCGGCGCGCCCCGAT
>NZ_QWKK01000272.1 GCF_009911695.1 Enterorhabdus sp. P55 | reverse complement strand
CATCAAGTTCATGCTTTAATGTTGTAGCAGTCTCAGGTTTAACCTCGGCTTTAACATTTACGTCTTCAGGTGATCCTTTTTTAAGGTCGTTTGTGTTGTCTACTTCAAATTCTGACATAAGATTTGAAAATTCCTTTCATATTTAAAACAGTTAGTCATTCCAGAGGGATTCTGTTTCCTCTTGTGAGAAGTCAAAAAATTTATCGTCCTCATTATACAGACGTTGGTCTGCTGATTTGAGAAGTAAGCTTTTCAAATCTTTTATAGCGTGCCCGACCGACTGTTCGGGTACTCTCATTGGTAATGGCTCAAGGCGCGTTTCTGGAATGTGCATGACACCTAACCTGAATTTCAACGGATTAGGATCATTGACATCAAACTTGCTCTCGAGTGTATCTAAGGTAGCGTTATTTGCTAACAACAAAATTTGATGGTTAGGCTCGCCATATTTAAGCGACATCGGGTGATTTACATTAAATAAACTTCCCGGTGCCCCAAAATTACGTAAATTATACGCACAACGTTGTGTGAATAGCCCTATTTCGGTAGCGTCTTTTGCATGTTCAATAGAGGCATCTAAACACGTCCCTACTAAATCGTCTTCTTCCAAAATAAGTATATTAACCATTCTGGATTGACTATCAGCACGTATGTATTTTTCACGTTCGTCATTCATTAAAGTTTCAATTTTGTCTACAGCTACTTCAGGTAGTAACCCACCTAGTGC
>NZ_QWKK01000271.1 GCF_009911695.1 Enterorhabdus sp. P55 | reverse complement strand
GGGGAGGGGTGCAGGGGAGCCCCGCGGCTCCCCTGCCGGGGGATCCGGGGCGAGCAGCCCCGGAGGCCAGGATCGCCGTGCCGCGACCCACGGGTACGGCCGTACTGCGGTACTGGCGTACCCTGGTACTGGAGTACCGGGGTACGGGAAGCGGCCGCCCGGGGCGCTAGGTCGGGAGACGAGGGCGGAGGCCGCTCGCGGGCGCTACAGCACCCCCGCGAGGGCGAGGACGACGCCCGCCGCGCACGCCTCCACGCCCGCGACCACGGCCAGGGCCTCCAGGACGAAGGCGCGGCGGCCGAGCCTTCGCTCCAGGCCCCCGTCGAAAATGGCAGCTGCTCCCGCGGCGGCAGCCAGCGCTCCGATGACGGAGAGAGCCATCGCATCCTCCTTTCTCGGGGACTCGCGCTCTAACGCGACGGTACTCGGGTATGCCCGTACCGCGATACGGAGTACGGGTATACCGCGGTACGGAGTCGCCTGCGCGGCGGCTACGACTCGCCGAGCCTGCGCGCCGTCTCCAGCTCGTCGGCCAGGTAGGCGTCGAGCGCCTCCATGAAAATCTGGGACTTGGTGAGCCCCTCGCCGCGGCTAGACCACAGGCGCAGGTCGAGCGCGCGGTGGTACTCCTCGGGCATCGTGACGGTGGTCTGGCGCCGCCCCGGCGCGGCGGCGCCGGGCGCCCCCTTGCCGCCGCGCGCTCCCTTGGGCGCGGCCGGGGCGGGCTCG
>NZ_QWKK01000270.1 GCF_009911695.1 Enterorhabdus sp. P55 | reverse complement strand
GTCAGGGGGGCGGAGCCTATGGAAAAACGCCAGCAACGCGGCCTTTTTACGGTTCCTGGCCTTTTGCTGGCCTTTTGCTCACATGTTCTTTCCTGCGTTATCCCCTGATTCTGTGGATAACCGTATTACCGCCTTTGAGTGAGCTGATACCGCTCGCCGCAGCCGAACGACCGAGCGCAGCGAGTCAGTGAGCGAGGAAGCGGAAGAGCGCCTGATGCGGTATTTTCTCCTTACGCATCTGTGCGGTATTTCACACCGCAATGGTGCACTCTCAGTACAATCTGCTCTGATGCCGCATAGTTAAGCCAGTATACACTCCGCTATCGCTACGTGACTGGGTCATGGCTGCGCCCCGACACCCGCCAACACCCGCTGACGCGCCCTGACGGGCTTGTCTGCTCCCGGCATCCGCTTACAGACAAGCTGTGACCGTCTCCGGGAGCTGCATGTGTCAGAGGTTTTCACCGTCATCACCGAAACGCGCGAGGCAGCTGCGGTAAAGCTCATCAGCGTGGTCGTGAAGCGATTCACAGATGTCTGCCTGTTCATCCGCGTCCAGCTCGTTGAGTTTCTCCAGAAGCGTTAATGTCTGGCTTCTGATAAAGCGGGCCATGTTAAGGGCGGTTTTTTCCTGTTTGGTCACTGATGCCTCCGTGTAAGGGGGATTTCTGTTCATGGGGGTAATGATACCGATGAAACGAGAGAGGATGCTCACGATACGGGTTACTGATG
>NZ_QWKK01000269.1 GCF_009911695.1 Enterorhabdus sp. P55 | reverse complement strand
TGGCGCTCGCACCGGCGCGCGGCGGGGCGGCGCTCGTGGCGGCGGCGCTGGCCGTGGCGGCCTTCGTGCGGCGCTCGCGGCGCTGCGCGCATCCGCTCGTGAGCCTGGAGCCGCTGCGCAGCCCGGCGTTTCGTCCGGCGGCCGTGCTCGTGGTGGTGGCGATGATGACGTCGTTCTCGCTGAGCGTGATGGTGCCGCTCTACCTGGAGGGCGCCGGGGGCATGTCGGCCGCGGCGGCGGGAGGCCTTCTGCTCGGGCCGGTGCTCTGCAACGCGGGGGCTACGGTGTGGGGCGGCCGCGTGATGGACCGCCGCGGCGAGTGGCCGCTTTTGCCCGTCGGGTTCGCGATTGCGGCTGCGGGGCTGGCCGCGGCGGCGGCCGGGGCCCTGGCGGGATCGCTTGCCGCGGTGATGGCCGGCGTGTTCGCCGGCTACGCCGGGTCGGGCCTGCTGCTCTCGCCCGCGCAGACGGCGGGGCTGAGGACGCTGCCCGACGACCAGAACCCCCATGGCGTGGCGCTCATGTCCACCTCCGTGCAGCTGGCGGCCTGCGTGGGGCCGGCCGCCTACATCGGCGTGATGGCGGCGGTGGAGGCGCGCGTGGCGGCGCTGGCGACAGCGGGTACGGGCGCGCTGGCCGTCGACGCGGCGTCTGCCGGGTTCGCGGCGGCCGAGGCGCTCGCCTGCGTCGTGGCCCTGGCCGGCCTGGCGGTGGCCGTGCGCTACGCAAGGTGGA
>NZ_QWKK01000268.1 GCF_009911695.1 Enterorhabdus sp. P55 | reverse complement strand
TCAGTCTTATGAGCAAGATGTGAGACAGCCAAGCATACAAGTAGCTCTAAGAATAGCCTTAGCGCTTAGAATTGATTGTGAGAGCTTATGGGATGCTTATGAGGAAGAACCGCTCTTGAATAGCAAATACTTTGCGCATATAGAAGCCGGATGGCCGAAAGGATAGCCTAGAAGTTCATATTTTGCGTTCTAAGCGCATTTAGTGTTTAGTTGGCATAAAACTACCCCAGAACTGCGAGCGTCCAAATAGGAGTTTCTGGGAGGCTTGTAACGCGACGGAGCGAAGCGGATGTTACTAAAGGCAGAACGTCACAGAAAAGAGTTAGAAGAGTACAAGCGGAGCGCCCAAGATCGAGAGAAGGGAAATAAAATATAATATATTAAAATGAGCAAATAACAAAAGAATATGATAAACTTATTTTGTAAAGAAAGCGTATACAAATATATCAAAGAGAAGGAGAAAAGCATGAAAAATTTTAAAATTAAGGGTATTGTTTTTTCCACGGTAGCTATATTAACAATAGCTAATTCCACTATTATTTCCCATGCAGATGTAGCTGTTGAAAATTCACCAACATTATCTGGAACTCCTGCAGATATCCCATCCGATGCTTCACAAATAATTTCAGATACAGAAGATTATGTAGAATATAAAATTGCTGATGGTGGGGAGATCCAAGATTCAACTGGACAAGATATCCAAATACCCGTTACTGTTTCTACAAATATTCAAGAATCTAGTGAT
>NZ_QWKK01000267.1 GCF_009911695.1 Enterorhabdus sp. P55 | reverse complement strand
TTATTTATTATTCCCAGTCCCCCGATTTAAGCTTTGCTTCCATGACATTGATAAACTGCTCACGAGTCATTTCTTTAAGTTGGTTAAGGTGATTAATAATCCAAGCAGACACTTGAAATGCGGTTGGCCCGTCGTTGTCGCGCATCCAAAAGTCCTTGCCCTGCTCAAACGTAAAGTTCAAGTCAAGATACACCATGTCGCCAAAGTCGGTGTAATCGCTACTAATGTTTTCAGCGTATGTGTCGTCTATGACGTTTGTGATTGCGTTATCTTTTAGTTGTACGTAGAGTTCCATTTTCAATTCCCCTCTTATGCGTTGTTTTATTCTCTCCTAGCGGATATGCAATAGAAATCCGCTGATTTTGTTATTATTTAAATTTGTTAATTAATAGTTTAGGCACAGTTGACAATGTTAAGTTAAGCATAATAAGAATTACCCAAAAAGCGATGTCGCTTGGTATAATCACAGCCATTACCATATAGAGCCACAGCTCGTTAATCCCTGCCAATTTTTCAGCAAAAGCCCTTTTGCCGTATGTTGCAATTAAAAAGCCTGCCAACAATACAAGCAATCCTACAAGGTAGGCAAGCGCTAAGAGTATGTTGCCGTTGTGGGTGTTGTCTGCGATACATCTTAACATGCTAATAGCAATAACGGCAACAAGGACTACGTCTGTAAGTGATTTAACTTTCATTTTGTTCTCTCTTTCTTTTGGACAGCTAAGCTGTTGATAAATAAGTTCTCTACCGA
>NZ_QWKK01000266.1 GCF_009911695.1 Enterorhabdus sp. P55 | reverse complement strand
CGCCCCGTTCGCAGCGGTCGCGCCGTTCGCGCCGACAGCGGCGGCGGCAGGCTGCGCGGCGGGCTGGGCGGCCGCCACCTGCCCCACCTGCCCCGAGGCCTGCGCCGGCGGGAAGCCCGCCGCAAGCTGAGCCGATTGAGCCGAAGCGGCCGCCGAGACGGCCGGCTGGGCGACTTGAGCCGAAGCGGCCGGCTGAGCGACAGCCGTCACGCCGGCAGAGCGAGCGCCCGCCTTCGTCAGCATGAAGGGCATCGTCACGCCGCACGCTTGGGCGATGGCGCGGCCGAGCTCCTCTTGGACGCCAGCACCCTGCGCGGTCTTGAAGGCAAAGTCGTTCTCAGCGGGAAATTCGATGGCCAAGGTACCAGAGGCCTCGTCAAAGACGGCCTTTGTGTTGAGGAAGAGCACACCGTAGGCCGCCTTGCCCTTCTTCAGGGCAGCGAGCACCGACTGCCACATGCGCTGAAGCGCTGCCGGGTTGCGCAGGCTCTGCAGCAACGCGTCAGGCAACGCGCCGCCCGCAACGGACACGCCCGCGCCACGCATCGCACCCGCCGCCAAGCCCGCCGCAGCGGCATCTGCAGCGCCAGCCGCCGCGCCGCCCGCAGGCGATGACAACGCCGGCGTTCCTGCGCCAGAAGCGCCGCCCGCGCCTTGCGCACCCGCAGCGCCAGTTGCTACGCCGCCCGCTCCCATCGCAGCGCCCGCTCCGGCCGCAGCGGCCGCACTAGCGGCGCCAGCCACATGCGCGACGCCAG
>NZ_QWKK01000265.1 GCF_009911695.1 Enterorhabdus sp. P55 | reverse complement strand
GGGTAGTCCTCCCACTCGCCGGTCTGCTGGTTCTTGCGGCGGTCGTTGACCGCCACGCCGAAGCCGAGCACCGGCATACCCGAGGCCGTAGAGCGCAGCTCGGGATCGCGGGTAAGATTGCCGCTGATGATGACGCGGTTGATGCTCATTTCCACCTCTTCTCAAGCCGGGGGCGCCGCAGGGGCGCCACCCTGATTTCACTACTAATCGCGGTCGGTGCGGGCGACGATCATGTGACGCACCACGGCATCGGTGATGCGCAGCACGCGATCGAGCTCGGCGATGGACTGGGGATCAGCGTGGAAATCAATGAGGGTGTAATCACCGTCGGTGAGACCATTGATCTCATAAGCGAGTTTGCGCTTGCCCCACGCCTCGACGTTGTCGACCTTGCCCTCGCCAGCGGCGATGGCGGTCTCGATGCGCTTCATGACACCAGCGCGATTCTCTTCGTCGATAGTGGGAGCGACAATGAACAGCAGTTCGTAAGCCTTCATCAGCTCACCTCCTTTGGACTGTACGGCCCCGGGCTGATGAAGGCACGACCGGGGCAGGAAATAGCCTGCCTATTCTAGCAAACCCGGTCACGCGCCCCAAACAAGACACGTTAACTCCACATTTGCCACCCGCGACGACGAGGGGGGGGCGGGGGGCGCGGCGCCCCCAGACACCGGCGGGCTGGACGCGCGGCGGGCTGGATGCGCGGCGGGGCTGGGGCGCGAGAACGGGGGGCGGGGCCGAGGCTGGCGGGGCCTGCGGCGAGGG
>NZ_QWKK01000264.1 GCF_009911695.1 Enterorhabdus sp. P55 | reverse complement strand
AAGTTATGATACAATAAATTAAAATGAAGGGTTCTGTTGCAAAGTTTTAAATCTACTATCAAATAAGGTAGAATAATAGAAAAAGATAGCAGGAGGAATGACGATGAATCATTTTAAAGGAAAGCAATTTCAGCAGGATGTGATTATTGTAGCCGTGGGCTACTATCTTCGTTATAACCTTAGCTATCGTGAAGTTCAAGAAATCTTATATGATCGTGGCATTAACGTTTCTCATACGACGATTTATCGTTGGGTGCAAGAATATGGCAAACTACTCTATCAAATTTGGAAAAAGAAAAATAAAAAATCCTTTTATTCATGGAAAATGGATGAAACGTACATCAAAATTAAAGGAAAATGGCATTATTTGTATCGAGCCATCGATGCAGATGGTTTAACCTTGGATATTTGGTTACGTAAAAAACGGGACACACAAGCAGCCTATGCTTTTCTTAAGCGGTTAGTGAAGCAGTTTGATGAACCGAAGGTTGTAGTCACAGATAAAGCCCCCTCTATTACAAGTGCCTTTAAGAAACTAAAAGAATACGGCTTTTATCAAGGGACAGAACATCGTACCATTAAATACCTGAATAATTTGATTGAACAAGACCATCGTCCAGTAAAGAGACGCAATAAATTCTATCGAAGTTTACGCACTGCCTCTACCACGATTAAAGGCATGGAAGCCATTCGAGGATTATATAAGAAAACCCGAAAAGAAGGCACTCTCTTCGGGTTTTCGGTCTGTACTGAAATCAAGGTATTATT
>NZ_QWKK01000027.1 GCF_009911695.1 Enterorhabdus sp. P55 | reverse complement strand
GCCAGGCTGCCCACCCGCGTGCCCCGGGCTGGCCGAGCCGCCCGCCCGTAGCACTCGCGCGCCCGCGTGCCCAGCGCGCCCGCGTACCGCCGGGCTGCCCACCCCCGCGCCCGCGTACCGCCGGGCTGCCCACGCCTTGTCCTCGCCCCGCCATCCGCGCCTTTTCGCGCCCGCCATGCAAATTCGGACGGTTTTGCACCCATCGGCCGCCCTTTGCCTCCGCCAGCCGGCTCATTGTGTCGCCCTTGCCAACGCCGACCAGGGGAAACGACGATCCTCCTCGGGCTTCAGTTTGCCTGCTGGCGGCATCAAGGGTGCAAAACCGTCCGAATTTGCAGAAGCGACGGTTATTTCCAAGGATCGGCCCTCCCTCCGCGTTTTGCGCGCAGCCGCCGACCGGTGCCTCGCGCCCGCGCATCTCCTGGCAACCCGCGTCCCTCGTCTACCGGGTGGTCGGCCGCCGCCCGGCGGGCCCTTCCGCCGGCGCGCGGTTTTTCAGCGCAGCCGGGCGCTTGGCGTGGCGCAGGCACGCCCGTTCGCCTATACTGATCGAGTTTGAGACTCCAAGGGGACGGGCGCCACGGGCGCGGCCCCTCGCAGAGAACGCACGAGACCTCGGATAAGGATGGGACGCAAGGTGGGCAACAGCTACAAGGAGACGATGAACCTCCCCCAGACCGACTTCGCCATGAGGGGCAACCTCCCCCAGAAGGAGCCGGCGCGTCTGGAGCGGTGGCAGGAGATGGACCTCTACCACAAGGTACTCGAGAAGAATCGCGACGGCCGGCCGTTCGTGCTGCATGACGGCCCGCCCTATGCCAACGGCCCCATCCACATCGGTCACGCCTTTAATAAGATCCTCAAGGACTTCGTGGTGAAGAGCCATGCCCAGCGCGGCTACTTCAGCCCCTATGTCCCCGGCTGGGACTGCCACGGCCAGCCCATCGAGCACATGGTGGAGGTGACGCTCGGCAAGGAGAAGATGGCCGAGATCGACCAGCCCACCCTGCGCCGCCTGTGCCGCGAGTGGGCCGAGCGCTACGTGGACGTGCAGCGCGAGGGCTTCAAGCGCCTCGGCGTCAACGCCGAGTGGGACAACCCCTACCTCACCTTCACGCCGGACTACGAGGCCGGCAACGTCGAGCTGTTCCGCGATATGTATCTGCGCGGATCGGTCTACCGCGGACGCAAGCCCATCCACTGGTGCAAGCGCTGCCACACCGCGCTCGCTGAGGCGGAGATCGAGTACGGCGACGAGGTGTCGCCCTCCATCTTCGTGAAGTTCAAGCTCGACCTCATGCCGGGCGTGTTCGAGGCCAACGGCGCCGCGGGCGATGCCTTCGTGCTCATCTGGACCACCACTCCCTGGACGCTGCCGGCCAACACCGCCGTGTCCCTGGCCCCCGACGCCGACTACGTGATGGTGCAGGTAGCCGGCGACAACCTGATCATGGCGCGCGACCTGGTGGAGTCGGTGGCCGAGGTGGCCGGCTGGGAAGGCTGGGAGCTCGTCGTTGATGAGGCGCGCGAGCCGGTCGTGCTCAAGGGCAAGCAGCTCTTCGGGCTCACCTACACCTGCCCCATTCGCCAGGACCTCAAGGGCACCGTCATCTACGGCGACCACGTGACGCTCGACACGGGCACCGGCGCCGTGCACACGGCCCCCGGCCACGGCCAGGACGACTACCTCGTGGCGCTTGAGTTCGACATCCCGCTGCTCATGCCGGTCGACGACGACGGCCGCCTCACCGACGAGGCCGGGCGCTTCGCCGGGCTCGACACCGACGAGGCCAATCCCGTCATCATCGACTGGCTGCGTGAGCAGGGGACCCTCGTGGCGGAGAAGAAGATCAACCACTCCTACCCGCACTGCTGGCGCTGCCATCAGCCGGTCATCTTCCGCGCCACCGACCAGTGGTTCGTCTCGATGGACGAGAACTCCCTGCGCGAGGATGCGCTGCGCGCCATCAATTCCGAGGTGCGCTTCGTGCCCGACTGGGCTAAGAACCGCATCGGCTCGATGGTGGCCGACCGCCCCGACTGGTGCATCTCGCGCCAGCGCTCGTGGGGCGTTCCCATCCCCGTGTTCAAGTGCGCCAAGTGCGGCTCCACCGTGGCCGACGAGGCCACCTTCGACGCGGTCATCGAGCTGTTCAAGACGGAGGGCGCCGACGCCTGGTTTACCCGCGAGCCGTCCGAGTACCTGCCGCGTACCGCGAAGTGCCCGAAGTGCGGCGGTGCCGAGCTTGTGCCCGAGAAGGACATCCTCGACGTGTGGTGGGAGTCTGGCGTGTCGCACACGAGCGTGCTCAAGCATCGCGCCGGCGAGGGCCTGCGCTTCCCGGCCGACCTCTATCTGGAGGGCTCTGACCAGCATCGCGGCTGGTTCCAGAGCTCGCTGCTCACGTCGGTGGGCGCCTACGGCGTGCCGCCGTACAAGTCGGTCATGCACTGCGGGTTCACCGTGGACGAGGACGGGCGCAAGATGTCGAAGTCCCTTGGCAACGGCGTGGATCCGGCTGAGGTCATGGACAAGTTCGGCGCTGATGTGCTGCGCCTGTGGGTGTCTTCGGTGGACTACTCCCAGGACGTGTCCATCTCCGACGGCATCCTGAAGCAGGTCTCTGACGCCTACCGCCGCTTCCGCAACACCTTCCGCTTCCTGCTGGGCAACCTGGCCGACCTCGAGACCTTCGACATCGTGGTGGACTGGGACGAGCTCGAGCCCATCGACCAGTGGCAGATGGTGCGCACGCTGGAGCTGGTGGCCGAGGTTGAGGCCGCCTACGAGGCGCTGCGCTTCAACGTCGTGTACCGCGCGCTCTACGAGTACGTGAACGACCTGTCGGCCGTCTACATGGACGTGACCAAGGATCGCCTCTACTCCGAGGCGCCCGGCTCGCCGCGCCGTCGCGCCGCCCAGACGGTGCTGCTGAACATCCTCGAGGTGCTCGTGCGCGTGATGGCGCCCATCATCTCGTTCACCGCAGACGAGGTGTGGGATCACTACCCGCCGGCTCTGCGCGCGCAGGACGACCGCCCGGAGTCCGTCCAGCTGGCCGGATGGCCCACGCCCTCGGACTTCTGCCCGGAGCTGCCGGCCGACGCCGGCGCCCAGGTGGCCGCGTTCGGCGAGGTGATGGCCGTGCGCGATGTGGTGACGAAGGCGCTCGAGGACGCGCGTGCCGCCAAGGTGATCGGCAAGAGCCAGGAGGCGGCGCTTACCGTGGAGGCGCCGGCCGCCGTGGTGGCCACGGCCTCCGGCTTCGATCCGGCCGTGTTCGAGGAGCTCTTCATCGTGGCATCGGTGGCTTTCGTCGAGGGCGACGGCGACGAGGTGGCGGCCACGGTGGCCGTCGCCGAGGGCGAGAAGTGCCCGCGCTGCTGGAACATCCGCGCGCTCGGCGGCAACGCCGCGCACCCGGACGTGTGCGAGCGCTGCGGGGACGCCCTGGACGCCATCGGGTTCGAGGGCTAGGCGCCGGTGGCGGCTGGCAAGGCGCATCGGGGCGGGCACGGCGCGACAGGCGGCGGGGGCGAGGGACGGCCTCCCGCGCCTGTCGCCAACGCGCGCTCAGGCGCGCCCGCAGCGCCGCGGCCGCGCCCGTCCCGCCGCGGCCGCAACGTGGCGCTGTTCGTGCCCGTGGCCGTCGTGTGGGTTATGCTCGACCTGGCCGTGAAGGCGTGGTTCAACCAGTTTCCCGCCGGGACGGTGGTCGTCGGGCCCCTCGCGGGGCTCGTCCGGTTCCGCGTGGCGCACAACACCGGCGGCGCCTGGGGGATGTTCGGGGACGCCACCATCGTGCTCGGCGTGCTCTCGCTCGCCGTGTGCGCGGGCCTGCTCGGCTACGTGCTGCTCTCTCGACGCGCGACGGCGGGAGAGGCGCTCGGCGCCGCGCTCGTGTTCGCCGGAGGCCTCGGCAATGCCGTCGACCGGTTCACGCTGGGCTACGTGGTGGACTTCATCGACCCCGTGTTCATCGACTTTCCCACGTTCAACGTCGCCGACATCGGCGTGACCTGCGGATTCGTTATCTTCTTCGCCGCCCTTTTCCTGAGGGCCCATCGTGAGGAGGCTGAGGCGCGATGACGAGATCGCTCTGCCACATCGTCGCCGCCGAGGACGCGGGCAGCCGCCTGGACGCGCTCTGCGCCCAGCGGGGGCTCTACGCGAGCCGCTCGGCTGCCGCGCGCGCCATCGACGAGGGGCGCGTGTTCGTGAACGGCGCCGCCGTCTCCAAGAAGCATGCGGTGACGGCGGGGGACACGGTGGTCTACGAGGTGGACGAGGAGCCGTCGCGCACGCCGCTCGTGGGCCAGCCCATCGACCTGGACATCCGCTTCGAGGACGACGACATGATCGTGCTGTCCAAGCAGGTGGGGCTTGTGTGCCACCCGGCGGCCGACCATGTGGACGGCACGCTCGTCAACGCGCTCATCTGGCACTGCGGCGAAGAGCACCTGTGCAGCGTCCAGGGCGAGGACGACCGCCTGGGCATCGTGCACCGGCTCGATCGCGACACGAGCGGCCTCATGCTGGCCGCCAAGACCGACGCGGCCGGCTACGTGCTCATGGAGGACATCCGCGCCCGCGCCATCGACCGCCACTACCTGGCCCTCGTCCATGGCGTCATGGCCCACGACACGGGCATGATCGACGCGCCCATCGCGCGCGCCGCCAACGAGCGCACCCGCATGGCCGTGCGCGACGTGCCGAGCGCGCGTGAGGCCATCACCACCTTCCGCGCGCTCGAGCGCTTCGAGGCCGGCCCCCATGACGACGGCTACACGCTCATCGAGTGCAAGCTGTTCACCGGCCGCACCCACCAGATTCGCGTGCACATGCAGTACACGCGCCATCCCATCGTGGGCGACCCGGTCTACACGGCTAACGGCCCGAAGGATCCCCGCGCCCAGCTGGGTCTCGAGCGTCAGTTCCTGCACTCCTACAGCATCCGCTTCGCCCATCCTGTGACGGGCGAGGAACTCTCGTTCGCGGACAACCTGCCGCGCGACTTGCGCGAGGCGCTCGACGCCCTGGCTCCGCGCAGCCGCGGGCTGACCGAGGCCGGGCGCGAGGTGGCGGCCCTCCTGGCCGCATCGCCCACGCCGTCGGTGGAAGGGAGCGTCTATGGGCCTGCGTAGGAAGCCGGAGTCCGTCCCCGGGCGCGTGGGGGTGCTGCTCGTCAACACGGGCACGCCTGATGCGCCCACGCCGCGCGCGGTGCGGCGCTACTTGGCGCGGTTCCTCATGGATCGCCGCATCCGCCCCATGAACGCCTTGGGCTGGTGGCTCATCCTGCACGTGGGCATCCTGCCCAAGCGCGGCGTGGCCTCGGCGGAGAAGTACGCGGCCATCTGGACGGACGAGGGGTCGCCGCTTGCCGTGACCCAGGCTCGCCTTGCGCGCGGGCTCGACGAGTGGTACCGCGCCGAGGGCGCTGATGTGGTGGTGCGCCAGGCCATGAGCTACGGGCAGCCCACGCTGCCTGCCGCCCTGCGCGAGCTGCGTGCGGCCGGTTGCGCGCGCGTGGTGGTGCTGCCCCTCTACCCGCAGAGCGCCTACTCCACCACCGGAGCCGTGACCGACGGGGTGGAGCGGGCCCTGCGCCGCATCCGGTGGGACGTGCCCTGCGAGGTGGTGCCCGACTACCACGACGATCCCGTCTACGTCCGTGCCATCGCCGCCTCCATCGTCAACGCTGGCTACGATGCGTCGGAGGAGTCCGACGATCGGCTGCTGTTCTCGTTTCACTCCATCCCGCTTACCGACATCGAGGCGGGCGACACCTATGAGCTGCAGGCCGGCGCCACCGCGCTCGCCGTCGCCGGCGAGCTGGGGATCGACCGGCGTCGCTGGACCATCGGCTACCAGTGCCGCTTCGACAAGGGGCGCACGTGGCTGTCGCCCTTCACCCGCTCGACGCTGGCCACCTGGGCCGAGGCCGCGCCCGACCCGCGTGTGTTCCTCGTCTGTCCCAACTTCGCCATCGACTGCCTGGAGACGCTCTACGACGTGAAGTGCGAGCTGCGGCCCGAGTACCTGGAGGCCGGCGGCCGGCGGCTGACCTACGTGCCGTGCCTGGGCGCGAGCTGGGCGCACCTGCGGGTGCTCGCCCATGTGCTTGAGCCCTACCTGGGCGTCTGAGAGGAAGGAGCCGCCATGACCGAGACGAGCGCGCCTCAGGTGCTGGTGGGCGTCACCGGCTGCATCGCCGCCTACAAAGCCTGCGAGGTGGTGCGTGGCCTGCAGAAGGCGGGCTGCGTGGTGAAGGTGGTCATGACCGAGCACGCCACGCGCTTCGTCGACCCCGTGACGTTCCGCTCGCTCACCCGCGAGAAGGTGGCCGTGGGGCTGTTCGACGACCCATCCGACCCCATCCACCACATCTCCCTGGCCGAGTGGTGCGACCTTATGCTCATCGCGCCGTGCACGGCCAACGTGGCGGCGAAGGTGGCCTGCGGCCTGGCTGACGACCTGCTCACCACCACGGCGCTTGCCTGCCCTGCGCCGCTCATGCTCGCGCCGGCCATGAACGTGCATATGTACGAGGCCGCCCCCACTCAGGCCAACCTCGCGCTTTTGCGCGAGCGCGGTGTGGTGGTGATGGAGGCTGACGAAGGCTACCAGGCCTGCGGGGACGTGGGACGCGGGCGCCTGCCCGAGCCTGACGCCATCGTGGCGCGCGCCCTCGAGGTGCTGGCGGCGGCGCCGGTGTCCGTGGCGACGCGGATCCAGGCGGCGGACGACGGGGCTGCGACGGCCCTCTTCCCGCCGGTGGGCGCTGGAGCCGGCGCGGCGGCAGGGGATGCGCCCGCGGAGGGCATCGGGCCCGTAACGGCGGATTTGACCGGCCTTGACACCTTCGTGAGCGTCGCCGGCCAGCCCCGTGGCAAGCGCTGGGCGGCGGGGGAGGCCCCGACGTCGGCCGACGTCACCTGCGTGCTGCGCCCCGAGCAGGACATGGCGGGGCTGTCTGTGGTGGTGACCGCAGGCCCCACGGTGGAGCCCATCGACGCGGTGCGCTACGTGTCGAACTACTCAAGCGGCAAGATGGGCTACGCGCTCGCCGCCGATGCCGCGGCGCGCGGGGCGGCGGTGACGCTCATCTCAGGGCCGGTTTCGCTGCCGGCGCCTGCGGGCGTGACGGTGGTGGGCGTGCGCACCGCGCGCGAGATGCTCGCCGCCGCCGAGCAGGCGTGTCCGGCGGCCTCCGTGGCGGTGTTCGCCGCCGCCGTGGCGGACTACCGGCCGGCGGCCCCGGCCGACCGCAAGCTCAAGAAGGGCGCCGATGATGCGGCCCTGGCCACGGTCGAGCTCGTGCCCAACCCCGACATCCTGGCGACCATCGGCGCTGCCAAGGGCCCGGGCCAGGTGATCGTGGGCTTCGCGGCCGAGACCGACGACGTGGCGGCCAACGCGCGCAAGAAGCTCGCGTCCAAGCATGCCGATATGATCGTCGCCAACCAGGTGGGGGAGGGCCGTGCCTTCGGCACCGACGACAACCAGGCCACCCTCGTCACCGCCGCCGGCGACGAGGTGCTGCCCCTCATGCCCAAGCCCGACTTGGCCCACCTCATCTGGACGCGGGCGCTTGCGCTGCGGTAGGGGAGCGAAGATGACGCGAACGACGACGGCAGAGGGCGCCTGTCAGTCGTAGTAATCGTCATCTACCTTCATGAAATAGAACTTGCCGGTTCGGGGATTGCGGCACTTCACCCAACCATCGATGACCTCTCCGACTTTCTGGTGGGCCCTTTTGGATGAGATCCACTTGCCTGTCCGCTTGTCGTACCAGCCGCCCTCGTCTCGGTTCTTCTTGTAATATGACACAGCATTCTTCCTTTCTGAAAAGGTAGGTTATGAGTCGATTCCCTCATCTCGGTACATGGAGTCAAGGAAGAAGTACCTGAGAAACGTGTCGTACTCATTGGTGGTCAGGCGATAATCCGCCCAAAGCGGACTGCCTCCAAATGCTTGGATTCTTCTCTCGACCTCTTGCCTGTCAAGGGGGTTCGTCTGCGTGTAGTCTACGAATGCATCGAAGCCGTTGAAGTCAAACGTGAGAGCGCTTTTGGGAATGTCCTCTGCGAGCTTGACGCCACGCTTCCTAAGGAGGTCGTTTTCGCGGGCGCATAGGGCGGCGAAGTACCTCATGACGAGTTGGGCGTCCTTGAAGTTCTTTGCGAGGAGCAAGACTTTCACCCAACCCCAGTTCACCTGCTCATCCATGGCGGCATCGTAAGCGAAGGTCTTGAGATAGAGAGTGTTGGCGTTAAGGAGGCGTCCCGCCCGCTTCTCCTCTATTGCCTGGTTCGTGAGCTGGCGCACCTCCCTCATGGCGTCCTGCTGCTCATCGGGCACCTCATGCACCCATCCGTTCTTGTGCAGCGAGGGAAAGCAGGTCTCCGGATACCCGTCGTCTCGGAGTCGATTGATTCTCTGGATCATTTCCTGCCTGCAGCCATCTATGTTTACGGTGGAGGTGATTCCCTCGTAGGTGGTATCGCAGAGTGCGGATGTCATTTGCGGATCGTTGAGCATCAGGGCGATGTCCAAGGGCGTCTGCCCGGCATGGTTCGTATGGCGAAGGTCGCACTCGACGAGTCTGCTTAAGAAGAAGGACGCCTCGTAGGCCCTGGTGGTGATCGAACCTACGATGGGGGTGTCCCCGTCGCAGTCGGGAATATCAGGATTGGCGCCAGATGTAAGGAGAAGAGTCATGATTCCGATGTTGTCGGCTATCGACATTGAGGTGCCAACGGGTGTGATGGCGTCAGGGTTTGCGCCGGCGTCTAACAGCATCGCGGCGATATGGTAGTCGCCGTTCTGTGCCGCGTTAGCCAAGGCGGTTTCGCCGTTGGCCTGGGCAAGATTTGGATCAGCCCCTGCCTCAATGAGAATTTCGACTAGTGCGCTGCTTCGCTGTGCTGCCGCTTCCACCAAGGGGGTTATCTTTACCCCGCCGTATGTGCCGCGCATATTGACGTCTGCGCCGGCTTCGATCGCCTTTCTCGCGAGCCTCGCGTTCTTTTGGATGATTGCCATTGCCAGGGCGGAGGAAAGGTCGACGGTGCCGTCATTGAAGAATACGTCAGCCTTTGCTTCCAAGAGCATGTGCGCAAGCTCAGTGCGAGTTCCTGCCCTCTCGGGGGCCCTTTCGCCTGCTCCTGGCTGGTCAACGCAGGGGGGATGACCCCCTTCGTGGCATGCGCCTTCTCTTGCTCCGTGAAACCAGTTAAGGATACCCATGGCGGTTCGTCTCCTCTCGCCGTGCGTTTTCGCCTGCTAGTCAATGAAATCCGGATAGACCTTCTTCAGGAGGTCTGGGGGCTCGCCTCGGTAGCGGATGTAGAGGCGCTTGCGGGCGCGGGTGCAGTTTGTGTAGAGCAGGCGCATCTCGGCGTCCTCGTCTTCTTCCGCGGGGCGGGTGTAATCGATGATCACGTTGTCGAACTCGAGTCCCTTTCCGGCCTTCATGCCGAGAACGTAGAGCCTCGGATCGAAGATGGTGACGTCACGGGGGTCGCGGGGGTCGAACTTCGCCGCTCGCGCGAGCCGCTCCCAGTGCTGGGCGTTTCCGATGACAGCCACGCTCTCATCGGACGCCTCGCTGCGCAAGCGCCCGATGACGCGCAGGATTTTCTCATCAGTGGCGTTGAGCACGAAGACCCTCTCGTAGGTGCCGCCATAGGTTCGCTCTTCTGCGAGCAGGCGGCTGGCGAACCCCTCGATGGCCTCGCTGCTTCGCTTGTTCTCGGTGAGGACGATAGTGTGACCACGTAGACTGGAGTCCAGTTCCTTCCAGGTGAAGTCGCCGCGGTAGATCTTCTGGTTCTCATCGCCTGAGAGGTAGACGCGACTCTGCTCGTCTGCGCGCAGTTGCAGCAGCAGCTTGATGGAGCGGATTGAGAAGTCCTGCACCTCGTCAATGGCTATGACATCGTAGGCGGGCAGGGATTTTGAGGATTGGAGGCGCTTGGTGGCTTGCGCGATGGTGTAGCGGCGTTCCTCCTCCAAGAGGCGACGATAAGTCTCCCATATCTCAAGGAGGACCATGCGGATGGCTTCGTTCGGACGCCTTTTCGTTCCGCGGCCGATGCGGGATGAGGTGGGGTAATCGCGTCGCGCATCGCCAGGATCATCGTAGCGCGCCTCAAGCCAGTCGAGCTCCTCGTACACCCAGGCGATATTCTCGCTTGCAGAGCGGTCAAGGTAGTAGGAGCCGCTGTCCTTGGGATGGCGCTCGGCTACCGTTGCCATTGCCCTGCCGACGAGGGGGAGGGCCTTGCCCTCGAAGATGAGCTCCCAGTATCGGTAGTTGCCGGGGCGTCCTTCGCGCGGATAGCGCGCGTCTCGGGCATAGTCGATAAGATGCTCGTAGCCCTCCTTGGGAAAAACGCGGACGAGCTGGTTCACGTACTCGTCGTAGTGAGTGACCTCTATTGACGCGGCTGCTTCGGGAAAGCGCGCGATGAGGTCGCGCACATGTTTGGCGAGCCCCTTGTTGTAGCAGACGAAGAGGCCCTTCCGGCGTTTCTCCGCGAACAGCGAGGTTTGGTCGCTTGCCTTGGTGTCGGCTATGAGCTTGGCTATGAGGCAGAGCGTCTTGCCGGTGCCCGCCCCTCCGGCAAGCTGGAGAATGTTCGTCTTCGCGTTTGCGCTTCGAGGGAAGGCCATGACGTCGAACTGCCTGCTCGTGGCGCGACCGCGTCCCTGCAGGAGCTTCTCCACGAAGTCATGCTCGCTGAGGATCTCGCGAGCGTGTCGCTCGACCTTGATCGCCGTTTCCTCGGTTTCGCGGGCGTCCCGTCGGATGATGTCAAGGATGGCGTCGGTTCGGGCGAAGATCTGCTCCTGGGCAGTTTGCTCATCAGTGCCCTCTTCGGCGATGCCGCATTCCGCCTCTATCTCCTCCACCTGCTTGATCAGGTCGGAGAGGGCGTCGAGGCGAGTGGCCTGCTCTTTCTCCTGCTTCTGGATGGCTGCTGTTGCTCGGCGTGCCTCCTTCTCTATGGAAGGATCGCCGCTGAGCAGCGCGGCGGTTCGCGCGGTGTGGCGCAAGTCAGCCATTTCGGCTTCGGAGCGAATGAGGAAGAGGCTGTCGTCGGTGATCCTGGCGGTTCTGGCCGCATCAGGGTCGATGCCGAGGTCGACGATGAGCGCGCGCAGAACGTCGTCAAGAAGCTCGAGGCACATCTTCGCGTCAATGACCTTGACGGTCTCGGATCCATGGGCTCCGCGATTCCCCTTCTTCCTAATCTCCTCGAGCTTGTAGAAGAGCGTCTTGTCGACGAGACCGCCATCGAGAGCGTAGGAGATCTTGGCGGCAAGGTTCGCGCGTTCCATCTCCCGATCGTCGATGAGGTGGTCGACGATGTTCTCGGCTATCTTGCGACAGCCGACGACGACCGAGTCGGGATCGGCCGTGCCTTGTTGGCGCCAGACGTTGATCTTGTCTTCCAGCCCGTCGAAGCCGACGCGATCCTCCAGGGCCTCGCCATGATCGGCAAGGTAGTCGAAGTAGCGAAGCGTCGAGGCCATGGGCTCTCCTTAGAAAACGAGTGTGAGGATGATGGCGGCAGCTTCGAGAGCGAGCGTGATGCCGATGCCGACGAGGGCCAGGTGAAGCTTGCGGGCGAATGTGTCGGTGGAGCCAGCCGTCTTCTTCTCGAGCGAATCGATGCGTTCCCCGAGGGCGCTGAGTCGGCGCATGAGGTCGCCTCCGAGCGTGTCGATGCGCAATGCCTGGTCGCTCTTGCCTTGGAGCAGGTCGGTCTGCACTTGGTCGCGGAACGCCTCGTTCTCCTTGAGTATCGTGCGTTGCAGCCGCTCCTGCTCCTCGAAGAACGCCTGGGCCGCCTCCGCCATTTCGGCGGTCTTGCCAGCGACCGTCTCTACGGTCTCCCGCCCCATCTCAGCCGCTTCAGCGCCGACGTGCACGGCGGCCTCAAGCTGGGTCGTCGAGGCCTTGATGAGCTCGTGCATGCTCGCGGCATCGTCGTCGAGGGTCTCGATGATCTCGTTGAGTCGGTCTATATGCGCCAAGTTATCGGCCATGGTTCTTCCTTTCCCATGTCGCTCTCAGTTTTTCCAGGGACCCCTCGAGAAGGTGGGCGAGTGAGGCGTGGTCGCCAAGCGCCTGGTAGGCGCGATGCGCCTGCTGGGGCATGGTCGACACGACGGCTGCCCCGAGAGCGTCGCGAGCGCCTGAGGGGGCGGTGGCCGCGAGGGCGAGGGTCTCGTCGAGCAACGTCTCAACGTCGAGGGAAGGGTAATCCCCTGCTTTCGCGAACACGAAGGAGAGCTGGTCTGCTATCTCTCGCTCCAGGTACTCGTCAGCGAGCAGGCGGCTCATCATCGTCACCCACTCAAGGCCGATGTTTCCATGGCTGCCCTCGCGGTAGCGGTCGCACAGCGGCGGTATCTCCCTCAAGTCCTCTGCGCCCTTCGGCGTCCTCATGCGTTCGAGGGGGTCATCGGTTGGCACGAGGGTGTAGAAGACGTCGATCCAGGGCATGAAGTTGCCCGGTGAGCCAATAACGAGGTCGAGCTGGTTGCCCAGGCTGACGTCCAGCTTGAAGTAGCGGTTGATGTAGTCGCGGATCTCCTCGTCGGAGCGCTCGGACTCGCAGAGCGCCAACATGTTGCCGATGGCGCGCCGACGGCTGAACACGATGTTGTCGTTTGTCCAGCTGAGCAGTGCATCGATGAGACCGATGAGCTTCTTGCAGGGAGTGGCCTGTTCGTAGGCTGCGGCATAGGGCGCGAAGGAGGGGTCAGGATCGACGAAGGACACGGGGGCGTCGGAATGACGCCCGATGTAGCGCTCGACTGCCTCGCGCATGCGCATCTCTGCGTTATCGCCTAGATCGGCTACCTTAACGTCGAAGCGCTGCCCGCGGTAGTCCACTGTCCAGTCCTCGATGGCGCCCATGATGGCGAGCTTGTAGAGGGCTTGCTCCACCTTACCTTTCTTATTGGAACCAAGGCCGGTGAACGAGATGCGCGCGAGGCCCCTCTCGTCGCATTCTCGGATAAGCTTCTCGTGGATAGCGAGAATGTGCTCCTTCTCCCTCTCGAGGCTGTCGTGGTTGCGGTTCCAGAGAAAGAAGAGTGTGCTCAGATCCCCTTGCAGGTCGTCTTGGAGCCGTTGAATCTCCTCTATGGTCGTACTTGCGGCGAAGAGCCGCTCGGTGCGCTCCGCGTTTGCATCGGGGACGTAGAGTATGTAGCAGTCCGACCAGCTGCGCTTCGGGTCGTCGTCGCGTCCGGCGCGTCCTGCCTCTTGGTAGAAGGCCTCGATGGACCAGGGGAGTCCGCTGTGGATGGTGTAGCGTACGTTGCGCTTGTTGACGCCCATACCGAAGGCCTTGGTGGCCACCATGACCGTGAACTCGTTGTCGAGGTATCTCTGCTGCACGCGGCTGCGGTCGGCCCCGCGGTCGGCGTGGTAGACATCGGCTCCGATGTCCTGACTGATCAGGTGGTCGAGGATTTCCTGACACCCCACGCCGGGATAGCGCCGATTCTTCTTCGTGTTGGCGAAGATGATGCCGCAGACGGAGTCGTCTCCTGCAGGTTCGAAGAGGGATTCGACGCCATCTTCCTCGCGGTGGCGCTGCTCAATCTCATCGAGGGCCTCGTCGATGGCCTTAAGTCGGCTGCTCTCGTCGATGCGGCGGATGTGGAAGGCCAGTTCCTGGCGATCGAGAGTCTCGGCGGTCTGGATGTTGTGGTCGGTGACATCTAGCTCGGCCTTGAGGTCGACGAGCACGTTGAACGACGCGGTGGCCGTGAGGCCGAGCAGCAAGGCTCCGGGGCAGTGCGCGCGGATGGCGCCCGGCAGCTTGAGGTAGGACACGCGGAACTCGTGGCCCCACTCGGAGAGGCAGTGGACCTCGTCGATGACGGCGTAGCCGTAGTGCAGCCTCCCGGCAATCTCCAGCAGCTGGTCGCGGAACTCCCGCATCTGGAAGCGCTCGGGTGATACCCAGATGATCTGATGGCGCCCTTGGCCGAACGCCCTGGTGACGGCATGCTTGTCGTCCGAGGCCATCTGCCCGTCGATACGCGCGATGCGGCTGATGCCGAACTCGAGGAGATTACGCTCCTGATCTTGGATGAGCGAGATGATGGGACAGACCACGAAGCTCACGCACGGTTGGAGTAGGCATGCCATCTGATAGCAGAGCGACTTGCCCGACCCGGTCGGAAGAATGCCGAGGGTCGCGTTGCGGGCGAGGGCCTTCTTGATGATCCCCTCCTGGCCGGAGCGGAACTCGTCATAGCCGAAGAGTCGCTTGAGAAAGAACCGGAGGGCACGCCCCGCCGGCTCGCGTCGTGTCTCGTCGACAGTATCATAGGCGATGGCCGGGGCGGTGGCGACGGCAAAGGGACGGCGATCCTCGAAGTAGTCGTTGCGTACGTAGACGATGCCCGGCACGCGGTCGTCTTCCGACCAGCACCTCAGAAGTCCGATGTCGATCCTGGCGTCTGCTGCGTCTCCGCTGACGGTGATCTGGGGGCGTTGGAAGTCCCGTCCAAGTAGGAGGCAGAGGTTCTCGGCCATGTCGCAGATGTCCTCGAATGCCTCGACGACTATGGCGGGCATGGCCTCCTGAAGGACATCGCTTGTCGCGGAGATGCGCCATGAGCGCGCCTCCAAGTCGAGCACGCCGGCACGCATGAGCTGGAGAAGCGCGACCTGGGTGCGCATCAGCAGCTCATAGCCTGCTGCCTGCCGCCATTCCAGCTTGTCTCCGACGAGCTCCCAGTCGAATGCGGGCACATCGCTCTCAAGGCGCGCTGCGAAGAGGGCAAGCACGTTGGCAAGGGAAGCTGACCCGGGGTAAAGCTCGCCTACGGGGATGCGGACCGTCTCAATCCCGTTGCGGCGGAGATAGTCGTCTCGGCGTCTGTCGAGTGATTCCTGCGCCTCCTCGCGGTGCTGGCTCCCGTCTATCTCGATGACGAGCTTCGCGCGCGGGCAGTAGAAGTCGACCTGCTGGTCGGCAAATGACGGATCGCAGGCTTCAACGAGGTCGGTGAAGGGCACTTCGGGAAGGATGAGCGAGGCAATGGCGCGGTGCTCATCGGGGAGGAGCGCAGGCAGCAGCTCGGTGAAGAAGCGATGGGCTGGATTGTCCTCATGCCCTGCTGCGCCCCTGATGGTTTCATCCCACCGTGGTTGCTGTTGGGAAGACCAGAACCGAAAGGTTGTCGAAGGGAGGGCCGGATACCCTCCAAGAGTCTCTAGAAAGCGTGGCGGGGGGGGGTGGGCGTTCCTCTTTGGATGAGGTTTTGGATGACGCAGGCTAGGGCGCGCGCAAGGCCATCCTCGACGTCCTCCGGACATCCGATGACGACGAAGGGGCTACGGGAGCATAGGTAGGAGGCGTCGAAGAATCGCCTGGTGACGTCCCTGGCCATCTCACCCACTTCCTTCTGCAGTCCGTTGCTTAACAGGTAAAAAGGATGGGGTAATCGCCGCGAAATGTCAACGCGCGTTTACGTTTAAAGAGTGCACTGGGAAGTCAGGCCTGAGGGGCGGCGGTCTCCGCAGCGGTGCGCGGGTCTTCGATGGAAGCGGAATCGTCGGCGTCCTCCGGATTGTCCCAGCGGACTATCTCGTAGAGGTAGCGCTCCGTGTTCTCCAGCTCGGCCTTCTTGAGCTGGTGCTCCCAGATGACGGCCACCTTCCAGCCGTCGGCCTCGAGCGCCGCGCGGGTGCGCTCGTCGCGTTCCTGGTTGCGGCGGAACTTGGCCTCCCAGTACTCGGGGTTCTTCTTGGGGATGGGGAGGTTGCACGTCGGGCAGTGGTGCCAGTAGCACCCGTGGATGAAGATCGCGATCTTCCGGCCGGGGTAGGCGATGTCCGGGTGGCCCGGGGCCTTCTTCCAGTCGAGCCGGTAGCCGGGGAACCCCAGCTCACGTAGCATGCGGCGCACCTTGAGCTCGGGCGTGGTGTCGCGACGTTTGTTGCCCTGCATGCACTTGCGCGTGGCGGCGCTCACCTCACCGAAGGGAGAGGCGGCGTCGCTTGCGCCCGCAGTCGCCTCGGCGGCATCCTCGGTCGTGTCGGCTTCTGCCTGAGGTGGCGTGCTTTTGCTCGCAGCCTTCTTCGCCACAGCTCTTCGTCCCCTTCCCGCTGTTTTTCTCACGCCCATTCTAGCCGACCGGCGACCCCTCCTCCTCGAGGGCCTTCTCCACCGGCGCGTCCAGAAGGTCGCGGCTGCGTCCGGCCGGACGGGCGGCCAGCCAGCCGATGATGCCGCCGGCCGCGGCGAAGGGCAGCCAGCTGAAGCCGAACTCATAGAGCGGCAGCGCCGTCACGAAGGGCGCCAGGCCGAAGCTGTCGTGGGCCACGATGACCACGCTCGCCACGAGCGCGCCTAGGGCGGCGCCCTTGTAGGCCCAGGTGGTGTGGATGCGGCGCAGGAACAGGATGAGCACCACCGTGGTCATGAACGGCGGGCACACCACCGACAGGATGGGGGTGGCCAGCGCGATGATGGCCTCAAGCCCGAGGTTGCAGATGAGCAGCCCGCATCCGATGACGATGAGCACGCCGGCGCGGTAGGGGAGCCTCCCCCGCGTCACGCGCTCGAAGTAGGAGGCCGTGGCGCCGGTGAGCCCGATGGCCGTGGTCAGGCAGGCCAGCCCCACCACCACGCCGAGCACGAGCACACCGGTCTCGCCCATGAGGTGCTTCGTGATCTCCACGATGAGCTGCGCCTGGTTGAGCTCGGGGCCGAACGAGAGCCCGGTCATGGCGCCAAGGTAGGTGAGTCCGCCGTAGATGAGCGCCAGGAGCACGGCGGCTACGCAGCTCGCAAGCGCCATCACCTTGAGCTGCGAGCGGCGCGCCGTGTAGCCGTCCGCGCGGACGGCGTCCTGGATGACGATGGCGAAGCCCACGCAGGCGATGATGTCCATGGCCTGGTAGCCGGCGAGGATGCCGTCTTGGGCCACGTGCGCCGAGTGCGGCGCGCCCACGTCCCCGATGGGGTTTACCACGCCGGCCGCCACGAGCACGATGATGCCGAGCACGAGCAGCGGCGTGAGCACCTTGCCGACGATGCCCACCACGCGCGACTGGCGGAAGGTGAGCGCAAGCACGAGCGCGAAGAACAGGACGGAGAACGGCGCCAGGCCCATCCCGTCGCCGATGAGCGGCATCACCGCCATCTCGTAGGTGGTAGCGGCCGTGCGCGGCGTGGCGATGAGCACGCCGGTGCACAGGATGGCAGCCGTGTTCATGGCAAGGCCCGGCACGCGCCCGAGCGTGCCCTCGATGGCGGCGTTGGCCCCGCCGGCCGCGTTGAGCGCGAAGATGCCCACGCAGGAGAGCACCACGTCGACGAAGATGAAGCAGGCGAAGCCGACGAGCCACTCGCTGCCGCTCGTCATGCCCAGATACGGCGGGAAGATGAGGTTGCCTGCCCCGAAGAACATGGCGAACAGGGCCAGCCCCGTGACCAACGCGTCTTTTCTCACTGCATCCTCCTCGCATCGCGCTCTATCGCCTGATTATCGACGTTGCGCTCGGGCCGCGAAACCTTTCACGCCCACCGGTATCCCAACCGAAAGCCCCTCGTAACGATGGGGGCGGCTGGGGTGCTTCGTCAGCGCAGGGCAAGCATCATAGCGGGATCTTTAGTGCCGCCTCGTCGCTTCGCAGGTTCTCCAGAAGCAGTGTGACAAGGCGATCGCCAGCGTCCTCGCGTGTCCGGGCGGAAAACGTCGCTTTCCATGCGAGAAAAACTAGCTCTGCATGATAGCGGTGGCCTCAGCGCTGGGAAGCTGGGGACTCGAGGGTTCCGCCGCTACGCATCGCTGAACGCGAGCTGGGAAAACGTCCGGCTCTTCGGCCCGCGCACACCTCGAAGGCGCGCCATGATCATGCAAAGCCGTCCTTTCTCGCGAAAAAAGCGGCGGTTTTGTGCCCGACCCCATCGACGAGCAGCGCAACCCGATCCGGCGGGTGTTTCACGTGAAACACCCGCCATGTTCCCGCGCGCCCCAACCCCCGTCGCGCGCCCCAGCCCCGCTCGTTCGCGTCCCACCCCCCCGTTGCGCGCGTCACAACCCCCGCCCCGGCTTCTCTCGTGCCCTGGGTTTCTGGGTTCCCGCTCCTCGCGTCCTTCGCCTCGGATCCCGCGTGCCCCCGTGCCCGAGGCGCTAGGCCTTGCGCCGGCCCCCACGCCTTCGCGCCTGAGCCTTGCGATCGGGCGACTCTGCCGAAGGGCGCCGCGAATGTTTCACGTGAAACATTCGCTCGCTCCCTGTTCCAAGCCCCCCTGCGTCGTGCTCCCCGCGCCTCGGCCCCGTTCCGTGCGCCGCATCCCGCTCCGGGTGCCGGTGCCCCGGATTCCGCGCGCCGGGCTCCGTTTCCCCGAACCCCCTCGGGGGGGCGTGCCCCTGCGCTCGCAATCGCGTCCTCGGTCGGAGCGTCTGACCCAGCGTGCCTCCGTGCGGCGCTGTGGATTGCGCGAAGGGAAAGGCCGCAGAAAATTTCTTCTTGAAATGCCTCCGAAGTAACGCTAAGATAATCAAGCTGTTTGAGCGAGAACGCGTCTTGCGCAGATGGCACAACGGGTTGTGGCGCAGTTTGGTAGCGCACTTGACTGGGGGTCAAGGGGTCGCAGGTTCAAATCCTGTCAACCCGACCAGCTTCTTCGAGGAGCCGGTGGCAGAAGCCGCCGGCTCCTCTTCTTTTGTATAATAGTCGGATGGCGGAAAGGAGGCGTGAGATGCTCTACCAGCTGATGAACAAGGACGTCGTGGTGGCTACCTACGAGGAGACCGCCTCGCTCGACGACTACCGCTACAACGAGGTCGAGCAGTTTGACGCCTATCTTCCCTACGGCTTCGTCAACATCAACGACTGGATCGACGGCCGCCAGATCGCGAAGCACCGCGTCTCCATCGAGAGGCTCATGCGCGAGCTGGGGCTCACGACGCGCCATGACTTTATCGCCATGGCCCGCTGCCTCTCGCTCACCGACACGTTCTGGATGAAGCGCGCCGACGAGGACATCGCGTGGGACGACGTGTCGCTCTACCGCAACCCCTTCGACGACGTGATCGCCCGCATCGCCTTCGACGGCACGGGGATGTACGGCCGCCAGAACTCGCCGACCTCGCCGGAGTACGCCACCTCTGGTTCGTTCGCCAAGTGCTGGGTGCGCGAGGGCGATCAGATCTCGCTCCTCAAGCGGGGGAGCACGGGGTACGCCAACGCGGGCTTCGAGCCGTACTCCGAGGCGCTTGCCTCCGCCGTGCTGGACGCGGCGGGCATCGCGCACGTCCCCTACGAGGTGGTGAGCTACCACGGCACGCTCGCGAGCAAGTGCCCCCTGTTCACCTCGGAGGAGGTGGGGTTCGTCTCGGCCCACCGCTTCTTTGACGGCCCGTTCGACATCGAGGACATGCTCGCGTTCTGCGCCGAGCACGGCGGGGACGCGCGCTTCCGCGAGATGGTGGTCATGGACGCCATCACGGCCAACGTTGACCGCCACGCGGGCAACTACGGCTTCCTCGTGGACAACGACACGGGCGAGGTGCTCGGCCAGGCGCCGCTGTTCGACCAGAACATGGCCTGCCTTCCCCTGATGATGGAGCAGGATGACTTCGACGCCTACCTCAGCATGATCGGCCCGAAGATCGGGGCGACCTTCGTCGGAGTGGCCCGAGCCCTGCTCACCTCCGAGCTGCGCGCCCTGCTCATCGCGCTCAAGGACTTCGAGTACGCCGACCCGGGGCTGGGCTATCCGGCTTGGAAGCTCGCGTCGGTCAACCGCCTGAAGGATCGCATGATCGCCGACATCCTGGCTTAGGGGCGGCCCTTCTGCCGTTCGTCCTGATAGGGACGCCGTCGGCCCCGGAGGCCTCGTCCCGCGCCGGCCCTTCACCGAGCAATACGGCCCTGCCCATCGCGATCCCCCACGGGCGCGGCGCGGCTTTTGGTACCCTCGATGCCAGGAGGGGGCGCCTCGTCCCGCGCCGGCAGCGACGCATCGCGAGCCCGTGCGGGGAGCGGCAGCCCCCTGAAGGCAAATCGGGTAGAAGGGGGAATTTCGTGGCATTGCTCGGATTTCTCATCGTTTTCCCGCTCGTGGTGGCCGCGGTGCTCCTTGCCGTGCGCGGCGACGGTGCGCGAAACGTCATCGTCGGCGCCTCGGCCGTCATCATCGGCGTGGCCTCGGTGGTGCTCGTCGCCACCAACCTGGGCACGTCGGGCGTATACTTCGAGTTCTCGTCGGTCGTGCTCGACTACGTCTGCACGGGGGTGAGCGTCGTCCTCGTCGGCATCGTCCTCTCCTTCGCGGTGAGGTACAAAAACCTCCCGGCGGGTGCCCTCGCCCTCGTCCAGCTGGTCGGCGCGCTCGTGCTCGAGTTCGCGTTCGCCCATGAGGTGGAGGTGCCCCTCGGCCTGTACTTCGACTCGCTCTCGCTGCTCATGGCATTCATCATCGGCGTCATCGGCAGCGGCATCTGCGTCTACGCGCTCGGCTACATGCGCGACTTCCAGGCCCATGAGCCCGAGGGCGCCAAGGACCGCCGCCCGCTGTTCTTCGCCCTCATGTTCGTGTTCCTCTCCGCCATGTTCGTCATCGTGTTCTCCAACAACATGATGTGGATGTTCGCGGGCTGGGAAGTCACCACCGTCTGCTCGTTCCTCCTCATCGGCTACACCAAGACCGACGAGGCCATCGCCAACGCCTTCCGCCAGATCATCATGAACCTGGCCGGCGGCATCGGGTTCCTCGTGGCGCTCTACGTGTGCGCCATCCAGCTCGAGACCCTCTCGTTCGTCGAGTTCCTCATGCTCGGCGTGGCTGACCCGGCCCTCGTGGCGCTGGCCGTGGTGGCGCTCGCCTTCGCGGGCATCACCAAGGCCGCGCAGATGCCCTTCCAGACGTGGCTTCTGGGCGCCATGGTGGCCCCCACCCCCACGAGCGCCCTGCTCCACTCCTCCACCATGGTGAAGGCGGGCGTGTTCCTGCTCGTGAAGCTCGCGCCCATCATGCTCATGAGCCCCGTGCCCTCCATGATGGTCATGCTCGTGGGCGGCATCACGTTCCTCCTCTGCTCGTTCATGGCCATCAGCCAGTCCAACGCCAAGCGCGTGCTGGCCTACTCGACTATCGCCAACCTCGGCCTCATCACGGCCTGCGCCGGCGTGGGCACGCCGGAGGCGGTGTGGGCGGCTGAGTTCCTCATCCTGTTCCACGCCATCGCCAAGAGCCTGCTGTTTCTGTGCGTCGGCACCGCCGAGCACCACATCGGCAGCCGCGACATCGAGTCGATGGACCTGCTCTTCGACCGCATGCCGCGTCTGGCCCGCTTCATGATGCTCGGCATCATGTGCATGTTCATCGCGCCGTTCGGCATGCTTGTGGCCAAGTGGGCCACGCTCGTGTCGTTCGTCGACATGGATCAGGTGGCGCTCGTCATCATCCTGGCCTTCGGCTCGGCCGCCACGTTCATGTTCTGGGCCAAGTGGCTCGGCAAGCTCGCGGGCATCGCCGGCGAGCCGGAGAACGTGGAGGTCACCGTCCACAAGAGCGAGTGGGCGTCGCTTCTGCTCATGGCAGCGCTGCTCGTGGTGGCCTGCGTGACGCTGCCGCTCATCTCCGCCTACCTGGTGGAGCCCTACGTGGTGTCGGTCTATGGCATCCTCGGGCAGGACATCGCCACCGACAACCTCTGGATCGCGAGCATCTGCGTGGCCATCGTGGTGATCGTGCTGTTCGCGGGAATGGGCGGCTCCAAGGCGCGTAAGGTGGACGTCTACCTGGCCGGCGTCAGCCGCGGCTCGGAGGAGCGCGCGTTCCAGAACGCGCTGTCGGGCACGACGGTGGCCACGGCGCGCAACTGGTATATGGACGACGTGTTCGGCGAGAAGCGCATCGCGCCGGTAGGCGTCGTGTTCAACTCCATCATCATGGCCGCGGCCTTCGTCATCGCCGCCGTCGCCCCGATGGTGCTCTAGAAAGGGGCGTGACCATGACCATCCTCATCACCGTCATCGGCACCATCCTGTTCGGGCTCATCGCGCCTGTCGTGGGATGCCTGCTGGCTGGTCTCGACCGCATCATCAGCGCCCGCATGCAGGGCCGCGTGGGGCCGCCGCTGCTCCAGCCCTACTACGACGTGCGCAAGCTCTTCGAGAAGGAGAGCGTGGCGGTCAACTCCGTCGAGCGCACCTACGTGGCCTGCGCGCTGCTCTTCGCCTGCGTGGCCGGCGGCGTGTTCTTCACCGGCGGAAACCTGCTCATGTGCGTGTTCGTCATCACGCTCTCGAGCCTGTTCTTCATCATGGCCGCCTATTCCTCGCGCAGCCCCTATGCCGAGGTGGGCGCCGCCCGCGAGACGCTGCAGGTCATGGCCTACGAGCCCATGGTGCTGCTTCTGGCCGTGGGCTTCTATATGGCCGCCGGCACCTTCAACGTGGGCGACGTGCTTTCGCTCGACGTGCCCATCATCGCCACCATCTGGCTCGTGTTCCTGGGCCTGCTGTTCATCCTCACCATCAAGCTGCGCAAGTCGCCCTTCGACCTGTCGATGTCGCACCACGCGCACCAGGAGATCGTCCGCGGCATGACCACGGAGATGAGCGGCCCCACCTTGGGCCTGGTGGAGATCATGCACTGGTGCGAGAACGTGCTGTTCCTCGGCTGGATCGGGATGTTCTTCGTGTGGGGCAACCCGCTCTCGCTCATCCTGGCCGTGGTCGTGGTGCTGGCGGTCTACTTCCTCGAGATCTGGATCGACAACAACTTCGCGCGTGTGAAGTGGCAGTTCATGCTCAAGTCCGCCTGGGCCGTGGCGCTCGTCGCCGGCGGCGTGAACATCGCGTTCCTCGCGTTTATGTAAGGAGGCACCATGGCTTTCGCATCGAAATCCCCCTGGGTGATCCACTACGACGGCTCGAGCTGCAACGGCTGCGACATCGAGGTCCTGGCCACGCTGTGCCCGGGCTTCGACGGCGAGCGCTTCGGCGTGGTGAACACGGGCAACCCCAAGCACGCCGACATCTTCCTGGTGACCGGCTCGGTCAACGAGCAGAACATCGACGTCGTGCGTGAGATCTACAACCAGATGGTCGAGCCGAAGGTGGTCGTCGCGTGCGGCATCTGCGCCTGCTCCGGCGGCATCTTCCATGACTGCTACAACGTCATCGGCGGAGTGGACAAGGCCATCCCCGTCGACGTGTACGCCCCGGGCTGCGCCGTGCGCCCCGAGGCGCTCATCGACGCCATCGTCAAGGGCGTCGCCGTCCTGGACGAGAAGTCCCAGGCGCTCAAAGAGTCGAAGAAGAGGGGGGAGTAGCCCATGGCCCAGTTCAGCCAGGAGTTCGCGCCGCTGCCCATCGAGGCCATCCACGACGAGGCCCTTGCGCGCAAGGCGGGCGGCTGGCGCTACGTCCAGACCCTCGCCGTCAACACCGAGGCCGGCATCGACCTCGTCTACTCGTACATGAAGGACGGCCTGCTCGAGAACCTCGTGGCCAAGGCCCTGCCCGCCGGATCGACCGTGCCCTCCGTCACCGACCAGTTCCTGGCCGCGTTCGTGTTCGAGAACGAGATCCACGACCTGTTCGGCATCACCTTCGAGGGCCTGGCCATCGACTTCGGCGGCAACTTCTACCGCGTGGCGCAGAAGGAGCCCATGACCATCATCTCCCCCGAGCTCAAGGCCGCGCGCGAGAAGGCGGCGAAGGTGGCGGCCGCCAAGGCCGCGAAGGAGGCCGCCAAGGTCGACCGCGCCGAGAAGGCGGGGGAGGCCCAGGCGGAGTTTTTGGCCGCGCACCCCGAGGCCAAGGCCGCCGCGAAGGGCGGGCGCGTGTTCACGCCGTCCGACGACGAGGCCGTGGAGGCTAAGCTCGCCGGCATGGACCCGGAGAAGGTGGCCCGCGTGCGCGCCGCCATCGCCGCCAAGGCCAAGAAGGCCGCCGAGCAGGACGCCGCCAAGGACGCCGCCAAGGACGCCGAGCTGGAGGCCAAGCTCGCCGCCATGGACCCGGAGAAGGCCGCTAAGGTGCGCGCGGCCATGGAGGCCAAGGCCAAGAAGGCGGCCGAGGGCGCTGCGAAGGAAGGTGAGTAGCATGGGCAAGGCGACGGTCATCCCCTTCGGGCCCCAGCATCCCGTTCTCCCCGAGCCGCTCCACCTCGATCTGGTGGTCGAGGACGAGACGGTCATCGAGGCCATCCCCCAGATCGGCTTTGTCCACCGCGGCCTCGAGAAGCTCGTCGAGACGCGCGACTACAACCAGTTCATCTACGTGGCCGAGCGCATCTGCGGCATCTGCGCCATGGGGCACTCCCTCGGCTACGCCGAGACGGTGGAGTCGCTCATGGGCGTGGAGGTGCCCAAGCGCGCTGAGTACCTGCGCGTCATCTGGCATGAGCTCTCGCGCGTGCACTCGCACCTGCTGTGGCTGGGGCTCGCCGCCGACGCCTTCGGCTTCGAGAGCATGTTCATGCACTGCTGGCGTTTGCGCGAGCGCGTGCTCGACCTCTTCGAGAAGACCACGGGCGGGCGCGTGATCCTTTCCGTCGTGAAGGTGGGCGGCGTGGTCCGCGACATCGACGACGCCATGATGGCCCAGGTCATCGCCACCCTCGACGGCATCATGGATGACTACACCAAGATCATGAACACTCTGCTCACCGACACGTCGGTCAAGAACCGCACGGTGGACGTGGGCTACATCAGCCACGAGGACGCGCTCGCGCTGTCGATGGTGGGTCCTTTCGCCCGCGCCTCGGCGGTCAACTACGATGTGCGCTCCTTCGGCCGCGGCGCCTACGGCGACCTGGCCGACTTCCGGCCCATCTTGGACGACGGCGGCGACTGCTTCGCCCGCGTGAAGGTGCGCTGCCTGGAGGTGCTCCAGTCCATCGAGATCATCAAGGAGCTGGCGGCCAAGATGCCCGCCGGCGACATCGAGGTGGCGGTGAAGGGCGCGCCGGCCGACGGCGCCCAGGCCTCCAACGTGCTCGAGCAGCCCCGCGGCGAGTGCTACTACTACGCCCGCGGCAACGGCACCAAGAACCTCGAGCGCATGCGCATGCGCACGCCCACCTCGCAGAACCTGGCGGGCATGACCTCGGCGCTGGCCGGCTGCGACCTGGCCGACGTCAACATGATCATCCTGACCATCGACCCGTGCATCAGCTGCACAGAGAGGTAGGGAAGCCATGGGTTCCTTCAAGCTCGGCGGCATGACCTTCGGGTCGCTGTTCAAGAAGCCCGAGACCGTCCTGTACCCGCTGGAGACCAAGACCCCGCCGGCGGGGCTCAAGGGCCACATCGTCAACGACGTGGACCGGTGCATCCTGTGCGGCATCTGCCAGAAGACCTGCCCCTGCCATGCCATCACGGTGGAGAAGAAGGCCCGCACCTGGGCCATCGACCCCTTCCGCTGCGTCCAGTGCGGCTCCTGCGCGCGCGCCTGCCCCAAGGCGTGCCTGAGCATGGATCCGGCCTACACCCCGGTGGCGACCAGCGAGTACGTCCGCGTGCTCGAGGTGCCCGACCAGAAGGCGGCGGCCGCGGAGTAGGAGAGCGGCGGAAAGGCGAGTCTGGGGCGCCCTGCGCGAGCCTCTCCGCGCGCCTGTGTGTATCGTTTGTCCTTCGAGACGGCAAAGCTTAAGAAACGGGCGATGGCGTCGGGGTGCTGCTACAATTACCATTCGCATAGTCGATGATCCGGGCTCCTCGCGGGGCCCGGATTTCATGAGAGGGCGGGGGGACATGGGCGCAGCGCGGCAGGGAAAGACGGATCAGGTTCGGGAAGAGGAGCCGGTGAGCGATCGCATCCTCACCCTTCCCAACGTCATCTCGGTCATCCGCCTGTGCCTGGTACCGCTCTACCTGGCGCTGCTCATGGGCGGCCAGGACCTGGCCGCCGCCGTCACCTTCGCCGTGGCCGCGGGCACCGACTTTCTCGACGGGCAGATCGCCCGCCGCACCCACACCGTCTCCAAGCTCGGCCAGCTGCTCGACCCGACGGTCGACCGCGTCCTCATGATCACCGGCGTCTTGGGCGTGTTTCTGGTGGGGCGCCTGCCGCTGTGGATCATCCTCGTCGTGGTGCTGCGCGACGCGCTGCTGCTCGGAGGCGGCTCGTGGCTGCTCTTCAAGCGCGGCATCCGCGTGCCCGTCATCTACCCGGGCAAGTTCGCCACCACGTTTCTGTTCGTGGGCTTCGCCGGCCTGGTGCTCAACGCGCCCCTCGTGCCGGGCCTGGGCCTCACCGACGCGGCGTGGCTGCCCGGCTTCACCGCCGCGCCGGTGTCCTGGGGCATCTGGTTCATCTACGGAGGCCTGATCCTGGCCATCGGCACCACCGTCTACTACCTGTGGGCGGCCCTGCGCGCCCTCAAGGCCCAGGGCTTGGGCGGGGAAGGCCCGCGGTAAGGCCCATGGCCCGCGATTCGCGCTCTCGCCGCCACGCCGCCGGCTCGTCGCCGGCCTCGGGTCGCCGCCGCTCGGCAGCCTCGGTGCGCGCCGCCCATGAGCGCTCCCGATCCGCCGCTCCCGACCGCGCCCCTGCTGCCGGCGGGTCGCGCCGCGCCGCCTCCGACC
>NZ_QWKK01000263.1 GCF_009911695.1 Enterorhabdus sp. P55 | reverse complement strand
CCAATGCATACAATGGTTGAGCCACTGCCTTTTACACCAGACTTAATAAACCACCTGCGCTCGCTTTACGCCCAATAAATCCGGACAACGCTCGGGACCTACGTATTACCGCGGCTGCTGGCACGTAGTTAGCCGTCCCTTTCTGGGTAGTTACCGTCACTTGATGAGCTTTCCACTCTCACCAACGTTCTTCTCTACCAACAGAGTTTTACGATCCGAAAACCTTCTTCACTCACGCGGCGTTGCTCGGTCAGACTTTCGTCCATTGCCGAAGATTCCCTACTGCTGCCTCCCGTAGGAGTTTGGGCCGTGTCTCAGTCCCAATGTGGCCGATCACCCTCTCAGGTCGGCTATGTATCATCGCCTTGGTGAGCCTTTACCTCACCAACTAGCTAATACAACGCGGGATCATCTTTGAGTGATGCAATTGCATCTTTCAAACTTAAAACTTGTGTTTAAAGTTTTTATGCGGTATTAGCATTCGTTTCCAAATGTTGTCCCCCGCTCAAAGGCAGATTCCCCACGCGTTACTCACCCGTTCGCTGCTCATCCAGTCGGTACAAGTACCAACCTTCAGCGCTCAACTTGCATGTATTAGGCACGCCGCCAGCGTTCGTCCTGAGCCAGGATCAAACTCTCAAATAAAGTATTTAAGTCACCGAAGTGACTGGCTTGTCTTTCATTATTGATTGACAGATTTTTGATGTATTGCTACATCACATGAGTCATTCTTCTTTATTCAGTTTTCAATGGTCTAGCTTGTCGCGC
>NZ_QWKK01000262.1 GCF_009911695.1 Enterorhabdus sp. P55 | reverse complement strand
GAATAAAATCAAAGGTAGTATTGACCAAATTGATAATCTTGGCTCAGCCAATGAAGCCTATGCAAAAAGCTTAGATCAACATATTGCGTTAATTTATATCTTACGTAATAATTTAGCACTAACCATCAACAACACCCAAATTCAAGCCGATAATGGCGATCAAGATGCCGCTATCCACTTGCCTAAATTATTGCAAGCCGATCGAGCCCTTGACAAGAGAGCCTTTGATTTAGAGCAATCAAAAGCAATTGCTGAATTAACTGCCCCTCAAATCACTCAAACTCAAAACAATAATTTAAGTTTACTAGAACAATATCATTCCGCATTTATTGCCACAATTCCAGCACTTCAAACAGGACTTGTTCAAGCCGTAACAGCCTTACAGCAAAACTATGCTCAACAAGGTGTAAATGCAAGCAAACAAGCTACAGCTGATCTATTAAAAGGAAATGCTGAACGATTAAAAGTAAATAATAAATTTATTGCTGAATCCTCTGGCAAAGCCATCGTATCGATTGAAGACATGCAATCAATTGTTAACACAATTATGACATCAGTATCTGAAACAAAAGAAATCGAAGAAAATAATCGTAAACAACGTGAGTCAGACCGTGTCAAAATGGAAGAATTGCTCGATTCAACAAAGAAGGCAATTAATTCAAAATAGAAAAGGCCTTAAATGTCAGAAAAAACAGTAAAAACATTGGCAAAAGAATCTCAAGACCAATTATATGAAGAAACACAAAATGCATCACTATTACAGGGCCCCTTTG
>NZ_QWKK01000261.1 GCF_009911695.1 Enterorhabdus sp. P55 | reverse complement strand
TGGCCGAGGCGCAGGCCGGTTCGTCGGCCGCGCCGGGCGCCTGGGCTCCGGCGCGGCCCGCGGGGGCGCCGGAGGGCGCGGCCCGCTCGACCGAGGCCATGTTTGCCGAGGCCATCGCCTCCACCCTGGGCGTCGTCGACAAGATCGACTTCGACTCCCTCACCTTCGAGACCGATGACGAGTAGCGTCCGCCTGCAGAAGTACCTGGCCCGCGCCGGCGTGGCCTCGCGCCGCCATGCCGAGGAGCTCATCGGCGCCGGGCGCGTGGCCGTCAACGGCGAGGTCGTGACCGAGATGGGCGTGAAGGTGGATCCGGCCGCCGATGAGGTGGCCGTCGACGGCGCCGTGGTGGCGCTGCCCGCCGAGGGCGCCACCCTCATGCTGCACAAGCCCGCCGGCTACGTGACCACCATGAGCGATCCCCAGGGCCGCCCCACCGTGGCTGAGCTCATGGCGCCGCTTCTGGAGGCCCATCCCGGGCTCTTCCCCGTGGGGAGGCTCGACGCGGACACGACGGGGCTTTTGCTGTTCACCACCGACGGCGAGCTGGGCCACGGTCTTCTCCACCCGCGTCGCGAGGTGGAGAAGACCTATCTCGCGCTCGTGGAGGGGGTGCCGGCGGAGGGCGACCTCGCGCGCCTGCGCGCCGGCATCCGCCTGGAGGAGGGGGTGACGCGCCCGGCGGGCGTACGCCTGCTCGCCGGCGACGAGGCCGCCCGCGCCGCCCGGCTCATCGGCGACGGGCCGGGGTCGAGCGGGCAGCGCCAGCGCCACGGGGGGCG
>NZ_QWKK01000260.1 GCF_009911695.1 Enterorhabdus sp. P55 | reverse complement strand
GATTGTAACCGAATAGGGCGCAATCCTCATTACAAAATCAATGACAAAGGGCGATTGAGGAATGAGCGCTGAGGCATTTTATTTTTAAAAAAAACTATTTATAAGTTCGAAATATGTATCACAACTTTAATACGTGCTATCCAACTTTAAGAGAAGAACATGGATTCTTAGAACTATTCTCTTTTTGGTTATTGCTGAAAGCAATTTCTGGTACCTATTTTTTGAGCAAATTAACACCACTTTTTAGAGTGGTGTGTAAGTGCGCATTGTCCTTATTTCATTCGGACTTCTGAATTTTAAAAATAAAGATTTTATTTCTTAACTTCTCAATGCAGATATTAAATTATTTTATAAATTTGAGCGTACTTTTTGGAACTTCATTGTTTTTAAAAGCCTTTTGTATTTTAGATGGGCTTTTTGACGCTTTACAGACCTTTTAAGGAGTTTTAAAACGAATCAGGTAAACTTATTAGGACTAACACTTAAAAGTGCTTAGAAAGCAAAATATGAGCTTTTAGAATATCTCTTACTTTTATCTTTAAATAATCATTTTGCTATCCAGCGATAAAGATCAGCAAGTTCTATCAAAAGTTCTAATCGATTTTTTTATACCCTAGATAGCCATATAAGACTTTCTAGGGCATTTTAATTTATTTCAGGTAACTTATTATGGGTATTGATAAAAAGTGCTTAGAAAGCGAATTAGGTCATTCTGTACTTTTATGGTTTTAATCTTTTGACTTTGGCCTTACATTTTTAAAAAAATAAAAAAAGGCGAAGCCT
>NZ_QWKK01000259.1 GCF_009911695.1 Enterorhabdus sp. P55 | reverse complement strand
GGCCGGAGGGGGGGGGGGCTTGCGGCGGCGCGGCGGCGTGGGCGGGGGTGTGCGGCAGCGCGGACGCGGGATGGAGCCGCGACGGGCGCGATGACGAGGGGCTGCGGTGGGCACGATGATGGGGGGGGGTGCGGCGGGCGCGTCGGCGCTGGGGGGGCGCGGGCGAAGAGGGGTGGGTGAGGCAGTGGGGGCGAGCGAGGTGACCTCGGGCGAAGGGAGGGGGGCGGCTGCGGGCTAGGAGACTTGCATGCGCCTTGCGCGTCCTGCGGGAGGCGCCTTCCGCAGGACGCTTTGTGCTCGGCTGGGTTTTGGCTTTGTGCGCGTCCGTGCTAGCTCGGGGTCTCGGCTCTCTTCCGGCATCTCGGCTTGCGCGTTTGCTCGTCCTCTCGCTGTGGCGCGCGGCGTAATTGGGGCGCACGGATGTTTCATGTGAAACATCCGCACACGGCTAACTTTTCTGCGTTCTCGCTCGGCTCGTCGGAGCTCAGGGTTTTCTGCGGCGGCTGCGCCCGCGCCTTCGTCCGGAGGCTCACTCCCGCTCGCTTTGTATGGAGATACGTTTCTCGCCCGCAAAGTGGCCAAAAATGACGACCTGACGACGCTCAGGGGGCCGAAGAGGGCGTCTTTCGGGTGGAAATGTATGCATCGTAATATGCGACCTGGGGTTTTTGGCGTGTTCCGGCGGAGCTCGGTATTTGTCGGGGTGCTTTTTCGTCGTCAAGTCGGCTTTTTTGGCCACTTTGACGCGCTATCCTGCACGGCGGCCCCAGCCCCCCAGCCCCCCAG
>NZ_QWKK01000258.1 GCF_009911695.1 Enterorhabdus sp. P55 | reverse complement strand
GAGCCGCGGACGCAGGCCGCGGGTGCGCTGGGCGCGGGCCGAGCGCGGGCCGCGGGCGCGAGGGCGCAGTCCGGCCCGGCTGGCTGCGACCGAGGCCGGGACTGGAACCGGAGCCGGACGGGATGCGGCCGGAAACAGGCCAATAGCAGCGTCTTCGGGATTTCTGGCCATTTTTGCCATGGTTTACGCAGTTTTTCCGCCCGCAACTCCCCTGCTCGCTTACGGCCAATCCGCTGACCTGGGAAAACGGAATTCACGACAGCCCACGAGCGGCCGCCTCCCCCTCTTGGCCGCGTAAAGCGCAGCGAAATTGGCCAGAAATTCGGAAGGCGCCTCCACAAGGAACGCGCGCTACGTCGCGAAGTCCCCGTTGAACGCCATCATGACGCCGAAGAGGAGGAATCCGGCCGTCACCAGCGCCGCTGCCGTCCGCCCGGCGCGTGGCAGCGAACGCCCCAGCCGGCGGCCGAGCCAGCGCCTGTCTGCCAGGGGGTAGAGCGCCGCCAAGATGATGAGCTGCACGGCGATGACGCCGACCCAGCGGATGCCCGGCGCATACCGCGCCATGCTCGACCCCGCCCCCGGGTCAACCGCCTCGCCGATGCCGACCGCCAGGAACAGGGCCGCCAGGGCGACAGCAGCCGCAGTGCGCGCCACGGCCCTCCCCTCGCGCCGGCGCGGCAACGGCGCGGGAGGCGTCCCCGATGCGACGGCCCCCGCCGAGACGCCGCACGGCGCTTCGGCGCCGGGACACGGCACGCGCCCCGCGGCAGGAGCCGCCCCAGCCG
>NZ_QWKK01000257.1 GCF_009911695.1 Enterorhabdus sp. P55 | reverse complement strand
CGCCGAGCGGCGCGGCTGGGCGCAGGGGCGAGCGCGGCCCCGGGGCCGGCCGGACGCGCCACGCCTAGCAGGACGCGTTGGGCGCGGCGCCCTCGGCCAGCAGCCCTTGGGCCACCAGCTCGCGACCGATGGCCACGTACTCGGCGGCGTTCTCCGCCAGGCCGGCCAGCTCCTCGTCGGTGAGGGGGCGCTTGGCCTTGGCGGGGCTGCCCACCACGAGCATCCCGTCGGGGATGTCGGCACTGCCGGTCACGAGCGCGCCGGCGCCGATGAGGCAGCGCCGCCCCACCCGCGCGCCGTCGAGCACCGTGGCGCCCATGCCCACGAGCGTCCCGTCGCCGATGACGCAGCCGTGCAGGATGGCGCCATGCCCCACCGACACGCCGCTGCCCACCACGGTGTCGCCGTCGAGCGGCACGTGGATGCAGGCGAGCTCCTGGATGTTAGTGCGCTCGCCCACGACGATGCGCCCACGACAGTCGCCGCGCAGGGTGGCGTTGAACAGCACCGTGCAGTCGGCGCCCAGCGTGACGTCGCCGATGACCACGGCGTTGCGGGCGATGCGGGCAGAGGGGTCGACGACCAGGCGATCGTAGTTCATGGGAGATCCTTTCAATCAGGGACCGCAGAAGCGTCAGGATGCGGAAGACGAGCGCCCATTGTACCCGCCTCTGCCGAGCGGGGAAAGCACCCCCGCGGCCGGCGGCGAGCCGTGCGCCGCCCGGGCGGTGCCGGGATGCCGGCGGCCGGCGTGGCGCGGCTCGCAGCAGAGGCCTGCGCGCGACGCGGGG
>NZ_QWKK01000256.1 GCF_009911695.1 Enterorhabdus sp. P55 | reverse complement strand
GGGCGGCTGGACGCGGGAGGGTCGGAGCGGTAGCGGGCGGGCGCGGGGAGGGGCGGGGGCAGAGTGCTGACGACGATCGGATGCGGGGCGGGCGGTAGCGGTCGGGGCGGGGCGAGGAGGGAGCGAGGAGGCGAGGGGGTGAGAGGGACGGGACGCGAATGGTGGGGAGCGGGAGCACGCGGCGGGGGCCACAGGCGGCGGGGCGGGGGCGTGTTTCACGTGAAACACGCTGGCCGGCCTCGGCATGCGGGGCCCGCCTGCCGAGGAGCGCCGGAGGGTGCTTTGCGCGGCGGAGAGGGTCTGGCGGCGAATGGCGCGGGCCCCGCCGGTCGCGTCATCGACTGCGGCGTACGCTCTCGGTGTTCGAGACGTCACCTGCAAGTTGGCCGCCTTGCGATCTCCCGACGGGTGGCCTCCCGTCCACGAGCAGCATTGGCGAGGACGGACTACCAAGGTAAGGATGAGCGGGAGGATTGCGCAGACGATAGTCGCTCGGCATCCACTGCCCCTCCCCGAAAACGAACGGTTCACCCGGCATCCATCGCCTCTGGCAACACCCCTCAGGAGAGAGGGGGCCTCGTCGACAGAGGGCGGGGCTTCCGAAGCGCGGGGAAAAGGGGCGCAAACAGAGCTGCCTGGGCAAGGGCTGAGGTCGCGGGGTCGGCTGGCGAGCGGGTGGGAGCGCGCGGCGGGGTCACAGGCGGGGCGGGGGGCGGCTGGACGCGGGAGGGTCGGAGCGGTAGCGGTCGGGCGCGGGACGAGGAGGGGACGAGGAGGCCGAGGGGTGGGAGGGAC
>NZ_QWKK01000255.1 GCF_009911695.1 Enterorhabdus sp. P55 | reverse complement strand
CACTCGGCACTTATAGGGGGGGTCGTAGTACGGAAGCAAAATTGCTTCCTCCCCCCCCTTTTTTTCCAAATTCCAAATTTTTTTCAAAAATTTTCCAGCGCTACCGCTCGGCAAAATTGCAGGCAATTTTAAAACCATGAGGGAATTTCATTCCCTCAAACTCCCTTGAGCCTCCTCCTGCCGAAATATACGAGCGCTACGCTTATTATTTCGTTCAGTTATCGGCTTTCATAATCTAACAGCCAACATCTTCACTGCAAAGCCACGCTTCGCTCAAGGGCTTTTCCGCTACGATAACGCCTGTTTTAACGATTATGCCGACAACTAAACGAAATAAACGCTAAAACGTCTCAGAAACGATTTTGAGACGTTTTAATAAAAAAGCGATAAATTATATTGGCGAATTATAAAAATGCCGTAGAACGAAAAATAGAGCCCTTAAAAAGCAAATAAAATCCGATAGCAATAAAAAACAAAACCAAAACCAAAAAGATAAAAAATAAATACAACAGCAAAAATAAATCATAGTTCGATTTTTCGAACAATGCGCACTTACACACCACTCCAAAATTGGGTGGTTTTTGTGCTTAAAAAAATGTATCAGAAGTCGGCTAGCCGACAACAAAAAAGGACGGATCTAGTTATCCGCCCTTTCAACACATCATTCAGTTTCTTCTAGTATTTCGCCAGCTTCTTTATCGATTTCATTTGATAATTTCTTAACAAAAAAATGTTCTGTTCCAGTTAACGGATACTGTCTTTTTACGTAAACTTCTTTAAATCCAAATTTGGGATAAAAATCTTTACCTTGAAAAT
>NZ_QWKK01000026.1 GCF_009911695.1 Enterorhabdus sp. P55 | reverse complement strand
CGTCCGCCGCGTCCTCCCGCCGCGCCGCCCGTGCGTCCGAGCCGCCTCCGACCGCGGGTCCCCGCCCGCCATCTCTCGCCCCCCTCCCGCGCGCGGGGGCGCGCCGCCCTCCCTCCCCGGCGCGCCCCGGGGTCCGCGAACCTCGCGATTTGGCTCCCGCCTTGCAAATACGGACGGTTCTGCACCCTCCTCCCGCGCGCCTCGGCGGCCGACCCATCCGCGACCTGGGCTTTTCGCGGGCGCCCCGCCGCCCCGGGGCGCCCTCCCCGCGCGCGCCCGGTGCAGAACCGCTCCGATTTGCGCGCGCCGCCCCGTTTCCCGGGGATCCCGCCCGGGAGGCGGGCCCGTCCCGGCCCTCGCGCGAGGCTCGGACCCGGACGGGGGAGGCTCCGCGCCGCGCCCGCCCGGGTCCGATGGAAATTGTCATAGGATACCCCTTGATTGTCATATGACAACTCGCTATAGTACGAGCCAGAGAATTTGGCCGATTCTTATCAGGGTGCGCAGTGCCGTCGGGGAGGCGGGACGGCGCACGGAGGGGGATATCCTGGAAGTTTTGGCTTGGGGAGCCGAAGGGGAGGGCTTCTGGCGCGTACCGCGTCGCTGGCCGTCTGCGGCCTTCGGATGATCCAAGGGGGATATCCCGACACGTCCTTCAAAGGAGGAGTAAATGTCGGGAACTGCTAGCCCGCAGGGCGGGCTCACGCGTCGTAGCTTCCTCAAGACGACCGCCGCCACGGCAGGCGTCGCCGCCGTGGCCGGCGGGGTCGTCGCGCCTATGACGGCGCTGGCCGAGGGAACTGCGCCGGTGACTTCGGCAAGCGGAGAGGAGCAGGTGTTCCGGGGCGTCTGCCGTCCCAACTGCTTCGGCTTCTGCCATCTCAACGTGCACGTGCACGACGGCAAGGTGATGAAGACCACCCGCGCGCCGTACAACGAAAGCTGCTACGACCGCATCTGCCAGCGCGGCCTGTCGCACGTTCAGCGCATCTACGATCCCAAGCGCTTGCAGTACCCCATGCGCCGTGCCGAGGGCACCGAGCGCGGGGCCGGGCAGTGGGAGCGCGTCACGTGGGACGAGGCGCTCACGGAGATCGCCGGCAAGATCAAGGAGATCCAGGGCAAGTACGGCGAGTCGGCCGTGGCGTTCCTGACGGCCTCGGGCAACCAGGCCGCCGGCATCACGAGCGCCTACAGCCGCATTATCGCCCTGCTTAACGCGAGCAACATCGGCCCCTGCCTGGATATGGGCAGCTACTACGGCATGTACGCGGTGGCCGGCAACTACGTCAGCCCCCTCATGGGCATGATGATGTGGAACGGCAACGAGCCCACCGACGCCAAGAACGCCAAGTCCATCGTCGTGTGGGGCGCCAACATCACCGATGCGCAGATCCAGAACTGGCACCTCATCAAGGAGGCGAAGGCCGCAGGCGTCAAGCTAGTGGTCATCGACCCCATCTTCACGCAGATCGCCAGCCAGGCTGACAAGTGGATCCCCATCCGCCCCGCCACCGACACGCTGCTCAAGCTGGCGCTCATGCGCCTGGTGATCGAGCGCGAGGCCCACGACGTGTCCTACCTGCAGCAGCACACGGTGGCGCCGTACCTCGTGCGCTCCGACACGGGCAAGTTCCTGCGCCGCAGCGATACCGGCGTGGCTCCCACGCCCACCGGCCAGACCGATGCCACCACCGGCCAGGAGATCATGCTCGACCCGGTGATGGTGCTCTCCGGCGGCGCCATCGTCCCCGAGACCGACGCGTCTGCGCCGGAGATCGAGGGCACGGCCGACTTTGAGGGCGTCGAGTGCCGCACGGCCTTCGACCTGCTCAAGGACAACATCATGGAGTACACGGTGGAGCAGGTCTCCGAGCTCACCGAGATTCCCGTGGCGGAGATCGAGGAGCTGGCCGACATCGTCATCGACGGCCCGGTCTACCATTACGAGGGCTACGGCCCGCAGGCCTACAACAACGGCGGCCAGACCACCGTGGCGGGCCTCACGCTCTGCGCCCTGCTGGGCAACCTCGGCAAGCCGGGCGCGTCCTACGGCGCCTTCTGGGGCATCGGTCTCATCACCAACATCGCCGCTGCCCAGTACACGGCGCCCAAGGGCCCGTCCACCGGCTTCAACATCGCCAGCGTGGACCTCAAGAACGTCGTGGAGCAGAAGAAGTTCCAGGGCAAGGACGCTGACATCAAGATGCTGTGGATGTACTCGGCCAACCCGCTCAACACCCACACCGACACCCATGCGTGGACCGATGTCATCATCCCCGCCATGGACTACGTGGTGACGGCTGATTCCGCTCTCACCGACACGGCCATGTACTCCGACATGGTGCTGCCCGTGGCCCAGTGGTTCGAGCTGGAGGAGGTGGCCAACGCCGGCCAGTGCTCCTCGTACAACTACAACGAGAAGGCCATCGAGCCGCTCTACGAGTCCAAGCCCGACCCGGAGATCGTCGCCGAGCTGGCCGAGAAGCTGGGGCTGGGCGAGTTCTTCACCCAGAGCACCTCGGAGGTGCTCGACAGCCTGTTCAGCGGCCCCATCGCCACGGCCGTGGGCGCCAGCATGGACAACCTGCGCGATAAGAAGCAGGTGCGCTTCATCCCCGGCGATGCCGAGAAGAAGCCCTACATCGCCTACGAGAACGGCGCCTTCGCCACGCCCACCGGCCGCTTCGAGTTCTACCGCGAGACGCCTGCCCCGCGCACGCCCACCACGAAGACCCCGACGCCTGAGCAGGTGGCAGCCGAGCGCCTGCCCCACTTCGAGCCGCCGCTGGAGGCCTGGCCGGAGAACCCGCTGTACGACAAGTACCCGCTCGTGCTGATGAGCGAGCGCCCGCGCTACCGCGTGCACTCGCAGTGGTTCAGCACTCCGCTGCTGCGTGAGATCGACCCCGAGCCCATCGTGAAGATCAACCCGGCGGACGCCAAGGCCCGCGGCATCGAGGATCAGAGTTACGTGGAGGCCTACAACGACCGCGGCACCGCTGTGGCCAAGGCCATCTACTCGGAGGCCATTCGCCCCGGCACGCTCGTGTACCCCAAGGGCTGGCAGCTCAGCCAGCACAAGGGCGGCGGCTGGTCCAACCTCAGCTCCACGGAGTTCGACGTGTGGATCGTCAACAACAACTTCATGGACGTGCTCTGCGAGATCCGCCCCTGGGATGGAAAGGATAACTAATGACACGCTACGGATTTGTCATTGACAGCAAGTCTTGCATCTCCTGCCATTCGTGTGCCGTGGCCTGCAAGGTTGAGAACAACCTGCCCGACACCATCTGGTGGAACCGCATCCTCACCGACGGCGGCCCCAACATGGACACGCCGGCGGGTACCTACCCTAACCTGACCATCCGCAACATCCCCATGGCCTGCCAGCACTGCGACAACCCGGCCTGCGTGAAGGTGTGCCCCGTGGGCGCCACCTACAAGGACCCGGAGACCGGCGTGGTGCGTCAGGACTACGACAAGTGCATCGGCTGCCGCATGTGCATGTCGGCCTGCCCCTACACGGGCGTGCGCTCCTTCAACTGGGAGGAGCCGCAGTACGCCATCGGCCAGCCCATGGGCTCGCTCGACATCCCGCAGCATCAGAAGCAGGTGGTGGAGAAGTGCACGATGTGCTGGCATCGCCTGGCTCAGGGCGAGAAGCCGGCCTGCATCGACCCGTGCCCGGCGCGCATTCGCTTCTGGGGCGACTTCGATGATCCGTCGTCTGAGGTGAGCCAGCTCATCCGCGAGCGCGAGTATCAGCACCTCTTGCCCGAGCAGGGCACGAAGCCGTCCGTCTACTACCTGGTGTAAGGAGGAACCGATGACTGAAAGAACTGCCTCCGCCCCCAAGGGCGGCAAGGGCCTGACCATCGGCATCGGCGTATGCGCCGTGCTGGCCGTGATCGGCGTCGCGCTGTGGGTCGTGCAGCTCACGGGCGGCATGGTGCAGACCGCCATGCGCAACCTGGACTCGTGGGGCCTCTACATCACCATGTTCATGTTCTTCGTGGGGCTGTCGGCCGGCGGCCTCATCATCAGCTCCGTGCCCAAGGCCTTCGGCATCAAGGGCTTCGGCGGCGTCTCCAAGGTGGCCGTCATGAGCTCGATCGCCGCCACCGTGGCCGCCATCGGCTTCGTGGTGGTCGACCTCGGCCAGCCGCTTCGCGTGTGGGAGCTGTTCGCGTACTCCAACCTGGGCTCGCCGCTCATGTGGGACATCATCGTGCTGGCGACCTACCTCGTGCTGTCCTGCGCCTACCTCTGGGCCCAGGTGCAGGCCGAGCGCGGCAAGGTGTCGGCGACGGCCCTGCGCGTGATCAGCGTGGTCGCCCTCGTCTGCGCGATCCTCGTGCACTCCGTGACCGCCTGGATCTTCGGCCTGCAGCAGTCCCACGAGATGTGGCACACGGCGCTGTTGGCCCCCTGGTTCGTGAGCTCGGCGCTCGTGTGCGGCACCGGCCTGGTGCTGCTGGTGGCCATCGGCCTGCGCAGGGCGGGCTACCTGGCCCTCGAGCAGGCCTACCTGGTCAAGCTCGCCAAGCTGCTCGGCGCCTTCCTCGTGGTCGACCTCTACTTCTTCGGGTGTGACCTGCTCACCGAGGCCTTCCCGGCTGCCGGTGGCCTGGCCGTGGTGGACATGCTCGTCTCCGGCCCGCTCGCGCCCTTCTTCTGGGGCGAGGTGGTGCTCTCCGTGGCGGCCGCCGTCGTCTGCTTCGTGCCCAGCCTGCGCACCAGCCCGCTGCTGGCGCTGGCCGGCGTCGCTGCCATCCTCGCCATCCTCTGCAAGCGCGTGCAGCTGCTGGTGGGCGGCTTCCAGATCCCCAACATCGAGTGGCCGGCCGTCATGACGCCCTCCACCGTCACCAACTGGCAGGGCAATCTCGAGCAGGCCTACGCCGGCATGGTCTACTGGCCGGCCCCCATCGAGTGGGGCGTGGCGCTCGGCGTCGTCGCCCTCGCCGTGCTGATCTTCCTCCTGGGCCTCAAGTTCCTGCCGCTCAAGCCGGCGGACGGGGAGTAGGTCGATTCCGCCCGGCCCTTGCCGGGAAGAGCGAGGCGGGCCGGGATCCCCTCCCTCCGGCCCGCCTTCGCCTTGCCTCCCTCGCGAGGGGCGAAGGCAGGGAGGGGGCGCTCGCGCGACCGCGAGGCGCGCGGCAGGTTGATGGCGGGCCGGGGCTCGCCGCGACGAGAGAAGGTGTATCCAAAGTGAAGAAGCTTGCGATCACCTTGGTGGTGATGCTCGCGCTCTGCGGTCTCACGCTGGGGGTTGGAGCCCTCGCGCGTCCGGGCCAGGCGCCGCTGCCCATTCCCATCGAGGACTCCTCGCCCTGTCCGGCCACCGGCTGCGCGAGCGGGACGTGCCACGGGTTCGATGATGTGCCCGAGCCCGACGGCATCCATGAGATGACCTGCCCCGAAGCTGGCTGCGCCTCCGTCGACTGCCACGCGTGGGACACGCTGGCCTCGCGCTACCATCAGGCCTCCGACGCGAGCCTCAACCTTTGGATACTCATGCCCGTGGCGCTCGTGATGGCCCTCGCGCTCATCATGCGGAAGGTCCGGTGATCCCCGTGCCCGTCAAGCTCGTCATCGACGCCGTGGCGCTCGTCGCCTACGTCATCGTCTCCCTGCCCTCGCTCACGGGGGTTGCGCCTCATGAGTGGCTCGGCCTTGCCGTGGCGGTCGTGCTCATCGTTCACCTGGCCCAGCACCTGGGTCACGTGGTCTCCTCGGTCCGCCGCGCTGCCTCGCCGGGGCCCGCTCGCGCCGTCCGCGCGGGTCGCGCCGTGCTGGCGGTGCTTCTTGGCATCGCGCTCGCCGTGTGCGTGACCTCGGGCGTGATGGTGTCGGGCGCGGTGCTGCCGACGCTGGGCCTCTATGCCGAGGGCTACTACTTCTGGAACCCGCTGCACGCCGTATCGGCCAAGGTGCTGCTCGCGCTGCTGCTGATCCACCTGTTCATCAACGTGCGCCCCGCCTTGGGAATCTGGAAGAATCGCAAGTCCCACCGCGGCTAGCTCACGCCCTTGACGCATGCCCGTCGTTTCCGCGCCTGCGCCTGCTCGCGAAGCCCCTTCCCGGGGCTTCGCTGCGTTTTGCGTCGCGTGTGCCCCCTCCGCGTTTTGTGCGAGCCGCCTTTCCCTGCTTGTTACCCCCCTCGAGGGGTGCGGTTGACGGGCGGTTTGCGAGTGCGTGACGGCGCTGTGCCGGCTCGGTGCGGCGCGGGGGCGGGCGCCCTACGGGCCCGTATGATGCATCCTGGCGGGCTGTACGGTGTTCGCCCGCGTCCGGGCGGGCCCGCCATGGGGCCCGGATGCGCTCGAAGAAGGGGGGACGTCATGGAGTCCTTCGTCAAGATGGTTCAGTCCAACATCCTCGTGCAGGCGGTTCTGTTCCTGGCCCTCGGCCTGTTCCTCGTGTTCATGCCGGGCGTTACGGTGACCACCGTCATCTACCTCATGGGCGCGCTGCTCGCTGTCTCCGGCGCAGCGTCGCTGTTCGCCTACTTCCGTACGGGTGGTCGGCACTCACGCGAGCCCGGTGTGCTCATGACTGGCGTGTTCCTGCTGGTCTGCGCCCTTATCGTGTTCGTGTTTCCGCAGGTCATCGCCAGCTTCTTCTCGGTGGCCCTGGGAGTGGTGCTCGTGCTGTGCGGCGTGGTGAACGCCGTGCGCTCCGTCGAGCTGCGCGGCCTGGACGGCTACTCGTGGATCGTCGGCCTCGTCGTGAGCGTGCTCATCGCCATCGGCGGCGTGGTCATCATCTGGAACCCGTTCGAGAGCACGGTCACCTTCATCATGGCGCTCGGCGCGCTGCTCGCCGTCAACGGCGGCGCCGATCTGCTCATCGAGTGGCGCAGCCGCGAGCAGCTCCGCCACGTCGGCGCCTAGCTTCCGCGCCTGCCGCCTGGCTGCGTGCCAGGTGGCCCGTCGGGGTCGTCGAGGTGTCTGGCGCGACGTGTTTCCGCTCGGCTAAATCTTTCCTCGCTTTCCAGAAGGAGCCCGTGTGAGCGGGCTCCTTTGCTATCATGGCTGGCACACGAGGGCCGCGCCCGCTGTCTCGGCGTGCCAGGCGGCCATGCTCGTTAAAGCACTGAATGATGAAAGGAAAAGCGATGTCTGAAGAGAACAGCAATCTTGCCGAGATCCAGAAGCATCGTGAGCAGATCGACGTCATCGATCGCGAACTCGTCGCGCTCCTCAACAAGCGCGCGGGTCATTCGCTGGTCATCCGCGGTCTCAAGCCCGGTGCGCACATGGGCCTCTATGACGCGCGGCGTGAGGAGGAGATCTTCGCCAAGGTGGACAGCTACAACGAGGGGCCGCTCTATAACGAGAACCTCCGTGAGATCTACGCCACCATCCTCAAGATCATGAAGGAGACGCCGTCCGTATGAGCGAAGTGAAGATTGCCCCCATCCCCGATCTCGGCCAGCGCACGGACGAGATCACCATCTACGCCGGGCCCTGCTCGGTGGAGTCGGCCGAGCAGTTCGACGAGGTGGCCGCCTGCGTGAAGGCCCTCGGCCTCTCCTGGATCCGCGGCGGTGCCTTCAAGCCCCGGACCAACCCGCATTCCTTCCAGGGCCTGGGCGAAGAGGCGCTGCGCATCATGAAGGACGCCGGCGACAAGTACGGCCTGAAGACGCTCACCGAGGTCATGGACTCGGCCCACTGCCAGCTGGTGGCCGACTACGTGGACGGTCTGCAGGTGGGCGCCCGCAACTTCCAGAACTTCAGCCTGCTCAAGAAGATCGGCCAGGTGACCGCCGAGAGCCAGCAGATGGTGCTGTACAAGCGCGGCTTTGCCGGCACCATCGCCGAGTGGCTGGCTGCCACCGACTACATCACCGATTGCGGCAACGGCAACGTGGTGCTCTGCGAGCGGGGTATCCGCACCTTCGAGACGGCCACGCGCTTCACGTTGGACATCGCCGCGGTGCCGGTCATCCACAAGCAGTCGCTGTACCCTGTGTGCATCGACGTGTCGCATCCGGCCGGCCAGCGCGACCTCGTGCCGAGCCTGGCCTACGCCGCCGTGGCGGCAGGTGCCGACTCGCTCATGATCGAGGTGCACCCCAACCCGCCCGTGGCCAAGTCCGATGGCCCGCAGCAGCTGACCCCGGCCCAGTTCGAGAAGCTGGTGGGCGAGCTGCGCGATCTGGCGGCCGTGTTCGGCAAGAAGATCGTCTAGCGCGCGAAGGCCAAGGAGCCTGCACGAGGGGCCCCGTCGGCGCGAAGCCGGCGGGGTCCTTTTGCTGGGGGGCGATGAGGCGAGAGCCGCACCACCCGCACGGCCGGCTTCCGCGGCGCACGCGCCTCGGTAGGGCGGCGCCTCCTGTGCGCCTTCGCGGCCAAAAAGTGGCCAAAAATGCCGACCTGACGACAAATATCGGGCAGGTTCGCTCTGCTTCGCCCGCGATGCATCCGTGCGATTTCCGCCGACCTGGGAAAACTCCGGCGACGCGCCTTGGAACGTGCTCTGCGCTGTCGTCAGGTCGTCATTTTTGGCCACTTTGTCGGGCTGCCTTGCGCGGCAGGCCGCCGTGGCGCCTTGCGCCGCGTGCTGGGGGCTAGTTAGCGCCGAGGTCCTCGGGGACGGTCTGCTCCTCGAACGTGGTCTGGGCGGCGCGTTCGGCCTGGTTAGGCGTGGCCCAGTCGCCGGCGGCGGCGAAGGCTGCGCACAAAAGCGCGACGGCGACGACGGCCAGCGCGCCCCAGAGGAGCCCCGGGTGCTTGCGCGTCGATCCCCGGGGGCCGTCCTCGTCCACCTCGAACTCCTGCAGGGCCGGCAGCTCCGGGTCGGCCGCCGATGACTCCAGCACCACCGGCTCGTCGTTGGCCAGCACGTCGCGCGGGTGCGCGCGAGCCGACGCGCGCAGTGCGCCCTCGTCCACCTGCGGCAGGGGCCGCGCGGTTCTCTTCGTCGTCATGATGCCTCCTCTCGACGGGGTCTCTCCCCATTGTGAGGTCCGCTTGCCTCCGCGGCCCCTTGCGGTGGCGCCCTGTTGCGCACCTGCCGCGCGTTCATAGCCAATTTGTCGAGTTGTCCGAGGCTGGCGGGCGGTATGGGGCCTTCGCTCCGCGCGACGGGGCTCGTTCGCTACCGATGCGACGTTGCTTGCAACGTCGCGCGCCGTGATCGTTGATCGACGGGTGCCAGCGGCCGCGGATAACATGCGAAGCTGGATACGAGCTCGCATTTCACCGTCTGGCCGCCGCCCGAGCCCGCTCCCGCCCCGCCCCCAGCCTCGTCCGAATCCCGCGTCGCGTTCGCTTCCGCCCCCCGTCCGCCGTGCCGCTGCCCCGCCCGCGTCTGCCCCCCCGCCCGCGTCGTCCGAGCCCGTCGCCTCGGGCCTCCGCCCGCCGCCTCCGCGCCCACCCTGTGGGAATCCTCCGCGCTTTCCCTCGTCTGCGTCCGGATGGCGTTAGAATGGTGGGCCGAATTTCCATCGACGCGACCGGGACGACGCGCCTGGCGGACGAGGGGCCCGCCCTCCGCCGGGATCGCCGCCCCGGCCTCCCCGGCAAGAAGGATCCCCATGGCCATCGACATCGATACCCTCAACGACCCGCAGCGCGAAGCCGTCCTCACCACGGAGGGGCCGCTGCTCGTGCTGGCCGGCGCCGGCTCCGGCAAGACGCGCGTGCTCACCTACCGCATCGCGCACCTCATCGACGACCTCGGCGCCGAGCCGTGGCAGATCCTCGCCATCACGTTCACCAACAAGGCGGCCACCGAGATGCGCGAGCGCCTCATGGCGCTCGTCGGCCCGCGCAGCCGCGGCATGTGGGTGTCCACCTTTCATGCGATGTGCGTCCGCATCCTGCGCACCGACGCGGAGCGCATCGGCTTCACCCGCAGCTTCACCATCTATGACACCGACGACCAGAAGCGCCTGTACAAGGAGGTCATGGCCGAGCTCGACATCGATCCGAAGCGCTTCCCGGTCAACGCGCTCATGAACCGCATCTCCCAGGCGAAGAACGAGCTGGTGGTGCCCGCCGAGTTCGAGAAGCAGGCCATGGACCCGGTGGGCAAGGTGGCCGCGCGCGTGTACACGCGACTGCAGGAGCGCCTCAAGGCGGCCAACGCCTTCGACTTCGACGACCTGCTGGTCTACGCCTACCTGCTGCTGAAGAACCACCCGGACGTGCTGAGCGCCTACCAGCAGCGCTTCCGCTACATCATGGTGGACGAGTATCAGGACACCAACCACGCGCAGTACGAGATCACGCGCCTCCTGGCAGCAGGGCATCAGAACCTCATGGTGGTGGGCGACGACGACCAGTCCATCTACTCGTGGCGCGGTGCCGACATCCGCAACATCCTCGAGTTCGAGGGCGATTACCCCGCCGCCGCCACGGTCAAGCTCGAGCAGAACTACCGCAGCGTGGGCAACATCCTGGCCGCGGCCAACGCCGTCATCGCCAACAACCAGCACCGCAAGGCCAAGCGCCTGTTCACCGCTGCGGAGGATGGCGACAAGATCGAGGTCTACCTTGCCACCGACGAGCGCGACGAGGGGCGCTGGATAGCCGGCGAGATCGAGCGGCGTCACGCCGAGGGGCTCTCCTACGAGGATGTGGCCGTGTTCTACCGCACGAACGCCCAGTCGCGCATGCTCGAGGACATGCTGCTGCGCGCGGGCGTTCCCTACCGCATCGTCGGCGGCGTGCGCTTCTTCGACCGTGCGGAGATCCGCGACGTCATGGCCTACCTCACGCTCGTGGTGAACCCGGCTGACGACATCGCGGCCAAACGCGTCATCAACGTGCCGCGCCGCGGCATCGGCAAGACCACCATCGAGCGCATCGAGCAGTTCGGCCGCGAGATGGGCCTGTCCTTCATGGACGCCGCCGAGCTGGTGGTGGCCGATCCGGAGGTGCGCGCGGCCACCCGCAACGCGGTGGCGGAGTTCGTCACGCTGCTCAAGACGGCTCGCACCTACGAGGGCGAGCTGCGCCGCGTGATCGAGATGATCGTCGACCAGACGGGGCTCATCGCCGCGCTTGAGGCCGAGAACACCGACGAGGCGCGCGGCCGCGTGGAGAACATCCGCGAGTTCATGGGCGTGGTCGAGGAGTTCTCCCAGACCCATGCCGACGATGACGCGCTCTACGACGCCCCCACGGCTGCGCCGGCCGGCGAGGAGCCGGCCCGCGTGCTGCGCGGCAACTCGATGGCCGACTTCATCGAGTGGGTGCGTCTGCGCACCGACCTGGACAAGGTGGCCGAGGGCGATCCGGCCGTCACGCTCATGACGGTGCACTCCGCCAAGGGCCTCGAGTTCGACTGCGTGTTCGTGGGCGGCATGGAGGAGTCGCTGTTCCCGCATATGAACTCCATCGGCGACGCCGCGAGCATCGAGGAGGAGCGCCGGCTGGCCTACGTGGCCATCACCCGCGCCCGCAAGAAGCTCTACCTCACCTGCGCCCAGCAGCGCCAGATCTTCGGCCAGACCTCGTCGAATCCCACGTCCCGCTTCATCCAGGAGATCCCCGCCGAGCTGCGGCGCACCTCGGGCCTCGGGTCGTCCGGCTTCTCCGGTACCGGCTGGGAGAAGCGCGGCAGTCGCCGGGGCATCGCCGGCTCGGGTACCGAGGCGGGGGAGGGGCGCGTCTTCGGCCGCTCGAGCGCGTCGGGGTCGGCCGGGCGCGGCGACCGCGCTCGCGCCGGGCGCAGCGGCGCCGGCACGCGCGACGTGGGCAAGAAGGGTGCCGCGTCGGTGACCTTCGCCGCCGGCGACATGGTGGACCACAAGACCTTCGGCCGCGGTAAGGTGATGAAGGTGGACGGCGACACCCTCCACGTCAAGTTCGCCAAGACGGGCCAGACCAAGAAGCTGCTGAAGGACTACGCCCCCATCGTCAAGATCGGCGGATAGGGGGCCCTGTGGGGTTACGCCGCAGTCAGTCCAGAAGAAACGCGCCCCGCAATTGCGGGGCGCGTTTCTTCTGCGCGCGAAAATGGCCATTTGCTTCGAAATTCCGAGCCAGCCTCAAGGCGACGGGTTAGCGGCAACGGCGTTTGCCCAGGTCGCGGTTGCGCGGTGTGCTCCGCTGGAATCCCTGGCGGGGGTTTCGGGCTGATGTGCCTCGGAATTTCGAAGCAAATGGCCAGAAATCCCGCTCCGCACCGCATGCAGCGAGCCTAGCAGCAGGCGTTGCACCACGCGCAGGCGCTCGGCGCGGCCGCGATGCCGCCGAGGGCGCTCTCCCGCAGCTCGAAGGGCAGCCCGCGCCCCACCTCGTCCATGACGGCCACCGCCTCGTCGAAGCTGATGAGGTTCTGCACGCCCGACAGCGCGATCTGCGCGCTCACCAGCGCGATGGATGCCGCCGTGGCGTTGCGCTTCTGGCAGGGCACCTCCACCAGGCCGCCCACCGGGTCGCATACGAGTCCGAGCAGCGACATCATCACGTTGGCGCCTGCGGCCAGCGCCTGGGCGGGCGTGCCGCCGGCCATGGCCACCGCGGCGGCTGCCGCCATGGCCGCCGCCGAGCCCACCTCGGCCTGGCAGCCGCCCTCGGCGCCCGACACGCTGGCGTTGCGCGCGATGACGTAGCCCACGGCGCCGGCGGTGAGCAGGCCCTCCATCAGCTGCTCATCGGTGAACCCGCGCAGGTCCTGCAGGCTCAGCAGCACGGCGGGCAGCACCCCGGCCGACCCGGCCGTCGGCGTGGCCACGATGCGTCCCATGGAGGCGTTGGTCTCCAGCACGGCCAGCGCGTAGGCGGCCGCTCGGGCCGCCAGCGGGTCGAGCAGCGCCGCGCCGTCCGCGCATGCGCGAGCCAGCTTCTGCGCCTCGCCGCCGATGAGGCCGCCGGTGGACGCCACGGGCTGCTCGATGGGGCCGGTGGCGGCTGCGCGCATGACGGCCAGCGCGCGCGTCAGGTAGGGCCCCACCTCGGCGGTGACGCCCTGAAGGGTGCGCAGCGCCTGCTCGCGGCGGTAGAACACCTCGGCGATGGTGCAGCCCTCGGCCGCGCAGGTCTCCAGCAGGCCCGCGCCGTCCTCGTAGTTCCAGCGCTCGAAGGCGTCGGCGGCGTCCAGGGGCACGCAGACCGGGTCGCCGTCTCCGTCGGCGAAGCTCGGCGCGATGACGTGCACGTCGTAGACGGCAGGGTGCTCGAGGATGATCCCGCGCGCTATCTCGTCCACGGCATCGTCGGTCTCCATCACCGTGTAGGCGTCGTCGTGCTTGGCCGTGCGGTAGAGGCTGGCCGTGGCGATGTTCACGCCGCACCGCGCCAGGCACGACGAGATGTGCGCGAGCACCCCGCGCACGTCGCGCTGGTGCACCACCACGCTCGTGTGCTCGCCGGTGATGTTGACCTCCACTCCGTTGACCCGCGTGATGACGGCCGCCCCGCCGCCCACGGACACGCCGCGCATGGTGAGGATGCCGCCGGCCGCGTCGGTCACGGCGATGTCGACGGTGTTGGGGTGCTCGGGCTCGGTGCTCGTGTCGAAGGTCATCTCCACGGCCAGCCCCGCCTTCTCGGCCAGGGCGAACGAGTCGCGGATGGCCAGGTCGTCGGCGTCGAGCCCCAGCAGGCCGGCCACGAGGGCCTTGTCGGTGCCGTGGCCGCGTCCCGTGTGGGCGAACGAGCCGTACAGGGTGAAGGACGCGTGCGCCGGCGGCGCGGCGCACAGGCGTCGGGCCATGGTGGCGATGGCCAGGGCTCCTGCCGTGTGGGAGCTGGAGGGCCCTACCATGACCGGGCCGATGATGTCGCGTAATCCGTAGGTCTTCATGATCGTGTTCCTCGCCTTCGCCGTCGTATCCTCCCCGCCTGGCCTTCAGGCGAGCGAGCGCGCTGCCGTCCGTCCCGCGAAACGTGGGGCTTTGGCGATGAAGCTACCACATCGCAGGGCCGCCTCGGAGGCGCCGGGGTATACTGCCCCGGAATCGTTGCCTATACACCCAAGGAGAGAGAGGCCCATGGCTTCGCCCGTCATCGTCGTGGGACATCGCAACCCCGATAACGACTCCATCTGCGCCGCGGTGGGGTACGCGTACCTGAAGAACGAGATAGCCAAGCGCGACGGCACCGCCGACAAGGTCGAGTACATCCCCGCGCGCCTCGGCCCCCTGCCGCCTGAGAGCGCGTGGATCCTCGAGGCCAACGGCATTCCCGCGCCGCGCAAGCTCCCCCATGTGCACGCCCGCGTCTGCGACGTGATGACCCCCGACCCGGAGTCCATCCGCCATGACGCCAGCATGCTCGAGGCCGGGCGCCGCCTGCGCCAGCTCAACGTGCGCTCGCTCGTGGTGGAGAACGACGACGGCACCTTCCGCGGCCTCATCTCCACCCGCGCCATCGCCGAGCGCTACATCTCGGCCACCGACGCCCTGGACGGCGACGATGCCAACCCCATGGCCGTGGCCTCGTCGCTCATCGAGTCGCTCGGCCAGCGCGTGGCCGACCTCACCTACACCAACGTGCTCGTGCTCGACCGCGAGGCCCTGCTCAGGGAGGCTGCCGACGACCTCATGGCCAGCGAGCTGCGTGAGGGCGTGGTGGTGGATGACGACGGGTTCGCCGTGGGCATTGTCACGCGCTCCGACATCGCCGTGCGGCCCAAGCGCAAGGTGATCCTCGTCGACCACAACGAGACGCGCCAGGCGGCCAACGGCATCGAGGAGGCCGACGTGGTGGAGATCCTCGATCACCACCGCATCGCCGACGTGATGACGGCCAACCCCATCAAGTTCCTCAACCTGCCCGTAGGCTCCACCGCCACCATCGTCACGCTCGAGTTCCGCAAGCACGCCGTGGAGGTGCCGCGCGACATCGCCGCTGTGCTGCTCTCGGCCATCATGACCGACACGGTCATCCTCAAATCGCCCACCGCCACCGACATCGATCGCGATCAGGTGGACTACCTGGCGGGCATCCTCGACGTCGATCCCACCGAGTTCGGCCTGAAGGTGTTCCGCACCCGCGGCGGCGAGGACGACATGCCGGTGGAGAAGCTGGTCGAGGCGGACTCCAAGGAGTTCCAGTTCGGTGATAACACCGTGCTCATCGCCCAGCACGAGACCGTGGACCTGCCGGCGGTCATGGCGCGCGAGGCCGAGATCCGCGCGCACATGGCCGAGCTCAAGACGCTGCACGGCTACGAGTTCGTGCTGCTGATGGTGACCGACATCCTGGCCGAGGGCAGTCAGTTCATCGTCGAGGGAAACCGCCGCATCGTCAACCGCGTGTTCAACATCGAGTGCCCCGAGGAGGGCGGCGTGTGGATGCCCGGCATCCTCTCGCGCAAGAAGCAGGTGGCCGCGCGCATCCTGGGGTCGTAGCCCCGCGTGGCGGCCGGCGCCCCGCTGTTCGGAGTCGGCGGGTCATCTTTGGAGAAACCGTATCGTTTGGGCAACGGACGCTCGGGCGGGCCTAGAATCGGGGCCGTGCGCATAGGAGTCGCACGGCCCCGATTATCGTGAAGGAAGCGATCCGTCACCCATGGCTGAGATACTGGAAGCCATCATGCTCGTCTGCTTCGGCCTTTCCTGGCCCATGAACGCCTACAAGAACTACAAGGCTCGCACGGCCGCCGGCACCAGCTGGCAGTTCATCGGGCTCATCACGCTCGGCTACTTCGCCGGCATCGCCGCCAAGTTCGCCTCCGGCAGCTTCACCTGGGTGCTGGCGGTGTACTTCATCAATGTGGCCTGCGTGGCGGTGAACTGGGCCGTCTACTTCCGCAACCGTCGCCTGGACGCCGCCCGCGCCGCCGGCGTGCTGGTGGAGGAGACCGAGACCCTCAGCCGCACCGCTGATGGCGTGCGCCTGGACGAGGTGGTCTCCGTGAGGCCGGCCTCCGTCCGCTAGCCGGCTTGCTCCGGTCGGGTGTCTGCGGGGCACGGGGCCGCGCAGGCCGATTGGCCGCGTCGTCGCGCGTCTGCTGCGGCCGCCGCTCGCTAGACTGGCGTCAGGCCGCGTTTTCCGTAGAAAGGCACTCCCATGAACTCTGATCGCCTGCTGTCCACGTTTCTTGAGCTCGTTGCCGTCGAGAGCCCCTCGTTTTGCGAGGCCGCGATGGCTTCCCACTGCGCGCGGGCCCTGGCTGAACTGGGGTTCTTCGTGGAGTTTGATGCCTCTGCTGTCGTCACTGGCTCTGATTCCGGCAACCTCATCGCGCGCCTGCCGGGCACCGCGCCCGGGCGCCTGGCGCTCTCGGCCCACCTGGACACGGTGGAGCCCTGCGCTGGCATCGAGGTGCTGCGCGAGGCGGTGCCGGCTGCGGTGCTGGGGTCGGCCTACGCCGATGAAGGCGCCACGCTTGAGGTGCTGCGCTCGGCGGGGGAGACCATCCTGTCCGCCGACGACAAGGCCGGTATCGCCGCCATCTTGGAAGGCGTGCGCTCGACGCTGGAGTCCGGTGCGCCGCGCCCCGACCTCACCGTGCTGCTGACCACCTGCGAGGAGCAGAGCCTCCTGGGGTCGTCGGCCCTCGCGCCCGACGCGCTTTCCTGGCCGGTCGACCTGCCCTCCGCGTGCGCGGGTGCCGGTGCCGCCGGGGCGCGTGGCGAGGGGCGTGCGGAAGGCGGCGCGGTTGCGGAAGGCGCCGGGGTCGCGGGCGCCGTGGTCGCGGGCGACGAGGCGTTGCCGTGCTACGTGCTGGACGCCGACGGGCGTCCGGGCACCATCATCACGGGAGCGCCCTGCCACTGGACGATGCGCGCTCGCTTCCACGGCCGCGCGGCCCATGCCGGCGTGGAGCCTGAGGCTGGCGTGTCGGCCATCGCGCTGGCGGCCGATGCGGTGGCTGCCATGCCGCTCGGGCGCCTCGACGAGTGCACTACCGCCAACGTCGGCGTCATCGCCGGCGGCACGGCCGTGAACGTCGTGCCCGAAGCATGCGAGCTGGCGGGGGAGTGCCGCTCTCTTCGCCCGGATCGCGCCGCCGCCCAGCGCGACGCGATGACGGTCGCCTGCGAGCAGGCCGCCGCGCAGGGCGGGGGATCGGTGGAGCTGGAGTGGACGTGCGATTATCCGGCCGTGCTCTTCGAGGACGACGCGCCTGTCGTGGCGCGTGCCGTGGCCGCCGCCCGTGCGGCGGGTCTTGTGCCGCGCCTGGCGCGCACCGGAGGTGGGGCCGATGCCAACGTGCTTGGTGCCAAGGGCTGCCAGGCCGTCACGCTCGGCATCGGCATGGCCAACTTCCACTCTGCCGACGAGTTCATCGCCGTGCGCGACTTGGAGGCTACCGCCCGCCTCGTCGAGGCGCTCATCGCCGAGTACGCAGGCTAGCGGGCCTTCCCGTCTGGCGGGCAGTTCCATGCTGCGCCAGGTCCCGCCGCCTTGCCCGGCGAGACGTTCAGGCCGCATGCGTCATCGCGTCTGGTTGCCGCTCCCGTCGAGCGTCCCTCTTGTGCGTCGATTCCCTTGCGTATCGCGTAGCGCTTCTGCGTCGGGATTCCTTGCGCTCTCGCGAGTCGCCGTGCCTGCTGCGCTCTCTCTTGCGCCTGCTCCTCCGCGCCGACGGGATGGCTGGCACGATCCACGCGTTGACGTGGGCCCCGACGCGCGCTCCGCGTCACCGTCTTGCGCCTGTTGCCCGCGCCCGCTGTCCGCACTTGCCGGCTCGCGACTTGCGCTCTGTCCCGCCGCCTGCCCGGTGTGACGTTTGGTGTGACCCCCTGGCACACTTCCGCCGCCTGCCCGGTGTGACGTTTGGTGTGACCCCCTGGCACACCTTGCGAAAAAGGCCGTTCGTTGCAAATTCGAGCGGAAATGCACTCTTCGTCAGTCCTTGGTTCGCTCTCAGTTACGTTCGGCGTGGTAGCGTTTCCGCATAACCCCAGGTCGTGTTCCCTCACACAAGGCGAAGGAGGGGTTGTCGCTGCCTGAGCGAGTGCAAAACCGAACGAATTTGCAGCGATCGGCGTGAAATCCGCAGATCGACCTCCAGGACCCCTGCGCACCGAAGCGCTCCGTCGCAGATTTCCCTACGCTGCTCGCATGACCGGGTCGCACATCTTGCGTGCGATCCGCTCGCCTAGCGCTTTGCGCCGTCCCAGGTCCGTGTCCGCCCTCGGAGTCGCTTGCTTCCTCCAGGCTGCCCCCACCTGATCCGCTCCCGGCGTCCTGATCCCGCGCACCCGCCTGCGCCCGCCCGGCACTGCTCCCGCCTGCCCGATGTGACATTTGGTGTGACCCCTTGGCACGGACGGTGTGACGTTTGGTGTGACCCCCTGGCACCCTGGCACCCGCAACTTTTTCGCCCAGCGGCCAAACTTTCTTCCCGCCCGCGTCAGCCTCCCTTAGTGACCTGCGCAAACGCGATTCGCCGACTATAGACACGCCCGGCACCGTGGCGTTTGACAAGCTGCGCGGAGAGGCCTAATATTCTCCATCGCGCCTCTCGGAGGCGCTTCTTTTCGTGTGCGCAACAGCTGAGCGTACATGAAAGACGTAAGCTCACGGAGGAAAAAGAAAGGAAGAGTCTTGCCTACTATTAACCAGCTGGTCCGCAAGGGCCGCAAGAAGACGGCTGACAAGAAGAAGACGCCGGCTCTCAAGGGCAACCCGCAGAAGCGTGGCGTGTGCACCCGCGTGTACACCACCACCCCCAAGAAGCCGAACTCCGCGCTTCGCAAGGTCTGCCGCGTGCGCCTGGTCAACGGCATGGAGGTCACGGCCTACATCCCGGGCATCGGCCACAACCTGCAGGAGCACTCCATGGTGCTCATCCGCGGCGGCCGTGTTAAGGACCTCCCCGGTGTCCGCTACAAGGTCATCCGCGCGGCCCTCGACTGCTCGCCGGTGGACAACCGCAAGCAGGCCCGCAGCCGCTACGGCGCCAAGCGCCCGAAATAACCGCTAAGACGCGCGGGTCCGCGAAGGGGAGCGCCGGAAGGGCCGGCCGTCCTCGGGCCTAATGGGGCGTGAAAGACCCCGGAAGCGCGCAGGAACAAGAAGGAGAACTACATGCCGCGTCGTGCAGCAGCAGTCCGTCGCGAAACGCAGCCGGACGCCAAGTTCAACAACCGCCTCGTCACGCAGCTGATCAACAAGGTCCTGCTTGACGGCAAGAAGTCCATCGCCGAGGGCATCGTCTACGGCGCCTTCGACATCGTCGAGGAGAAGACCGGCCAGGATCCCCTGTCCGTCTTCAAGAAGGCCATGGACAACGTCCGCCCCACGCTCGAGTGCAAGCCCAAGCGCGTCGGCGGCGCCACCTACCAGGTGCCCATGGAGGTCAACTCCCGCCGCGCCACCACGCTGGCCATCCGCTGGATCGTGGACTTCTCCCGCAAGCGCAAGGAGCACACCATGAAGCAGCGCCTGGCCGCCGAGATCATGGACGCGTCGGAGAACACCGGCGCCGCCGTGAAGAAGCGCGAGGACATGTACAAGATGGCCGAGGCCAACCGCGCCTTCTCCCACTACCGCTTCTAGGAACAGGTAGGAGAGACTATGGCGAAGATTGACCTGAAGGATACGCGCAACATCGGCATCATGGCCCACATCGACGCGGGCAAGACGACCACCACCGAGCGCATCCTCTACTACACGGGCAAGACCCACAAGATCGGCGAGGTGCACGACGGCGCCGCTACCATGGACTGGATGGTCCAGGAGCAGGAGCGCGGCGTGACCATCACCGCTGCCGCCACCACCTGCTTCTGGAAGTACCCCGGCGGCAAGGACAACGGCAAGGAGTACCGCTTCCAGATCATCGACACGCCCGGCCACGTGGACTTCACGGCCGAGGTGGAGCGCTCCCTGCGCGTGCTCGACGGCACCGTGGCCGTGTTCGACGCCGTCGCCGGCGTGCAGCCGCAGTCCGAGACGGTGTGGCGTCAGGCCGAGCGCTACGGCGTTCCGCGCATCGCCTTCATCAACAAGTACGACCGCGTGGGCGCTGACTTCCTCCACGCCATCCAGACCATGCGCGATCGCCTGGGCGCCAACGCCGTGGCCGCGCAGCTGCCGATGGGCGCCGAGGACAACTTCTGGGGCGTCATCGACCTGGTGACCATGACCGCGTGGGACTTCAAGGCCGACGACAAGGGCATGACCTACCCCGAGCCCATGGACGCCATCCCGGCCGAGTTCGCCGACGACGCCGAGCTGTACCACCAGGAGCTCCTGGAGGCCGCCGCCGACTGCGACGACGAGCTCATGGAGAAGGTGCTCATGGAGGAGGAGGTCACGGTCGACGAGCTGAAGGCCGCCATCCGCAAGGGCGTCATCAACTGCCAGATCAACCCGGTGTTCGTGGGCTCCGCCTACAAGAACAAGGGCGTGCAGGAGCTGCTCGACGCGGTGGTCGACTACATGCCGTCGCCCATCGACATCCCCGCCATCAAGGGCGAGAACCCCGACACCGGGGCTGACGAGGAGCGTCCGGCCGATCCGAAGGCGCCGTTCTCCGCGCTGGCCTTCAAGATCATGACCGACCCCTACGTCGGCAAGCTGACCTACCTGCGCGTGTACTCCGGCTCGCTCGACTCGGGCAGCTACGTGCTCAACGCCGTCAAGGGCAAGAAGGAGCGCATCGGCCGTCTGCTGCAGATGCACTCCAACCAGCGCGTCGACATCGACTCCTGCCAGGCGGGCGACATCGTCGCCGTCGTGGGCCTGAAGGACACCTCCACCGGCGACACCCTGTGCGCCGAGGACGCCCCGGTCATCCTGGAGTCCATGGAGTTCGCCGACCCGGTTATCGACATCGCCGTCGAGCCCAAGACCAAGGCCGAGCAGGACAAGATGGGCGTGGCCCTGGCCAAGCTGGCCGAGGAGGATCCGACCTTCCGCGTGTCCACCAACCACGAGACCGGCCAGACCATCATCGCCGGCATGGGCGAGCTGCACCTGGAGATCATCGTCGACCGCCTGCTGCGCGAGTTCAAGGTGGAGGCGAACGTGGGCAAGCCGCAGGTCGCCTACCGCGAGCGTCCGGGCCACGAGGTCATGAACGCCGAGGGCAAGTTCGTCCGCCAGACCGGCGGTCGCGGCCAGTACGGCCATGCGGTCATCAACATGTACCCGCAGGAGCCGGGCAAGGGCTACACCTTCGAGAACAAGATCGTCGGCGGCGTGGTGCCCAAGGAGTACATCCCCTCCATCGACAAGGGCATCCAGGAGGCGCTGAACTCCGGCGTGCTCGCCGGCTACCCGGTCGAGGACGTGCGCGTCGAGCTGATCGACGGCTCCTACCACGACGTCGACTCCTCCGAGGCGGCGTTCAAGGTGGCCGGTTCCATGGCCATCAAGGACGCGCTGAAGAAGTCCAACCCGGTCATCCTCGAGCCCGTCATGGCCGTCGAGGTGGAGACCCCCGAGGAGTACACCGGCTTCGTCATGGGCGACATCCCGAGCCGCCGCGGCCTCATCCAGGGCCAGGAGCAGCGCGGCAGCGCCGTCGTCATCGAGGCCAAGGTCCCGCTGAGCCAGATGTTCGGCTACGCCACCGACCTGCGCTCCGGCACCCAGGGTCGTGCTGTGTACACCATGCAGTTCGACTCCTACGAGCCGGTGCCCAAGAGCGTCGCAGAGGAAATTATCAGCAAGGCCGGCGGCAACGCCTAGGTCGCCCCATCGAAGCTTTCATTGGAGGTAAGCTAAGTGGCTAATCAAAAGATTCGCATTCGCCTGAAGGGGTACGATCATGAGATCGTGGACCAGTCCACGAAGCTCATCGTCGATACCGCCCAGAAGACGGGTGCCAAGGTTTCCGGTCCCATCCCGCTGCCGACGGAGCGCAACCTGTACTGCGTCATCCGCTCGCCCCATGTGGACAAGGACTCCCGCGAGCAGTTCGAGATGCGCACCCACAAGCGCCTGATCGACATCCTCGAGCCCACGCCCAACACCGTGGACTCGCTGATGCGCCTCGACCTCCCCGCCGGCGTCGACATCGAGATCAAGCTGTAAGGGGTGTTGAAGAATGATTAACGCTATCTACGGCAAGAAGATCGGCATGACCCAGATCTTCGCCGAGGACGACACGGTCATCCCCGTGACCGTCATCCAGGCGGAGCCGAACACGGTCTGCCAGGTGAAGACCACCGACACCGACGGCTACGAGGCCGTGCAGCTGGCCTTCGGCTACGTGAAGCCGCGCCGCGTGAACAAGCCCATGACGGGCCACTTCGAGAAGCAGGGCGTCGAGCCCAAGCGCTACCTGCGCGAGGTTCGCGTGGAGAACGCCGGCGAGTACCAGTCTGGCGACACCCAGACCGTCGCCGCCTTCGCCGACGTGAAGAAGGTCGACGTGACCGGCACGTCCAAGGGCAAGGGCTTCGCGGGCGTCATGAAGCGCTACGGCTTCGCCGGCGGCCCGGGCGGCCACGGCGCGCACTTCCACCGCGCCCCCGGCTCCGTGGGCCAGTGCGCCACGCCCTCCCGCGTGTTCAAGGGCCTGCGCCTTCCCGGCCACATGGGCTGCGACACGGTGACCGTGCGCAACCTTGAGGTCGTTCGCATCGATGAGGACCAGAACCTGATCCTCGTGAAGGGCGCGGTGCCCGGCGGCAAGAACGCCCTGGTTCGCGTGCGCATGGCTTAAGTCCGGTTACGTTACAAGGAGACCAACTACTATGGCATCCATTGAGATCAAAGACGTGAAGGGCGAGGGCGTCGGCACCGCCGAGCTCGCTCCCTCCGTGTTCGGCATCGAGCCGAACATCCACGTCATGCACCTCGTCGTCAAGGCGCAGCGCGCCTCTTGGCGTCAGGGCACGCATGACACCCGCACGCGCGGCGAGGTTCGCGGCGGCGGCAAGAAGCCGTGGCGCCAGAAGGGCACCGGCCGCGCCCGCCAGGGCACGATCCGCGCGCCCCACTGGGTCGGCGGCGGCACCGTGTTCGGCCCGCACCCCCGCTCCTACGACCAGAAGGTCAACAAGAAGGAGGTCAAGCTGGCCATGCGCAGCGCGCTCTCGGCCAAGCTGGCCGACGGCGAGCTCGTCATCGTCAAGGAGTTCCCCTTCGAGCAGCCGCGCACCAAGGACGCCGTGGCGTTCCTCAAGGCCTTCGGCCTGGAGGACAAGCGCATCACCCTGGTGATCGGCAACGAGGACGTGGAGACCTTCCTGTCCTTCCGCAACCTGCAGAAGGTGAACATCGTTCCGGTGAGCGACATCAACACCTACGAGCTGATCGACAACAAGGCCCTCGTCATCACCGAGCAGGCCCTCAAGCATATCGAGGAGGTGCTTGCATAAATGAACAAGGATCCCCGCGAGGTCATCATCCGCCCCGTCATCACGGAGCACAGCTATGACGCCATGGAGAACAACGTGTACACCTTCGAGGTGGCCAAGGACGCCAACAAGGTCGAGATTCGCCAGGCCATCGAGGCTATCTTCAACGTGACGGTGGTCAAGGTGAACACCCTCAACGTGAAGCCGAAGCCCAAGCGCATGCGCTACCAGGCCGGCAAGACCCGCACCTGGAAGAAGGCCATGGTCACCCTCAAGGACGGTGACACCATCGAGATCTTCGCGAGCTAACCCCGCGAGTTCCCTCGAGAGCCGAAGGCGGCACCCATCTGGGTGCCGCCTTTTTTGTCGGGATCCCTAGCCGACGGGGCGATGCGAATCCGCGCGCGGGCGGCCCGCGGGGCGGGGGTCGGATCGGCGCGCCTCTACGCTGGCGATAGTGACGTAGGTGTTGCGGCCGTCCCTCCAGCCGTCGAGGAGCCCGGCGCCGATCATGGTCGAGATACGGGAGCGACTGACTCCCAGCGCCGCGGCTGCTTGGGAGGCCGACATCCTGGGGATGTCGGCGAGGGAGGCGTCGACGGAGACGATGACGCGGATGCCGCCGCGCTCGGGCTCATTACCGAAGCGGGGAGCAGGGGGCTCCTCACCCCGCATGAGGTAATCGCATATCGTCTCTCGAAGCAGGTCGGCTGCGGACTCGCAGGCGTCCTCCACATCGCTTCCCTGGGTGGCCCCCGGGATTCCGAAGGGGGCGAGGCACCAGCTCTGTTCGCTGCGCCACATCTCGAACTCGTAGGTGTACTGCATGGCACCACTTCCTCGCTACTTGAGGCCCGCGTCCTTCTTCAGCTTCTCGAACACCGCATCCTCTATCTCCCGATGGCGCTTGATGAGGATGGTGTCCTTACCGTTGGTGAACTTCTCGTGCTTGGTGCCGCCCTTCGACCAGAACCCATGCTCGGTGAAGAACCGCACCACGTCTCGTCGCTTCGTCATGTTCTCCTCCGCATCATAGGGGGTGAATCGGGTGAATGCAATAAATAGAAACTGAATTTACAATAATGTGATCACTCGGGTGAGATGCCGTCAGGGTAAGAGCGATGGCTCTGGGTGGGTGCTGGCAGATCGTGCGGAGATCTGCTGCGGATACTGTATGTCCTATCAGGAAAAACGCTGTAAACGGCCGTTTACGTTCGGGGGCGAAAGCATGAAAAACGCAAAAGAACATGGCCGCGTTGAGGAGCAGTTTGCGAAGTTAGCGAGAAAGATATCGCGGGATGGGCGCGAGTGTGACGGCGCGCGCTGCGGCGCTACGTGATGCGGTTTCGGCGTCACGCGCCGCGGCTTGGCGCCATGCGTTGCGTGCGCCACGGGCTGCGGGCTCGGCGCCTCGTGTCGTGAGTGTCGGCCAACTCGTGTATAGTAAGAGTGTTTACCTACTTACTTACCGGGCAGGGGGTGGATCGTGGCCTTCGTCGAGTTTTGCGACGTGCGGAAGGTGTACCAGATGGGCGAGGTGCAGGTGGCGGCCGTCGACGGCATGGACTTCGCCATCGAGCGCGGCGAGCTCGTCGTCATCGTGGGGCCCTCCGGCGCGGGCAAGACCACGCTCCTCAACATGCTCGGCGGCATGGACTCGCCTACGTCGGGCTCCATCGTGCTCGACGGGCGCGACATATCCCACGCCTCGGCGAAGGAGCTCACGCTCTACCGCCGCCATGACATCGGCTTCGTCTTCCAGTTCTACAACCTGGTGCAGAACCTCACCGCGCTCGAGAACGTGGAGCTGGCGAGCCAGATCTGCTCTGACCCGCTGCCGGCGGCCGACGTGCTGCGGCAGGTGGGGCTGGGACGGCGCATGGACAACTTCCCCGGTCAGCTCTCCGGCGGCGAGCAGCAGCGCGTGGCCATCGCCCGCGCGCTCGCGAAGAACCCCAAGCTCCTGCTGTGCGACGAGCCCACCGGCGCCCTGGACTACGAGACGGGCAAGGCCATCCTCCGGCTTCTGCAGGACACCTGCCGCGACACGGGCAAGACCGTGGCGCTCGTCACCCACAACTCCGCGTTCACGGCCATCGCCGACCGGGTCATCCACATCCGCGAGGGACGCGTGGCCGCCATGGAGCTCAACGATCATCCGCTCTCGGCCGAGGTGCTGGAATGGTAGCGCGGCGGCGGGTGCCGCAGCGCCGCGGCGGCGCACGGGCGGCAGGGGAGTAGCCCGCGGTGGCCGGCGCCTTCGCGAAAGACACGCTGCGCTCGATGCGACGCTCGCTCGGGCGCTTCCTGGCCATCGCGGCCATCGTCGCGCTGGGCACCGGCTTCTACGCGGGGCTGCGCATGACCTGCCCGGACATGAACCTGGCCGCTGATCGCTACTACGACGGCACGGCCCTCATGGACGTGCGGGTGGTGTCCACCCTGGGGCTTTCCGAGGACGACCTGGCGGCCCTGCGCGGCGTGGAGGGGGTCGAGGCCGTCATGGGGGCCTGGGAGACGGATGTCATGGCCTCCATCGGCGACGAGCAGTACGCCGTGCGCATGCACTCGCTGCCCGACGCCGCCGCCACGAGCGAGGCGGCGGCAGACGGGTCGGCGGTGGCCTCGGATGATCCCGACTACCTGAATCGCCTCGTGCTGGTGGAGGGCCGCTGGCCCGCGGCGCCGGACGAGTGCGTAATATCGCGCGATCGGGTCATGGGCGCGCCTACGCACCTCGGGGACGTGGTGACGGTGACCGAGGGCGCCCAGGACCTCGACGACGCCCTGGCCGAGCGGAGCTTCACCATCGTGGGCTATGCGCGCACCCCCTATTACGTGTCGTCCACCTCCATGGGCGCCACTACCTTGGGGTCCGGCTCCGTCCAGCAGTTCATGTACGTGCCGCGCGCCGCGTTCGCCGCCGACGCGCCCCTCACTGAGGCGTTCCTCGCCGTGAAGGGCGCCGCCGACGAGCGTGCCGGCTCTGACGCCTACCAGGCGCGCGTGGACGAGGTGATGGCGCGGGTGGAGGCCCTGGCCCCCGCTCGGGAGGAGGCCCGCCGCGCGGCGCTCGTAGCCGAGGCTGACGCCGAGCTCGACGATGCCCGGGCGGACTTCGAGGCTGAGCGCGCCGATGCCGAGGCCCAGCTCGCCTCCGCCCGCGCCCAGCTGGACGAGGCGGCCGGGCGCATCGCCGAGGGCGAGCGGGAGGTGGCCCAGGGCCAGGCTGACTATGATGCCGGGGCGGCGGAGCTGGCGCGCCAGCGCGCGGCCGCCGCGCGGCAGATGGACGACGCCCAGGCGCAGCTCGACGCGTCCGCCGCGGAGCTTGAGGCGGGCCGCGCCCCGGCGGAGAAGGCGGAGGCCGACCTGCCCGCCCTGGAGCGCCAGTGGCAGGAGGGCGCCGACGAGCTGGCCGCGGCCGAGCAGCAGTGGCAGGCCGGCTCCGATGCGGCCGAGGCAGCCCGGGCCCAGGCCCAGCAGGGGATCGACCAGGCCCAGGTCGCCCTCGCCTCGATCGACGCCGGCCTCGCCGAAGCTCGTGCGCGGCAGCAGGCCCTCCCCGGCCAGCTGGCCGCCTTGCACGAGGCCCTCTCCGCCGCGCCGGACGAGGAGGCCGCCGCCGCGCTCCGGGCCCAGATAGCCTCCCTCGAGCAGGCCCAGGCGGCGCTCCCGGGCGCCATCGCCCAGCTGGAGGCCCAGCGGGCCCAGGCGGCTGCCGGCTTGGAGCAGGCCCGCGCCGGGCTCGCCCAGGCTGAGCAGGCCCTGACCCAGCTCAACCAGGTCCGTGTGGAGCAGATCGAGCCCGCCCGCGCCCAGGTGGAGGAGGGGCGCGCCGGCTTGGAGCAGGCCCGCGCCGCCGTGGCCGCGTTCCGCGCGGGCGAGCAGCAGCTGGCCGACGGCCGGGCCCAGCTGGCCCAGGCCCGCGCCGACGCCGAGCAGC
>NZ_QWKK01000254.1 GCF_009911695.1 Enterorhabdus sp. P55 | reverse complement strand
GGGTTCTGTTGCAAAGTTTTCTGATAAGTCTATTTTAGTGTAAAATGAATAAAAATGACAGCGAGGATATATCAATGAACTATTTTAAAGGTAAACAATTTCAAAAAGATGTGATTATTGTCGCTGTTGGTTATTATCTACGTTACAATCTAAGCTATCGTGAAATTCAAGAACTCCTTTATGATCGTGGGATTAACGTTTGTCACACAACTATTTATCGTTGGGTACAAGAATACAGTAAAGTCCTCTATCATCTCTGGAAAAAGAAAAATAGACAGTCCTTCTATTCGTGGAAAATGGATGAAACTTATATCAAAATCAAAGGTCGTTGGCATTATCTCTATCGTGCAATTGATGCGGATGGATTGACTTTAGACATCTGGCTACGCAAGAAACGGGATACTCAAGCTGCTTATGCGTTCTTGAAACGACTACATAAACAGTTTGGTCAACCAAGAGTAATTGTCACGGATAAAGCGCCCTCTATTGGTTCTGCATTTAGAAAGTTACAGAGTAACGGTTTATATACTAAGACAGAGCATCGAACCGTGAAGTATCTCAATAACCTCATTGAGCAAGACCATCGACCAATCAAACGACGCAATAAATTTTATCGAAGTCTACGAACTGCCTCAACCACGATTAAGGGCATGGAAACAATTCGAGGAATATACAAAAAGAACCGAAGAAATGGAACGCTCTTCGGATTTTCGGTATCTACTGAGATTAAGGTCTTAATGGGAATATTAGCTTAAGAACAAGAAGGATTATAAACCTTGTATTTGATTTTTAAACTTTGCAACAGAACCAGAGGCCATT
>NZ_QWKK01000253.1 GCF_009911695.1 Enterorhabdus sp. P55 | reverse complement strand
TAATTTCATCCGGCCGTATACCATCTTGATTATCATGGTCTGACCACGTCTTTTGACCTGACACACTCGTCTTAGCTACCTGATGCGTATTAACAATGTTATTGCCATTATACGTTGTCTTGTACCCGTCAACCGCTGCTTCGTCAACCGTGTACTTAATTGCTTGACCAGCCTTGAACTTATCTAAGTTATTAAATTTATACTTCCAACCATCTTTTGCGGTCACTTTCTTTGAGTCAACCTTTTTACCATCTGCTAACAAGTTAACCGTAATTTCATCTGGTCGTACACCATCTTGGTCATTATTATCTACCCAAGTTTTCTCACCACTAACCGAAATTTTAACCTTCTCATTTGTGATTGTACTAGTAACAAGCTTATCAGAATTAGCATCAGCAGCCTTCAATGTAATAATTTTGTCTGTAACCGTTTGATAATCAGTCGGTGCCGTTTCTACAAGAATATACTTACCACTCTTCAGATTATTCCATCTGATTTGGCCCTTATCATCCGTTGTTCCTGTACGCAATAGTTGACCTTTAGCATTATTTTTGTATGACCAAAGTTCAAATTTAACACCGCTTAGAACCTTGTCAGTATCCTTATCAACCTTAGTCAATTGATAGTCTAAATTCGTTCCTTCAGCAGTTCCACTATTGTTTACAACCTCATGTGATGTTGTAACTTCTTTATTAACTACTTTTTTACCTGTACCAGTGACAGTCACTGTATTACTCAACGTATCATTTATCTTAGAACTGTTGATTAATGTTCGATAATGAACAGAATATGCTGTCGAAATTTCATGTAAGAATTTAATTGTCATGA
>NZ_QWKK01000252.1 GCF_009911695.1 Enterorhabdus sp. P55 | reverse complement strand
GAGGACGCCGCGGGCCCGTCATCGGGCGCGGGCGGCTCCGCGGGCTCGCCCGGCTCCGGGCCCTCGGGGCGCGGGCCCTCGGAGGGCGCCTGCCCGTGGGCGAAGGCGACGTTGGCGACGTCGGCCCCCAGGGCGTCGGCGGTCACGACGGCCTCGAAGGTCAGCGTCGCGGCGTGGCCGCCCCACAGGTCCCCGCACGCCACGGCTATGGTGCGCGTGGCGCGGTCGTAGGCCTCGTCGGGCACGGCGAGGGGCTCCCCGCCGTCCACGGACAGGCGCAGGGTGCCGCCTGCCGGCTCGACGCCCGCCGGCAGGGGGTCGGACACGACGGCGTCCCAGAGGCAGCTGTCGGCCGGGCCGCCGTTGCGCAGCGTCACCGTGTAGCGCAGGCGGTCTCCCAGGTGCGTCACCCTGCCGCCGGGGGCGGTGAGGTTCTCCACGGACTTGGCCAGGCTCACGTTCCCCTCGTCCGGGTCGGCCGGCGTCACGGATCCGCCGCCCGGCGGCGTGGCGGGCGGCGTGTCGGGCGGGGCCACCGGCCCCACGTCGGGGCCGTCTGGGTCGTCGGGGTTCGGGCGCCTGCCCGCCGCCGAGGCGACGTTGGCCAGGTCGGCGGCGGCCGGGTCGGAGAGGTCGAGGCCCTCCCTCACCGCGCACTCGAAGGTGACGGAGGCCGCCTGGCCGCCGCCCACGTCGCCCGCGGGCACCGTGAGCACGGGCCTCCCGCCCGCGCCCGGGGCCGCCAGCGAGAACCTGCCCACGTCGGAGGCCGCCACCGCCGGCGCCTTCGAGAGCGCGCGGTCCTCGACGCCCGCCGACGGGTTGTCGAGGCG
>NZ_QWKK01000251.1 GCF_009911695.1 Enterorhabdus sp. P55 | reverse complement strand
TCATACAAAATATGCAAACCCCAACCATCCCAGATCCCTTTATAAATCCATCGTCCGATGAGAATACCGACAACTAAGAAACAGAACAGGCAGACAATGTTCGCAATCAGAATACCGTAACGTTCGACAATCTCACGTTTGCGATCTGCTTTTATCTGCTCTTTTTGTTCATTCAGTTCTTTTTTCAAAGCGAGTAATGCTTGTTTTTCAACTTGAATGTCTTTCAGTATGTCTGCTTTTAAACTTTCTGCCTCTAAACGATGGAGTTGTTCTTGAATGGCAGACTCAATTTTTTGATTCGCAACAGCTTCTATTTTTTCTTGGTAGTCCCGAAAGTCTTTATTAACTTCTTGACGGACTAAGGTTTCTAGTTCTGGAACGTTACTGAAATCAATTTTGCCATTTTTATAAGCATTTAATACTTGAACAACGAGTTGTTCATCTTTATTCATAGACTCATCCCCCGATCATGATCTTTTGTTGGTTTCTTTTCGGACTGTACGTCTCTATTCGCTTGTTTTTCTAGGCTTTTCTGTTGTTCTTGCTCGTAATTTTTCATGTCCTTTGAAAAGCGACGTTCAAAATCATCGAGGATTTTCTCTTTTGTTTGCTTTAATTTTCTTGTAACGCGTTGAGTAAGTTCTGGTACTCGTCCTGCAAACTGTTTGATTGTGTCAATAAATTGATTAATTTTTGATTCTCGCTTGAGAGCTTCTGATTTTCTTGGTTCAATTGCTTGTTCAAGGCTAACAATTTCTGATTCTCTTTGTTGAGTGTCTCGCTCAAGCGGAGTAATCGCTGGTTCTCGTTGTTCAACAGCTCTAAATTCGTTTTGTCTTGCTCGGTTTTCCAACTCATG
>NZ_QWKK01000250.1 GCF_009911695.1 Enterorhabdus sp. P55 | reverse complement strand
CGCGGCGCTCGGGCGGCGGCCAGCCCGGCGCCTCGCCCGCGCGGCGCGGGCGGACGCGCGGCAAGGGGACGGACGGCAGCGATACGCAGCGGGAAGGCACCGTTGAAGGCCCGGGCAGCAAGGCTGCGGCCGGGCGGCGCGAGCGCGGGGCAACGGCTGGAGCTCGGCGCGAGAGGGGAGCCAGCACGAAGACGCGGGGCGGCGAGCGCGGCCGGCGCAGCCCCGCCTGCGCCCCTCCTTGCAGAGGACTTGCCGTTTTCTGGCCACTTGCTTCGAAATTCCGAGGCTGATGTAGCCTTGGTCAGGTCTCCCACGCGCACGAGTGTAACGAACGCACCGTTTTTGGTGCCAAACGATACACAGGGCCCCGGCGGACGCCCGCCTCTCGGATTCACCCTCGGAATTTCGAAGCAAGTGGCCATTTTTCGCCGGGATCCTCGCAAGGCGCCGCTCTCGCTCCGCCCAATGCGTCAGCCCCCCCCTATAAACAGGCCGCCAGGCAGCTTGCGGGGAGACGAGCCGGCCAAAGCAGGGCGACGCCGAGCGGCGGCGGGCGGGAAGCCGGCGAGGCGGAGGCGGTGCGGAGGGTCGGCTGACGCGGGCTTGCGACTGACCGGCGCGAACGCGGGGCGCGGGCGACAGCCGCCCTCGGCGCGAACGCGGCCAAGGACAACACGCCTCTCGAGGCGCGGCCTCATCGCCCCAGACCGAGACGCACTGCCGACGCGAAGACGCACGCGAGCGGAGGCGGAAGGCACGACGCGAAAAGCGCGGCCGACGCAGCCCCGCAGCCGGCTGACGCGGGCCCACGGCCGACCGATGCGAACGCGGCGCGCAGGCGACAAGGACGGCAGCCGGCCTCGGCGCCTCGTCCGCGCGGCGCGGCACGGGCGCGCGGACGGCGGCGGGAGCGAAACGCTGTGCGG
>NZ_QWKK01000249.1 GCF_009911695.1 Enterorhabdus sp. P55 | reverse complement strand
GGGCGCGGAGCGATGGGCGCGCGGCTGCGCGGGCGGCGCGCAGGGCGGGCTTGCGGGGGGGGGCGGAGGGCGCAGCTGCGTCGGCTTTTGCCGCGGCGTTCGGCTGCGCGCACGCGTGCTGCGGCGTTGCCCGCCGTGCTGCCGGGACGCACGGCGCTTCGGCTATCGTGCCAGATCGAGGAGGCGCCGGTAGATTCGCTCGTCCTCGTCGAGCTCGGGGTGGAAGGCGGCGCCTATCTGGCTGCCGTACTGGACGGCGACGGGCTGGTCGCCCAGCGTGACGAGCGGTCGGACGCCGGGGTCCCGCTGCACGATGCGCGGGGCGCGGATGAAGGTGAGGGGGACGGGGGCGGGGGCGAGCCGCGCGCCGTCGGGCTTGCCGGGCTGCTCCTGTGGCTTCGGCGGCTGGCCAGGCGCGGTGGCACGCGATTCGTCAGCGGCCCCGCCTTCCCAGGCGCCCTCGGCGTGGAAGCTGCCGAGCTGGCGCCCGTAGGCGTTGCGGCTCACCGTGACGGGTAGCGTGCGCAGCCCCTCCACCGCCGCGCGACCGGCGGCCGCCTGCGCATCGAGGCCCCGCAGGTCGCCGGTGCCCTCAATACGCTCGGCCAGCAGGATGAGGCCCGCGCAGGTGCCGAGCACCGGCAGCCCCGCGATGATGCGCTCGCGCAGCGGCCCCAGCATCCCCGCGTCACGCAGGAGCCGGGACTGCGTGGTGGACTCGCCGCCTGGCAGCACCAGGGCGTCGAGGGGTTGGTCGAGGTCGCCGCGCTGACGCAGCTCCGCCACGGCGCAGCCGAGCCCGCGCAGCCGCTGGACGTGCTCGGCGAACGCCCCCTGCACGGCGACGACGCCGATGCGGGGCCGGCGATGCTGCGGGCTGCCAAGGGGCCCGCCGGCGGGTCGGGGCGCGGGCGACGCGGGACCGCCGG
>NZ_QWKK01000248.1 GCF_009911695.1 Enterorhabdus sp. P55 | reverse complement strand
TGTCAGTATCCTTATCAACCTTAGTCAATTGATAGTCTAAATTCGTTCCTTCAGCAGTTCCACTATTGTTTACAACATCATGTGATCTTGTAACTTCTCCAGTCACTACTTTTGTACCTGTACCAGTGACAGTCACTGTATTGCTCAACGTATCATTTATCTTAGAACTGTTGATTAATGTCCGATAATGAACAGAATATGCTGTCGAAATTTCATGTAAGAATTTAATTGTCATGACTTGCTCACCACTTGTTTGGTCAGTCGTAATATTAATTGAATAATCCTTACCTTCTGTCAACACATTTGTCTTATCAACTGTAATTGCACCATTAGTGGCAATTTTTGTTCCATAAGCAACAACATCACTCTTGTCCAATACTTGATTCGTTGAGGGCTTGTCAACAACCGTAACATCTTTCAATGTTGATTGCTCTGGATTTACTGTAATATTCCATACCGCATAAGCAGAATCTTCTGGATCTTGCTCACCAGTTTTATAAGCAACCTTACCACTATTTGGTACTGACACTTTAGCAGTTAGGTCCTTATCCTGACCATCATTTGTATACTTTGCAGTATTATCATAGCTAAGCGCATCAATGACTTTTCCTTCTAATGAAGTTTCAAATATCATAACATAAGCCTTATTGCTATTTTCTGGCAAATTAGCCGTTAGTGTTCTGCTATCTTTAGCATAATCAATATTTGTACCAACTGGATTACCTAATTTATAACTACCATCTGGATTAATTGTGGCTTCATATAACTTGGCACTATCAGTAACATACTCTGGATCTCCTGTCAGTATATCTACCAATTTAGCGTTCTTTAATTCTCGTTGATTATAATTAGCCACAACTGTCCATGTAATATGCTTATTGACTGCATTATAACTACCTGATTTTGTACCATCCGTTACGAATTCTTGTTTTGGTATAAAATCTGCTGAACCATTAT
>NZ_QWKK01000025.1 GCF_009911695.1 Enterorhabdus sp. P55 | reverse complement strand
GCGGGCCGCGTCCCCCGACCCCCGGCGGGGGCAGGCCGTGGCACACCGCGTCCGCAGCCAGGCCGCGGGCGCCGCGAGGAGGGTCGCGGCCTGGCGGCCCACGTTCGTCACGAGCGGGTTCGGGCGCGTCCTCGCGGCCGCGGCGGCCGCGGTGGTGCCCCTGCTCGCCCTCATGACGCTGCTCCTGGCCCTGCTCTCCCAGGCGCCTGCGGTCGACGAGGGCTACGAGCCCATTGAGCTCCCGCCGGCCGTCGAGGCGTGGCGGCCGACGGTGGCCGAAGCCTGTCGAGACCTCGGGGTGGGCCAGGAGTGGGTCGACCTGGCCCTGGCCATGATGGCCCAGGAGTCGGGCGGGAACCTGCTCGTGACCTGCTACAACGGCCAGCAGATACAGGACATCATGCAGGCGTGCGAGGGCGCCTACTCGTCCTGGATCCTCGTCGGGGCCCCCGAGTACGGCTGCTCGCCCCGGACGGCCCGGGCATCCATCTACGCCGGCGTGGCGGAGATGAGGGACAACCTGGAGAGCTGGGGCGCTTACCTCGGCGACTTCGGCCCCGGAGACCTCGGGGCCGTGAAGCTCGTGGTGCAGGGCTACAACTACGGCGCCGGGTTCCTGCCGTGGTGCTCGCGCCACGGGGTGACCGAGTGGACGCTCGAGTCCTCCCAGCGCTTCAGCGACATGATGGCCGCCCAGACGGGCTGGGGCTACTACGGCACCCCCAACCACGCGCTGCTCGTCATGCGCTACTACCCCTACCGCGCCCAGGCGGGGGAGGGGAGGCAGGAGGTCGTGGAGGCAGCGCTCATGGTGGCCCGCGACTACGCGACCCCCTACGTGTACGGGGGGAACTCTATCACGCAGGGGTGCGACTGCTCCTACTTCACGATGTGGTGCTACCAGCAGGCCGGCATCTCCATACCGCGCCAGTCGGAGCTCCAGCGCGACGCCGGCACCTGCATCCCGATCGAGCAGGCGCAGCCCGGCGACCTTCTGTGGATGCAGGGCCACATCGGCATCTACCTGGACGAGGGCCGCGTCGTGGAGCAGACGCCCCCCTACTGCCGCGTCAACCCCATCACCTACAACCGCTGGGTCTGCGCCGTGCGGATCGACGGATAGAGAGGATCAGAGATGAAGACGAAGACAAAGATCGCCCTTGGGGTGCTCGCCGCGGCGGCGCTCGCCGTCGCCTGCTGGCGCCTCGCGCCCCCCGCCGCCGAGCCCGCGCCCGGGCCGCAGGAGGCCCCCGCCTCCGAGCAGCCCGCGGAGCAGCAGGAGGAGCCGGACGGCCTCACGGAGCGCCAGCGCGAGCTCCAGGCGCGCTACGACGGCCCGCTCGAGGAGACGCTCGCGTTCCTCGAGGCCTCCACCTGGTCGACGCCCAACGAGTCGGCGTCCCTGTCCTTCGAGCCGGGCGCCTACGCGGAGCGCTCCGCGGGGGCCGAGGAGGCGCGGGTGCCCTTCGCCGTCGAGCTCGCGACGACGAGCGTCGCGCGGGACTCCGGCGCGGTCATCACCCGCCAGACCCTCGTGCTCGACGTGGGGGAGGGCACGAGCCTGCTCTACTTCGACACCGTGACGGCCGCCGACGGGTCGGTTAGCTACTCGCTGACGAGCGACGGCTTCGCCCATGCCCAGACCTACCTGTGGGTCTCGCCCGCGCGCGAGGTCGCCGTCGAGGGCCTGGGCGAGGAGATGCTCTCCCTCGTCGACGGCAGGGGCGACCTGCTCGCGCAGCGCCTGTCCGAGTACTGCGCCCTCTACTACCCGACGGCCTCCGCCGCGACTTTCAACGGCCAGGCGACCGTGAGCTGGGACGAGGGCACCGTCTCCTTCTCGCTCGCGCTCGACACCCGCACCCGCCCCGACATTCCGGTCACCTACGACAAGTCCACGCTCGACTTCATGGTCGGGAAGGGGGCCCACCGATGAGCGCGCGGGAGAGGATCAGGGCGGCGCTCAGGCACCAGATCGACGCCGACCACGTCTACGCGGCCTGCGGCGTGATGTTCGCCGCCGCCGTCGCGACCATCGTCATCATCCGCCTGGCCGTCCTGGCCGCGCTCGGATAGGAGGAGCCCAGTGAACGAAGCAAACGGAACCGCCGCCCGCGTGCGCCTCGCAGGGGCGCTCGCCTGGGCCCGGCGCCACAGGACGGCCTCGCTCGCGCTCGCCTGCGCGCTCGCCCTCGCTGCGACGGTCGCCCTCCAGGCGGCCTTCCCCGCCGACGAGGCCGAGGCCGTCGCCCCGCTCGTCATAGCCGGCGTCGGGGGGCTCATCGGGGCCCTCGTCGCCCCCGGGGCCGTCGACGCGGCCATGGACACGGCCACCGACGGGGTGGCCGGATGGCTGAGGACGTGGATCAACTCCAACCTCGACCAGGCGAACAACTTCCTGACCAAGTACCTGACCGACGGCGGGATGCTCACGCGCGACTTCGACCAGCTGTTCTCGTCGGTCGTCCCGGTGCTGCGCTCCGTGCAGGAGACCGTCGTCATACCGCTCGCCATGATCGTGCTCACCGTCTTCTTCGTGGCCGGCATCGCCTCGGCGGTGGCCGAGATGGGCCGCGCGGAGTCCGGCATCGACACCGTGCAGCTGATGATGGTCTTCGTCGCCTACGCCCTCGTGGGGTCGCTCGTCGTCAACTCCTGGGAGCTCATGGCGTGGTGCTACGACCTCGTCACCCAGGTGATCGCCGGGATCGGGGGCACCGTGAACACGGAGGTCTACACGGGGCTCCCCGAGGACGTCAACAACATAGGCGTGCTCCTCTCGCTGCTCGTCACGAGCGGCGTCGTGTGGGTCATAGCCGGGGCCGTCGCCCTGCTCACCCAGGTGATCATCATCACCCGCGCCATTCAGATTTACGTCTACACCTGCCTGGCCCCCGCCTCCATCGCGTTCCTGGTCTCGCCGAAGTCCCGCCCCATGGCCACGGGCTTCCTCAAGCGCTACCTGGCGCTCCTGTTCGCCGGCGTGATCATGGCGCTCCTGTTCGCCATGATGAGCGCCATCCTCGCGGGCTTCGGCGACATAGCCGTGGCCGCCTCCGACTACGAGGGCATGATCGACTGGTCGGGCCGCCTGCTGTTCAGCTGCGTCTCGCTGCTCGCCTACGGCTACGCGATGTGGTCGGCCGGCGGCTGGGCGCGCGAGTTCGTGGGAGTCTAGGGGGCCGCCATGCACATGATCTACGAGGACGTGAGCGACTCCTTCGTGCTGAGCGGCACGGCGGACGGCGAGCCCTTCTGCCTCTCCCTGCTGACCGGGAGATGGGAGGGCCGCCCGGACGCGCGCCCTCTCGCCACCCGCTTCGCCGAGGGGTTCCTCCGCGACAAGATCGAGCTCGCGCTGTCCCTCATGCGCGAGCAGCTCGAGGCCTCCGGCGACAGGCTCTGCGCGGGCCCCGAGGAGGCGCAGGCGCCGATCCCGGAACTGCCGCCCCGCCTCCGGGACGAGGTGGTGCTGCGCCTGCGCGAGGCAGGGGCGGGGGAGGAGGCGCTCTCCATGGCCCTCTCCGGCCACGTGCGCTTCGCAGCCGTGGCCTCGCTCGTGGGCGTCAGGCTCGACGAGGCAGGGCCCGGAGCCCGGCCGGGCCGCCTCCGCAGGGCCGTGTAGCACGCAGGCGTCCCCGCGCGGGCCGGGCCCGCGCGGGCGCAAGATCATCTCAGCAGGGGCGCAAGGAGGCGCCCGGAAGGGAGGAGTGCCATGGGGGTCGTCCTGTTCGACCGGTCGGCATACGCCGACGCCGAGGACTGGCGAGACACGTACGAGGAGATGAGGGCTGAGCTCGGGGCCCCGCGGAGGCGCGCGAGCTCAGCCGCGCTGCGCCGGTTCCGAGACGAGGTGATGGCCTCCGACCTCGAGTCCCTCGCCTGGGACATCGACTCGAAGTCCGCGGGCCGGCCGCTCGCGTTCCGCTCCGAGGGGAGCCGCGCCTTCTCGCTCGCCGGGGACGCGGAGGACATGCTCGCCCAGGCCTGCGGCGGCGTGCCCGACAAGGTCGAGGTGGCGGGCGGGGAGCTCTACGTCACCTCCGGGGCCGAGGCGATCCACGTCCGCGCTCTGCCCGACGCCGCCCTCGACGGCGCCCCCGTCGACTGGGGTCGCGCAACCGCCGACGCCCTCTTCTCGGAGCTCTCCCTCCCGCTCGACCTGTCCGACCCCGCCCCGATCCCGCCGGCCCGCGGCGAGGGCGTGCGCGCCTCGCGCGGGAGCCGCGGCCTCGACGAGGTCGCCGCGCGCCTGCGGGAGACGGGGCTGGAGGAGTGGGAGGTCGCCGAGGAGCTCTCCCTCATGCGCGAGTCGCTCAAGCAGGTCGAGCTCAACACGAGGCTCCTCCGCGAGACGGGGGCCTTCCAGGCGCCCCTGGAGCCCGGCGCCCGGGACGCCCCCTCGTGGGCCCCGGCGCCGGCGGAGCGGCAGGAGCGGGCCGAGCTCGTGCCCATAAGCGGCCTCGGACGCCCCTCCCCCGGGCGCGAGGCCCCCGCGGCCGCGCACCGGGCGGCCGAGCCGCGGAGGGCCCGCAGGGAGGTGACATCGCGTGCCTGAGTCCTGGTGGGGCACGGTCGGGCCCGGCCTCGACTACCTCTACACGCTGGAGCAGGCAGGGGAGGGCACATGGGTGCCGAGCCTCATCGACTCCCGGACGGACGCCGTCCTGGCCCGAGGCCGGGCAGTGGAGGGGTTCGCGGAGGCCCGCGAGCGCGCGATAGAGATCTCCAGGGACTACCTGGAGCGGGCCGACCCCCGCGCGCTCGGCCCCCAGGCCGTCCGCATCAGCCTGGCCCCGCAGCGCGCTAAGGGAGAGCCCACAGCCGCCCTCCCTGGCATTGAACGCGCCGCGAGCGCGGCGAGGACAGCCATCAGACGAGCACTGAGATGAGGAGAGAGACGATGGATTCAGAGAAGACATTGCTGGAGGAGGCGAACCTCCGGGTTCGCGCCCTCGATGACGCCGGCCTGCTCGCCTATTTCGACTTCAAGGCCTACGGGGAGTCGGCGGCGCACGAGTTCCACCTGGCCGAGGCGGGCTACATGCCCGCCGACGCCGACTGGCCCGACACCGACCTCTACGACCGCGACGAGATCGCCGAGCTGGCGCGCGAGGCGAGGGGGGAGGCCCGCCCGGTGCCGCTGGGATCCGCCCGCCCCGCGCCTTCGCCCTACACTCCGCAGGCGGACATGCGGGGCGTCCAGGCCCCCGCGCGGGAGGCGAGCACGAGGCGCGAGAGGGCGGAGCTGGCGCGATGAGGCCCGAGGCCCCCGGGCGGCTAGGCCGGTACCTACGTATGGGCGTACCCCGGTACGAAACCGCATGAAGCAAGCCCCATGCTTGTTTGTCGAGTCAAGACAGCGCTTTCAACCTTATAATGTTTCGATTGGAAGAGCTGTCTTGACGATGGAAAGGCAGGGCTGGTTGGCCGCCCACCGCGAAAATACCAAACGATCTTTCCCCGAGGGAAGCGCCTCGGTCGGAGCCGTAGACCTGTTCTGCGGCGTAGGCGGCCTGACCTACGGCCTACGCTCAGCCGGAATCGACGTCGTCGCCGGCTTCGACCTCGACGACTCTTGCAGGTATGCCTACGAGACGAACAACGAGGGCGCCAGCTTCGTGCGCCGCAACATCAAAGACGTGACGGCCGAGGAGGTCTCAAGCCTTCTGTCCGGGTATGACGTGAAGGTGCTCGTGGGGTGTGCTCCATGCCAGCCTTTCTCATCCCACCGCAAGGACAAGAAGAACAGGAAAGAGCACAAGGACTGGGGGCTGCTGGGTGAGTTCGGCCGCCTGGTCTCCGAGCTCATGCCCGACTTCGTCTCCATGGAGAACGTCCCCGAGATCGCCAAGGAGAGCATCTTCTCCGACTTCGTCGAGACCCTGGAGGGCGCCGGCTACTCCGTAAGCTACGAGGTTGTCCGCGCCGAGGAGTACGGCGTCCCCCAGCGCAGGCGCCGGCTTCTCCTGCTGGCGTCCAAGGACGGCGACATCAGCCTCATCCCGCCGACCTGCGCCAAAGAGGACGTCGTCACCGTCAGGGAGGCCATCAGCTCGCTCCCCGCCGTCAGGGCCGGCTCCGCCAGCAGGAAGGATCCCCTTCAAAGCGCAGCCGCGCTCTCCGATTTGAACATGAGGAGGATCAAGGCCTCCACCCCCAATGGCACCTGGAGGGACTGGCCCGAGGATCTGAGGCTTCCGTGCCATAAGAAGGAGACGGGAAAGACCTATCCGGCGGTCTACGGCAGGATGTCCTGGGATGAGGTGGCCCCGACCATTACGACCCAGTTCTACTGCTACGGAACAGGCAGGTTCGGCCATCCGAGCCAGGATCGCGCCATCACGCTGCGCGAGGGGGCGATCCTCCAGAGCTTCCCCCTCGGCTACCGCTTCGTCGAAGACGGCAAGCGCGTGAGCCGCAGCGAGGTGGCCCGCCAGATAGGCAACGCCGTGCCGCCAAAGCTGGGGGAGGCGGTCGGGCGAAGCATCCTGGCAGCATGCCCTTCCCGCAAGCAATCAGAGGAGGTCGCAAGATGAACGCAGAAGCGCAGGCGACGGTCAGCTTTCAGGTGGCCAACCGAGCCGCCACCCACCTGGGGCGCAAGCTGTACTCCACCACCCCGCCCGCCCTCGCCGAGCTGATCGCGAATTCCTACGACGCCTACGCGCGCCGCTGCTACGTGGTCCTGGACAATGGCCAGGACCACATCGTCGTCGCAGACGACGGCGTCGGCATGGACATAGCGGCCCTGAACGATCGATACGCGATGGTGGGCAGGGAGAAGGAGCCCGAGCCGGCCCCGGAGGGTTTCAGCCCACGCGACCCCATGGGGCGCAAGGGCATCGGCAAGCTGGCGAGCTTCAGCCTCGGAGACGAGTACGAGGTCTACACGCGAACCTCGCCCGAGGACAAGTGGACGCACTTCCGCGTTCTCTACAGCGATTTCGTGACGTCCGACCTCAAGTACGACGTTGAAGCCGACGAATGCGAGCTTCCCGAGTACCTGTCGGACTTCGCTGATTTCGAGCATGGGTTCATCTCCGTCATCCGCGGCCTGCGACGCGACAGGAACAAGAACACGATCGAGTCCCTGAAGACGCAGCTCTCGCGCCGCTTCTACATCAAGTCCGCCTCAGACGGCTTCGAGCTCCTCCTCAACGGCGCCCCGCTCGACCTCTCCCGCAACGCCTACTACGGCAACCTCGAGCACGTCACCTACGTCGGCTTCACCCGAGAGGAGATCTCCGACCTTCTCGGAAACGACGAGAAGGCCGAGCTGGAGGAGCTGGACGCCTCCTCCGCGCGCGAAGGGATGGCGGCGTCGGTCGCCGACCTCGTGGACGAGAGGGGCCTCAGGGGCTGGGTCGGGACGGTGGAGAAGCCGAAGCAGCTCAGCGCCGGCGGAAACAGCGCCAACATCATCGTGTACATCAACAAGAAGATCGCCGACGAGGACGTCCTCAGGGATCGCCCTAACGCCACCATGGCCGGCCAGTACATCGTCGGCGAGTTCATGGCTGACTACCTCGGCTCGGAGTCCGAGGACCCCATAACCAGCAGTCGCCAGGGCCTCGACCACTCGGATCTGGAGGTGGCGCGCCTTGTGGATCTCATCGCGGGGATGAGATCGGTCGTCATCGCTAAATGGGACTCCAGCCGCGCAACAGGAGCGATCGATCGCCTGCCTGCCTGGGCTTCCGAGAACGAGAGCTACAGGAAGTGGATGGACGGGCTGAACCCGACGCAGAGAAAGCTCCACAACGGCCTTCTCAAGACCCTGTCGGTGAAGATGGATCAGGAAGCCCAGGACGACTCGGAGACGAAGGCGCTCCTCAACAGCTTCATTAGCGTCGTAGAGAGCAACGCCATCTTCGAGATGGCTGACACCATCCTTGACTACGCCGGCAAAAGCCAGGAGGAGCTTCTCGTCAGCGTCGCAGGGCTGCTGGGGAAGGTGTCCGCCAGCGAGGATCTCAAGCAAGCAGCTATCGTCCAAGAGCGCCTGAAAGCCATCCAGACGCTGGAAGAACTGATGGACGACCCTTCGACGGTGGAAAAGGCCTTCGAGAATCACTTGGCAAAGAACCCCTGGCTCATTAACCCGTATTGGAACCAATCGCCGCGCACACAGGAAGAGGTGAAGGTTGTGACGCAGGAGTTCAACCGCCTCTACCAAGGAAAGGACGGCGATTACCGGAAAACGTTCATCGACATCTGCATCTACATCGCAGAGGAACCATATCCCATCATCGTCGAGCTGAAGCGCAATGCCCTTACGCCATATTCAAGGGTGAGCTTTAACAGAATAAAGGACCAGGTAAGCGACTACCGCAAAGCCGTCATTCAGGGGCTGCCACTGGGCAGCTCGCGCCCCCCGCAAAAAAAAAGAGATCCCTGCCTACTTCATTTGCCCCGAGGACACCGGCTATGCAGGCGAAGAGCATGGCATAGTGCTTGAGGAAGACGAGCCGGAGCTGCTGAAAGCGTTGAACATCACCCTCCTTTCCTATCGCGACCTCGTTGCCAACGCAAAGAAGGCCTACAGGGATCACATCCGAGTGGTTGAGGAGGAGGGGGGACTCCCGTACTTCGAAGCCTGAGCCTTACCTGCGTATGGGCGTACCCCGGTATCCTCGTACCGGGGTACGCCTGCTGCTAGAAGCAGGGATCCTCGTAGGCCTCGCGGATCCCCAGCGTGAAGTACGTGTCGGAACCGACGCGCTTCCAGCCGCGCTTGCAGAGCCGAAGCTCTATCCCGTTCGTCTCCCGAGTCCGCCGCCAGTAGCGGCATCCCTCGCACTCGCCGCCCGGCTCCCTGACCCAGCACGGCGCATCCCCGCCGTTGCCCTCCATCAGGTGCCCGAAGGGGTGCGTGCAGCGCCACGAAGGCTCCCCCTCGACGAGGGGCGTGCTCTCGTAGGCGTACTCCTGGTCCTCGCTCCTGCCGTTGTGGTCGACGCGCGTCCACCTGTCGCGGGTGACGACGACCCGCCGCGGCCCCAGAACCCTCTGCACGGTGTAGGGCCGGCGGTCGCTGTACAGCATCTCCGTCGCCCCCATCCCGACGTAGGGCTCCCCGAGCTGGGCGCCCTCCTGCATCCTGTTCGCGAGGCTCCCGATCATCCTTGGCATGGCCCTGCTCCTTTCTCCCTCTGATCCAGCGCTTCCCGCCCTGCACCCCCAGCTGTTCGCCGAAGGCGGCGGCAGCGCCATCGCCGAGCCGTGGGCGAGGGGAGCGGCTCCTCGCGCCCCAGGGGCGCCTTCGCGATGCGAGGAGGGCAGGCCCGACGAGCCGCAACCTCCACCAGCCCGCCGGGCTTGTGCGAGGTTTCGCGTGGGCGACGCGGGCGGGAGGGCCGCCGATACGATGGGCCGCCCTTCGCGAACGCGAAGAGATGTCGCCGAGGGCCCCGGGGCGCCCGCCAGGGCGTCACGGGAGGCGCCGCAGGGCGAGGGCGCAACGAAAGACCCCTCTTTGAGAATGCACTTTCAAAGGCCGCCAGCCTTGCAAAGGTGACATGACTGCCACGGGTCTTGCCTCAAATTTGCAATGACGTTATTATCAATATGCACATACAAGCTCATCATGATCTAGGGAGTGTGAGCCCATGGCGAGCGCATCGCTAACCATTCGCATCGACGAGAGCCTCAAGAGGGAGGCTTCCCTCGTCGCTGAGTATTACGGCTTCGACCTCTCCTCGGTCACCCGCGCGTTCTACAAGCAGATGGTGCGCGAGCGGTCGATCCCTCTGAACCTCGGCTCCTACGAGCCCAACGAGGAGAGCCTGCGGGCGATAGCGGAGACCGACTCCGCCATCGCGTCGGGCTCCTACGAGCTCTACGACGACGCGGCCTCGCTGCTCGCCGCCGCAGGAGCCTAGAGCCATGAGGCTCAAGGCAACCTTCACGCCATCGTTCTCGCGCGACCTGAAGCGAGTTAGGCGACGTGGGCTCGACGAGGGAGAGCTGGCGGAGGTCATCGACCTCATCATCGAGAACACGCCTGAATCGCGCGAGGTACTTACGCGGCGGCACCGTATGCACAGCCTCAAGGGGGCATGGAAGGGCAGCAGCGAGTGCCATGTCGCGAATGCCGGAGACTGGCTTGTCATCTGGCGCGAGGCCGACGGCGTGGCGTTCCTCCAGAGAACCGGCACCCATGACGAGGTCTTCAGATAGCCGGGGGGGATTTTGGAAAATGGTAGCGTTATGCGTCAGATGCCCGCTTAACGTATGATCAGAAGCTGAGAGGACGATCTCGACCAAAGGAGGAGTCATGGACGAGAAGACCGAGAAGATCAACGTGATCGCCGACGAGGACGTCGCCGTCGCCGAGGAGAGCGGCCCCGCGGAGGCGCGAAAGCCCCGCCGCCGCGCCGCCTGCGCCGGCGGGGCGGCGGCCCTCGCCGCCGTGGCCGTCGCCGTAGCCGTCATGATGCAGCCCGCCGAGGCCGTTGAGGTCGAGGGCTTCGCGGCCCGCGCGCTCATCCCGCATATCCCCATCGAGTCGCCCTGGGCCGCAGGCGGGGCCTCCGTCCCCGGCGACGAGGCCCTGGCGGACACCGGCGAGGCCGAGGCGGCCGAGGGGGAGGGCGGGGAGCAGGCAGACGCCCCTGCCGCCCCTGCCACAGAGGACACGGGCGCCGGAGCGGCCGCCCAGCCCCAGCAGGGCACCTCCCAGGCCGTCGCCTCCGGGTCGCCCGCGCAGGCCGCGCCCCAGGGCGGGTCGTCCTCCGGGTCGGCCGCCCAGCCCCAGCAGCAGGCCCCCGCGGCCTCCCAGCCCCAGCAGCAGGCCCCCGCGGCCTCCCAGCCCTCGGTGCCCGCCCACGAGCACAACTGGCAGCCCGTCACCGAACCGCAGTGGGTGGTTGACAAGGCCGCCTGGGACGAGAAAAAGCAGACAGGAGCTACCGTAAAAGCGAGCTGCGGGAAGAGTTTTAATTCCGTGGAAGAGTGGTTTGCACATGGCGATCGTATCCATTCCTGCTCATATGAAGTAGTCCCAAAATACGAAATCATCCATCACGATGAAGTCGGCCACACTGTAACGGTGACCACGGGCCACAAGTGCTCCTGCGGCGCCACCAAGTAGCCCGACCCATCCCTCCTGCGCTTTCAATCGCTTGACAAAACACCGCCGATAAGGCACCATCGGCCCTAAGTCGCGCGCTCCAACTCTGCGCGGCCCAGGGGCCTAACTCCAAATTCCGGGTCCCGGTCACATAAGGAAGGTAGGGACCCGTATGGTTCACGCTGTCGGCGCGCGCCCACGCGCATCTAAGGCACTGCGGCTTCTCATCGCCGCGATCCTGGCCCTAGGCCTCATCCCCATCGCATCGCTCTCGTCCGGCGGCCTCCTGGCTGCCGAGACTGCGTACATCCAGCACGACGGCAAGATCCCCTACGCCGGCTACACGACCATGGCCATGAGCGTCGACGGGAGCCCGGCGGTGTGTGCCCAGCCCTCGAAGGCCACGCCGCCCGAGGGCTCCTACGCCGTTTCCTACGACCTGCTCGAGGGGAGCGACGCCTTGGCCGTCGAGCCAGGGAGCACCTGGCGCATCGACTTGATCCGCAACCTCTTCTGGTACGGCCCGGGCTCCCCCGGCTTCGACGCGGGCTTCTGGCCCACCGCCTGGTACGACGGCAGCGCCATGACCTACGACCGCTACTTCGTGGCTCTCCACATCGCGCTCTCAGACGCCTACGCGGCCGACTGGCAGGGCTCGGTCTACGGCTGCAACGAGCAGATGAAGACCTGGGCCCGGACGCAGATCATCGGCTACCAGGGCTCAGGCAAGCCGTTCCTGGCCGGCTCCACCTACGACAAGTACTTCAACTACGGCTGGTCTGCGGCGCCGTCCGACTTCGAGGTCTTCCAGATGGCGACCGGCTCCGGCACCCAGCGCGTGTTCTCCTTCCGGCCCTACAACCCCGAGGGCTGGATCGGTGTGGCCAAGCGCTCGGCCAACCCGGAGATCACCGACGGCAACTCCTGCTACGACCTGGGCGGCGCGCAGTACGCCGTCTACGACTCCTCCTGGGCCCAGGTGGACACAATCACCGTGCCGGCCGACGGCGGCTACGCCTACTCCAAGGAGCTCGAGCCCGGCACGTACCACGTGCAGGAGACCGTGGCTCCCAAGGGCTACGCCCTCGACGAGACCGTGTTCGACGTCGAGGTGACGAGCGAGGAGACCTCTTGGATCGGCGACGCGGAAGGATGGCACAATGAGATCCCGCAAAACGACCCGGCGCGTATGTGGGTCGGCAAAATAGATCTTGAGACCACTCTCGACATGCCGCAGGGCTCCGCGTCGCTTGCCGGAGCTGAGTTTACAATTCGCTATTTCAATCAACAATTTGATAGCGTCTCTGCCGCGGAGGCAAGCGGCCCTGCAACTAGAACCTGGGTTGTTAAGACTGACGAGAGAGGCCAGGCCGGTCTTCTTGACAGTTGTCTCGTTTCCGGCGATGCGCTATACAAAATAAATGGTCTTGTCACCATCCCCCTCGGCACCGTCCTTATCCAGGAGACCAAGGCCCCCGAGGGCTACCTGCTCGACGACACCGTCTACCTACGCCAGGTGACGACCGAGGGCAACGTCGAGTCCGTAGGGACCTACAACGCGCCCATCGTCAAGGAGGAGGTCGTCCGAGGCGGCCTGGAGCTCGAGAAGCGCGACGCCGAGACCGGCTCCGCTCCGCAGGGCGACGCGACGTTCGCGGGCATCGAGTTCGAGGTCGTAAACGACTCCGAGGGCTCCGTGCGCGTGGGCGGGCGTGACGTGGCGCCCGGCGAGGCGGCCCTCACCCTCACCACCGGAGCCGACGGCAAGGCCCGCACGGCCTCCGACGCGCTGCCCTACGGCGACTACCTGGTGCGCGAGTCCGCCACCAACGGCTCCTACCTCAACACCTCCGTCCCGCAGACCGCGCAGATCCGCCAGGACGGCGCCATCGTGCGCCTCGCCGGCTCCTCCTCCTTCACCGACGACGTCGTCCGGGGCGGCGTCGAGGTCGAGAAGCGCGACGCCGAGACCGGCCGCCTCGAGCCCCTGGGCGCCGGTTCCCTGGATGTTCTCTTCGAGGTCTCCAACGCCAGCGACCGCCCCGTCGTGGTGGGCGGCGTCTCCTACGCCCCAGGCAAGGCCGTCATGACGATCCAGGCGAAGGAAGGCGTCGCCAAGACCGCCTCCGACGCGCTGCCCTACGGCTCCTACGAGATCCGCGAGGTATCCGCCGGCGCCGGCTACTTCCTCACCGACGGCGAGCCGCGCTCCTTCTCCATCGAGCGCAACGGCATCGTCGTCAAGCCCGCGACCGGCGAGTCCGCCTTCAAGAACCAGGCCAAGCGCGGCGACCTCGAGCTCGTCAAGGTCGAGGAGGGCACCATGCACCGCCTTGCGGGCGTGCCCTTCCGCATCACCAGCCAGACCACCGGCGAGAGCCACGTCATCGTGACCGACGCCAACGGCTACGCCTCCACCCACGCGTCCTGGAACCCCCATACCCAGAAGACCAATGCCAACGACGCGGCGGGGGAGGGCGCGCTCGACGACGAGGCCGGCGTGTGGTTCGGCCTGGGCTCGGCGCCCGACGACTCCAAGGGAGCGCTGCCCTACGACCGCTATACCCTCGAGGAGCTGCCCTGCGCGGCCAACGAGGGCCTGACGCTCGTCAGCATCCCCGACGTCACCATCACCCGCGACTCCCACACGGTCGACCTCGGCACCGTCGACGACGATCGCCCGGTCGACCAGAGCCCGCGCATACTGACGACCGCCATGGACGCCGCCGACCGCGACAAGCTGGTCTCGGCTGACGGTGCAGCCGTCATCGTGGACTCCGTCGAGTACGCCAACCTCGTGCCCGGCGAGACCTACCGCCTCGTGGCCACCCTCATGGACAAGGCCACCGGCGAGCCCGTGACCCAGGGCGGCGAGCCCGTGACTGGCGAGCGCGAGCTCACGCCGCGCGAGCACTACGGCACCGCCGACGTCCGCCTCGCCCTCGACGCGCGCGGCCTGTCCGGCGACGTGGTGGTCTTCGAGGAGCTCTGGGCCGCCGACGGCACGCTCGCGGCGTCGCACGCCGACATCGACGACGAGGGCCAGACCGTGCGCCTCGTCCCGCCCGAGATCGGCACGCAGGCCTCCGACGGCGCCGACGGCGACAAGCTGGTCGTAGCCGACCCCGAGGCCGTGGTCGTCGACACCGTCAGCTACGCCAACCTCGTGCCCGGCCGCGAGTACCTCGTCACCGGCACGCTCGTGGTGCGCCAGACCGGCGAGCCGCTGCTCGCCGCCGACGGCGAGCCCGTGACGGCCACCCTCGCCTTCAAGCCCGTCGCCGCCTCGGGCAGCGTCGAGCTCGAGTTCCGCTTCGACGCGAGCCTGCTCGCCGGCAAGGAGCTCGTCGCCTTCGAGGCGCTAGAGAAGGACGGCCTCGAGCTCGCGGTGCACGCCGACATCGACGACGAGGGCCAGACCGTCGAGGTGGCCGCCCCCGAGATCGGAACCACCGCCCGCGACGCGGAGGACGGGGACAAGGCCCTGGCCGCGAGCCCCGTCGCGGCGGTCATCGACGAGGTGGCCTACGAGGGCCTCGTCGCCGGGAAGTCCTACGTGCTCACGGCCACCCTCATGGACAAGGCCACCGGCGAGCCGCTCGCGGGCGCCGACGGCCAGCCCGTGACGGCCTCCACGGCCTTCAAGCCGGCCGCCGCCCACGGCAGCGCGGAGGTGACCCTCGAGCTCGACGCGAGCGCCCTGCCCGAGGGCGCCGAGCTCGTGGTCTTCGAGGAGCTCGCGCGCGACGGGATCGTCGTGGCCGAGCACAAGGACATCGACGACGAGGGCCAGACCGTCTCTGTCGCGCGCCCCGGGATCGGCACGCAGGCCTCCGACGGCGCCGACGGCGACAAGGAGGTCGCCGCAGGCCCCGAGGCCGTCATCGTCGACGAGGTGGCCTACGAAGGCCTCGTCCCCGGGCGCGAGTACGTGCTAACCGGCACCCTCGTGCTCAAGTCCACCGGCGAGCCGCTGCTCGCCGCCGACGGCGAGCCCGTGACGGCGACCAAGGCGTTCGTCCCTGCGGCGAGCTCCGGGACGGTGGAGGTCGAGTTCCGCCTCGACACCTCGCTGCTCGCCGGCGAGGAGCTGGTGGCCTTCGAGGGGCTCTCCGAGCAGGGCGTCGAGCTCGCCGTCCACGCCGACATCGACGACGAGGGCCAGACCGTCGAGGTGGTCTCCCCGAGCATCGCGACCACCGCCCGCGACGCCCTCGACGGCGACAAGGCCGTCACGGCCGACCCCGGCGCCAAGCTCGTCGACACGCTGTCCCTCACCGGGCTCGCCCCCGGGCGGGACTACGAGGCCCACGGCATCCTCATGGACGCCGAGACCGGCCTGCCCGCCGTGGCGGCCGGCTCCGAGGCCGGCGAGGAGGAGCTCGCGGAGGCGGCCGAGGCGATCGCTGCCGCCATGGGCCTCGGCGAGGAGGGCGACGGGTCGGTAGACCGCAAGGCGCTCGCCGCCGTCCTGGCGGAGCACAAGGAGGCCGTCGCCGATATGGCCGTGGCCAAGCGCGACGTGACGCCCGAGGGCACCTCCGCCACCGTGGAGCTGGAGTACCCGATCGACGCCTCCGGGCTCGCCGGGACGACCACGGTCTGCCTGGCCGTCCTCGTCGCCGACGACAGGGTGGTCGCCTCCGAGCTCGACCTCTCGTGCGCCGAGCAGCAGTGCGGGATCGTCGCGCCGGCGATAGGCACCGAGCTCACCGACAAGACCGACGGCGACCACGAGGCCCTCGACTCCGCCGAGGCCGTCCTCGTCGACACGGTGGCCTACCGCGACCTCGTCCCCGGCAAGGAGTACGTGCTCGCCGGAATCCTCATGGACAAGGCCACGGGCAAGCCCCTGCTCGTCGCCGACCGCGAGGTGAGGGCCTCGGCCACCTTCGTGCCCAACGCCCCCGACGGCACGGCCGAGGTCGAGTTCGCCTTCGACGCACGCGGCCTCAAGGGCCATGAGCTGGTCGCCTTCGAGACGCTCTCGAAGGACGGCCTCGAGGTCGCCGTCCACGCCGACATCGACGATGCGGCCCAGACCGTCACGATCACGGACGTCCCCGGCGCGCCCGGGCAGTCCCTCGCGAAGACCGGGGACGGCACCGCCATCGCCACCCTCATCGCCTTCCTGGCCGTCCTGGCGGGCGGCCTGGGCGCCTGGGCGGCCCGCCGCCGCATGGCCCCCGGCCCCGAGGAACCCGCCGACGAGTAGCCAGCCCGCCTGACCCCCTTCAAAACCCCGAGCCAATGGGGGTGGGGCGCGAAGAGCGCCCCACCCTTGGAAAGGCATACCCATGATCACCGAGAACACCCCCGAGGAGGCCCCGCAGGGCACTCGGAAGACGGTCTCCCGCGCGACGGTCGCCCACTACGTCCTCACCGCCCTGCTGGCCGCGGCATGCGCCGCCTGCGCCCTGGCGCTCGTCCTCGTCGCCGACGAGTTGGCCAGCCGCGACGACGGGGGCTCCCACGCCCCGCAGGCCCAGCCCCAGGAGGCGGGGGAGGCCCAGGCCGCCCACGAGCACGCCTGGCAGCCGTCCTACGAGATCGTCTCGCATCCGGCGGCGACCCACGAGGTCGAGCACCCCGCCGTCATGGCGTCGCGCGTGGAGGAGCACACCGTTTGTAACACGTGCATGAGCCCCATCGACGGCATGACCGCAGAGCACGCCGAGGAGTACGGCCACGCGGGCTACACCACCGGGGTGCCCGTCGCGGTGGACTACGTCGAGCAGGAGGCCTGGACGGAGACGGTCGTCGACGCCGAGGCCTACGACGAGCTCGTCAAGGTGGCCGACGTCTGCGCGGCGTGCGGGGAGACGCAGCCCTCGGCGTCCGTCGAGGGCCAGCCGGCCTAGCGGCGCCGGCGGCCCCTCGGGGCCCGGGCCGCCGCGCCCGGCCCGACCCCCTACCTCGGCCTAGCCTGACGGCCCGGACCCCGGGGGAGCCGCCCGGATAAGAAGGAGGAGCAGTTGATCGGAACCGCCATAAGACGCGCAGCGAACGCGCTGCTGACCGCCGAGCTCGTCGCGCTCGTCGCCTTCGCGGCCCTGTGCTTCGGGGGCCTGCCCTTCGGGCTGGCGACCTACGGCGTCATGACCGGCTCCATGGAGCCGGCGATCCACGTGGGCGACCTCGCCTACGTGGACACACGGGTCACCGGCGAGGACGTGTCCCCGGGGGACGTCATCGCCTTTGACATAGGGGACGGCCAGACATGCACCCACCGGGTGGTAGCCGTCGACGAGGAGGCGCGGGAGATAACGACGAAGGGCGACGCCAACGGCAACCCCGACGCGTTCCCGGTCGCCTTCGACCGCGTGAAGGGGCGGACGGTCGGCTCGGTGCCGCTGGCGGGAGACGTCCTGCTGAGCATCACCGAGAACCGCGTGCCCTGGATCCTCGCCGTCGGCAGCGTGCTCGCGCTGACCTACGCGCTGACCTGCGTCCCCGCGGGAAGAGCAAGGAAGAGATCCGACCAGAAAGGGAAGGAAGATGGAACAGATCAGCCAGATGACCGAGACGGGGCCGGCTGCCCCCGAGCAGAAGCGAGCTAAGGCCAAGGCCCTCATCACCGCCGGCGTGGCCGGCGCGCTCGTGGTAGGAGCCATGGGCACGTTCGCGTACTTCACTGGAACCGACACCGTCGAGAACGTGTTCACGATGAGCGAGGGCCTGGCCGACAAGATCGAGGTCGTCGAGCCCGGCTGGGACCTCACCGACGAGGACGCCAACGGCGTGCCCGATGCCGCCGAGAACCTGGTGCCGCTCCAGACGGTGGCCAAGGATCCGGCCGTGAAGAACGGCTCCGACATCGAGGCCTGGTGCTTCGTGCAGGTGAAGGTGCCCACGGCGGAGGTGTCCGTCGTGGGCGAAGACGGCGCGCCCGCCGCCGCGGCCTCCCACGAGCTGTTCACCTACGAGGTGAACGAGGGCTGGACGCAGAGCGGGGATCCCGTCGTAGCCGACGGCTACACCACCCACACCTACCTCTACGGCAGCAAGGTGGCCCCTGGGGCGTCCACCCCGGCCCTGTTCGACGACGTGACCATGATCAACCTCGTCGAGGCCCAGGGCAACTCCGGCGCCGACAAGATCACCGTCGACGGCCACGCCATCCAGGCGGAGGGCTTCGCCGACGCCGCCTCGGCGTGGGCGGCCTACGGCGCCCAGAACGCCTAGAAGACCACGCTACGCCGGCGGGGCGCCTCGCGCCCCGCCCGTCCTGAGAGGAGAGCAGATGAACACAGAGAAGGGCGGCTACCGCATCGACGAGGCCCTGGCGGCCGTGGACGAGGCATCGCCCGGGGCGGTCGTCATGTCGCGTCGCTCTTTCGCCAAGTTCGGGGCCGCCGTCGCGGCTGCCGCGGCTATGGGCACGCTCGGCACCTACGCGTTCTTCACCGGCACCGACCGCAAGGAGAACCAGGTGTCGGTGGCCGACAACCTCAACGTCAAGGTCGTCGAACCCGCCTGGGATCCCGAGGCATCCAAGAACGTCGTCCCGGGCCAGCACGTCCCCAAGGATCCGCGCATCCGCAACCTGCACGACGCCATCGACGGCTACCTGTTCGTCGAGATCCGCGTGCCAACCGCCGTGGTCAGCGTCTACGACCCGCAGACCCAGACCGTCCTGCCCGCCGCCCGCACCCCGCTGTTCAGCTTCGACGCGAGCGAGGAGTGGGTGGTGCTCCAGACCTTCGACGACGGCGACGACGTGGTCTGGCGCTTCGGCTGGCCCGAGCCCATCGGGCCCAAGTCCGACACGCCCCCCATCTTCGAGGAGGTCGTGGTGGCCAACCTCGCCGAGGAGCAGGGCCAGGCCGGAAAGCACGTGGTCGGGGTGACCGGCTACGGCATCCAATCCACGGGGTTCAGCAACTGCCAGAACGCCTGGGATGCCTACAAGAGGCAGAACGGCATCGGCGACGGGGCGCCGCCGGCCGGCGTGAGCGCAGTGACGGCGGGCACCCTGCTCAAGTTCGTGGCGGACACGCCGCCCGAGGTCGGCGACACTCTTGACGGTGCCGAGGTCACCTGCGTGGTGCCCGACGTCGAGACGGGCGCGGCGGGGTGCCTCTCCGACACGCCCGGCGCCATCGAGCGTGTGGAGTGCCTGGTACCCACTGCCCCCGAGGACACCTCGGATTGGTTCAAGGACATGAGCTCCTGCGAGGCCATGGACCTCTCCGGGCTCGACACGGCCGGCATCAAGGACTCGGCGGGGATGTTCGCTGGGACGACCAAGCTCGTCGAGGTGACGATGAGCCCTGCGGCAAACCCCTCGATCCTGCCCGAGGGGTTTGCCGCAGCCGATGGGAACATCGCATATCGTCGTGGAGACATCTACGCCATCGTGGTGTCGAGGGGATCCTCCGATGATGCGATTTACTTCGAACGGCTTCTCGTGGAGCCAAAGGTCGGAGAAATCTATCGTGACCTCCCGATTAGCCACGTATGCAAGGGAATTGAAGACATCCAAACACCTACCTGGTTCCCAACATACTCGTTCAATATCAAGAAAGCACAGATCGTCAGCGCATTCGCGCCGAAAAGAACCAGCAATTGGTTTGCGCAGATGAGCGGGGTGCCCCTGATCGAGGGCCTAGAGCTGATCGACATGTCAAAGGCAATCGACGTGAGCAGGATGTTCTTCAACTGCTCCAGCCTGACCTCCCTCGACCTCTCCTCCTGGGACATGGGCCAGGTAGCGAACGCTTCACAGATGTTCGATGGCTGCTGGCGGCTAGCCGCCATCGACGGCCTCGAATCGTGGAACGTGCGCAGCCTCGAAGACGCTACAAGCATGTTCGGTCGGGCCGAAGCTCTATCCTCCCTCGATCTATCTTCATGGAGGATGCCAAACCTCACCAGCGCGACGAGCATGTTCTATCAATGCAAGGCGCTTGAGAATATCGGCAATCTGTCTCAATGGGACATGGGCCAGGTAGCGAACGCTTCACAGATGTTCAGCGGTTGCAAGTCCCTAAAGGCTCTCGAAGGGTTGCCCTCATGGAAAACGTCTGCCTTGAGCTCGACGAGAAGCATGTTTGAGAACTGCTCCAGCCTGACCTCCCTCGACCTCTCCTCCTGGGACATGAGCTCATGCAAAACCATGTATTGGATGTTTGGGCGGTGCACTGCGCTCACATCCATTGGAGACGTCTCCGGCTGGAACACCGCCAATACGAGCGATATGACCGGAACCTTCTGTCAATGCGGATCGCTGGAGTGCAATTGCAGTTCATGGCCTGTCGGCGCTGTCACCTCGCACAGTAGCTTCAATGAAAATGCCTATAAAGTGCTGCCGCCTTCCTGGGCGGCGTAGCGGCCGAGCGGCCCGGAAGGAGGTCGGCAGTTGAGAGTCAACGAAAAGCCGGGGAAGCGCCCCGAGGCCGTCCTCCTGGCGGCCGGCCTGGCGCTCCTCATCGCTACGTCTGGCGCCGTGGCCGCCGTCTCCGCGCAGGTCGTGGCCCACGGCAGGGTGGAGACGGGCGGCGTCGACGTGTCGCTCGCGGCCCTCTCCCCGGGAGCGGGATCCCTCGTCACGGGCCAGCGCGCCGCCAACGACGTCGCGGTCACCGCGACGGGCGGCGAGTGCTGGATCCGCCTCAAGTCCGAGACGTCCGCCCTCGGCGCGCCGTTCGGCGACGTGACGTGGGACAGCTCGCCCGAGGGCCTGGGCGAGGAGTGGGTCTGCGCGGCGGACGGCTGGTGGCACCTCACCCGGCCCCTCTCCGCCGGAGAGGCCGTCACGTGGCCAGGCTCCGTGGAGTGCCCCGTGTTCGAGCAGGAGCCTCGCGAGGGAGGATGGGCCTGGGTGCCGGCTTCCCGGCCGCTCGACCCCACCAAGTGGGCCGATCCCAGCCCCGATCCGTCCGACGACCCGGCCCTGAGGGCGTACGAGGAGGCCTCGGGCGCCGAGCTGCGCGTGCGAGTGACCGCGGAGGCGGTGCAGAGGGCGGCATTCGAGCCTGACTTCGGCGCCGACGACCCTTGGGTAGGCGTCCAGGCCGAGCCCGCCATGCACACCTACGAAGGGGAAGGGAGGATCTGACCATGAAGATGGCGCGCATCGCCGCCGCGGCCGCCCTCGTCTCCGCCCTGGCAGGCGCCCCCGGCGCCGCATGGGCGGAGGGGGAGGCCTACACGCTGAGCTATGACGGGGGCGAGGCGACGCTGAGCTCCGACGACCTGCTCGGGCACGTGGGCCCGATGTGGCCCGGGGGGAGCTACGGCGGCGCGCTCGTGCTCTCGAACGGATCCATGGCGCCCGCGCAGGCGACCCTCTTCATGGTGGGCGCGGAGACCGGCGCGGCCAACCGCGGCGAGGCGGCGGAGCTCCTGGAGCGCTGCTGGCTGAAGGTCTCGTGCCAGGGCTCCACCGCCTACGACGGCCCGCTGTCCGGCTCCGCCATGTCCGGCCCCGCCCCGCTCTGCTCCCTCGAGCCCGGCGGCTCGGCGGAGCTCGCCTACGAGGTCTCGCTGCCGCCCGGCCTCGGAAACGAGTTCGCCCTCCTCGTCCACGAGGCCGCCTGGGGCATTGAGGTCGCGGAGCTCCCGGACTCGGCCGGGAGCTCTGGCAACCGGGGGCCGTTGGCCCAGACGGGGGACGGGGCCCTGCTCGCCCTGGCCGCGATCCCCGCGGCCCTCGCGGGAGGCGCTCTCGCCGCGTCCCGCCGTCGGAAAGGGGGCCGGGCATGAGCCCCTGGGGCCTGGCAGCCGTCGCATGGGGATCCTGCCTCGGCTGGGCCCTGTCGATCCTTGCGACGGGCCGCATCTTAACCCCTCGCAAAACCCCAGGTCAACGGCTTGCGGAGAGCCCTTCTAAGCCCCGATCTCAAGTCGCCCCGACTATTCATACCCCCCTTGGGGCCGTTTTCAGAGAGCAGGAGGCCTCATGAGGCTCGTCATCGCCGAGAAGCCGATGCTGGGGCGCGACATCGCCCGCGCCATATGCGGGAGGGAGGTCTCCGAGACCGCCAGGCTCCCCATCTCGGGAAACGGCTACGTCGTGTGCGCGCTGGCCGGCCACGTGCTCGAGCTCGTGGAGCCTGGGGACATAGACCCCCGCTGGAGGTGGGACGGGGAGTTCGACGAGTCCCGCCTGCCCATCGTCGTGGACGACTGGCCCAAGCGGCCCATCGAGGGCAAGGAGGGCATCGTCGAACAGGTCTCGTCGCTCCTCGGCGAGTGCGATTCCGTCGTTCACGCCGGCGATCCGGACGACGAGGGGCAGCTGCTCGTCGACGAGCTCCTCGACTACCTGGGCTACGCCGGCCCGGTCGAGCGCGTCCTGGTCAACGACAACATCGAGGCCAACATCAGGGCCGCGTTCGGGCGGCTCGAGGACAACGCGCGCTACCGGCCGCTCTCGGCGTCCGCCTACGCCCGCCAGATGGCGGACATGGCCTTCGGCGTCTCGGAGTCGCGCCTGGCGGGCATGCGCCTGCGGGCCAAGGTGTCCGTCGGCCGCGTGCAGACCCCCACCCTCGGGCTCGTCGTCGCGCGCGACCGCGCCATAGAGGGCCATGAGCGGCGTGCCTTCTACACGCTCGTCGCCCACGTCGCCATAGACGGGGGAGGGGCCGTCGACTTCAAGCTGAGCCCCTCCGACGAGCTGCTGGCGGGCGACGAGCGCATCTGGTCGCGCGAGCCGCTGGAGGCCCTGGCGGCCGCGCTCCAAGGCCGCGCTCTGGCCTTCGAGGCTACGGCCCGCACGGGCCAGAAGCTCCCGCCGCTGCCCTACGACCTCACCACGCTCCAGGCCGAGCTCTCGAAACGACACGGGATGACCGCGAAGCAGACGCTCGAGGCCACCCAGCGCCTGCGGGACGAGCACCACGCCATCACCTACAACCGGAGCGACTGCCGCTACCTCCCCGAGGAGTACCACGCCCAGGCCCCGGCGACGCTCGCCGCCGCCTTCGCGAACGTCGGGAGATCCTGGGACGTTGACGCGTCTTTGCGGGGACGCGCCTTCGACGACGCCAAGGTGGGCGCCCACGGCGCCATAATCCCCCAGGAGACGCGCTTCGACGCGAGGTGCCTGCGCGACCACGACCGGTGGGCCTACGAGGCCGTCGTGGAGCGCTACGCCATGCAGTTCGCCCGCCCCCTGGCCTACGAGGAGTGCTCCTCGTCCGTCCCCTGCGAGGCGGGATCGCTCGAGCACAGGGCGAGGAGGGTGACAGACCCGGGCTTCACGGCCGCCTTCGGCGAGCCCGAGGAGGAGGGGGAGGACGAGAGCGCGGCCGCCTGGGTCGACCCGGGCCGCCACGAGGGCAAAGTCGCCTCCTGCGAGCTCAGGGAGGGCAAGACCAGCCCGCCCAAGCCCTACTCCGAGGGCACGCTCGTCACCGACATGGCCTCGGCGGCAAAGTACGTCTCCGACCCCGCCCTCAAGGCCGCCCTCAAGTCCAAGGACGAGGGCAAGGCCGGGGAGCACGGCGGCATAGGGACGACGGCCACCCGCGCCGACGTCATCGAGCGCCTCAAGGCGCGGGGCTTCGTCGAGGAGTCCGGCGGCAAGATCCGCTCCACCGAGAAGGGACGCGCCTTCTACGACCTCGTGCCCGCGGACATCCGGGGGGCCGACCTGACGGCGCGCTGGTGGCTCATCCAGCAGGAGGTTGCCGCGGGGCGCGCCGACGTGAACGCCGTGCAGCGCGCGGTGGCCGAGGCCTTCGAGGCGCACAGGGGCGAGGCCTACGCGGGCAAGTCCCTGGCCTCGCCCGGCAAGCCGGTCGGCACGTGCCCGTGCTGCGGAGCGCGAGTGCTCGCCCGCGGCAAGGTGTTCGACTGCGAGTCAAACAGGCGGCGCAAGCTCGAGGACGGCTCCTGGGAGCAGGAGGCGGGCTGCGGGTTCAGGTTCTTCTCCACGGTCGCCGGCAAGCGGCTGACGGACGCCCAGGCCTCGGCGCTGCTCGCCGGCAAGTCGCCCCTCGTGAAGGGTCTCACCTCCAAGGCGGGCAGGAAGTTCGAGGCCCGGCTAAGGCTGGCCCAGGACGGGAGCGTGGAGTTCTCCTTCGACGGCAGGCCGGCGCCGCGGGGGAGGAGGCGGGGCGCCAGCGGCCGGGGCTAGGGCCCGTGCCCGTACCCGCGTACCATGGTATCCAGGTACGGCGAGGAGCCGCCTCCGAACCTGCTATCATTACTAGATCGCTTGGGCAGGCATAGGCAGAGCCTCCCCCGGCAGAAGAGAGGAGACCCGGTTGGCCCGATACACCCTCATGAGCAAGGATCGAGAGGTGCTCGACTTCGAGTACGACGCCGAGATCCACGCCGTCCTCCGCATCATCGAGCGCAAGGACGTCGGGTTCGCGCCCCCGGCCCTCATCGACCCCCAGGGCACGATCACGCGCCGCAACCTCAACGACTGGTGGGCCTCCCGCGCCATCCCCGTGTCCAGGCAGCAGTTCCAGTCGCTGCGCGACCAGCTCGGGGTGGCTGACACCCGAGAGCTCACGGAGCGCAGCCGAGCCCTTTCGCTCACCGACAGGTACTGGGTTCGCGAGGAGGGGGACGACGCGTCGTGGGCCGACGTCAACTTCTTCGACAACGGCTTCGACGAGGAGCTCGGCCTCGTGACGCTCGGCCAGGACAGCACGATCCGCCCGTCTTTCTGCTCCCCCAACGCAAGCCTCGCGGGCGACCTTCGAAAGAAGTGGACGATGCGGGGCGGCCGCGTCGTTCTCATGAAGGCCGCCTCGGGCGCCTTCGGGCAGGAGCCCTACAACGAGGTCGCCGCGACAGCCCTCATGCGGCGGATCCTCGATCCGGGCGAGTACGTCGAGTACGGCCTCGTCGAGGAGGCGGGGCGAACCTACAGCGCCTGCGAGTCCATGGTGACCGGAAACCTCGAGCTCATTCCCGCCGCCGACCTGCTGCGCTCGGCCCCCGGGCTGAAGAACACGACGGGCATGAGGCGGCTCACCGACACCCTCGGCAGATTCGGGGTCCCCGACCCCGGGCACGCGCTCTCCAAGATGCTCGCGGTCGACTACCTGCTCGGCAACTTCGACAGGCATTACAACAACTTCGGGATCCTCAGGGACAGCGACGACCACTCCATCGCCCGCTTCGCCCCCATTTACGACACGGGCTCCTCGCTTTGGATGGATCAGATCCGCCTGGAGGCGCCCGTCGACTGGGAGAACCAAGTCCGGCCGTTCGACGGCGAGAACCTGCGTCCCGGCGATCTCCTGCGCCGCCTGCCTAACCTCTCCTGGCTCGACCCGGCCAAGCTGGACGGCTTTGACGCCGAGCTCGCGGGCATCCTGGCCCGCAACCCGCTCATGCCCCCCGCCAGGATCGAGGCGATCGCAGGCGAGGTCTCCAGGCGCATGGCGACGCTCTCGGCCCAGGCGGGCGGAGGAGGCCGAAGGATCGTCTCCCTGACCCGCAACCCAGCCGAGAGGTCTCCCGAGCCCCCGGGCGCCTCTCGGCCCGCCGCGGCCGCGCGATCCCACGTTCCAGCCCCGCGTGAGCCTGGCGGGTCAAGGCCGCCGTCGCGCTAGCCACTGCGGCTCCTCGCCCCGCGCCGGCCCTGCGCGGCCATTAGTCCTTATATGGCTTCCGCCTTATATGTCCAAATGGGTGGCATACGAGTCGCCGTGTCGACGGCTCCAACGCGCCAGCGCCTGCCCCTGATTCCGGATATGGACACCCTCGGCTACTCCTTATGTGTCCATATCCGACCCCAATGAGCCGCACCGTAGGCTATGCGCCCGGGAAGGAACCTCCCCGTATCTTCGTACCAGCATTCGACGGTATGGGTGGGGGTACGGCGGTATGCACCCTAGCCAGCCTGGCCATTTCAGGCGTGCACCTGCTACCATTGTTAAAGTCAGATAAGCAGGGAGGCGTTCGTCAAGAGGGAGGCGCTGCCCCTCCACACCAGCCAGGACGCCGCGAGCCGGGCGCCGGGGAGGGCTTCCGGCGAGAAGCCCTGACATGTCCCGGGCCCCTCCGGAGAAGCGCCCACCAGGCCCCTCCGCTAAAGACCCGCCGCGTCCTTTTTGAAAGCGCACTTTCAAAAAGGACGCGCTAGGTCAACGTTTCCCCATCCGCACCTCCTCGATGGAGGCGCCGTCGCGCAGCCTCCCGCCCCATGGGATAGCATCGATCGAGTTCCCGTTGACGACGACAGGAGGCATCATGGACTATGAGCTCGTGGACAGGTACTTCGAGGCTGTCGAGGAGGAACAGGCGCTCGCCGATTCGACGCTCCGCACGTATGCCTATGCGATAAGGGACTTCTGCCGCCACCTGGAGAAACTGGGAGCTGCGTCGCTCGATGAAGTCGCGAAGTCTGATGTCTTCGATTACGTAAGAGACCAGATGGATCGCGGCATCTCAGCCTCGACGATAAACACCCGCCTCGTGGCGCTGAAAAGCCTTTTCAGGCACCTGCATGCTTACGGCCTCATCGACGCGAATCCGATGTCAAAGTTTGGGCCACGACGCCCGGCGGCGCATAACTCCACCTCTCCTCGCAGCGTGGATTACATCATCTCCTACCTCAATGGCATGCCCCAAACAACCCCCTTGGGCATTCGCAATCGGGCGTTGGCGGAGATCATCTTTGGCTCCGCCCTCACGGTGAAGCAGCTCGTCAGCCTCAACGTCGACGACCTCTCCCTCGGCCGCCGCGAGATAATCAGCACGCGCCAGTTCCTGAGTGACGAGTCATGCTTCTGGCTCGCCAGGTATCTCGGCCAAGTGAGGGAACCCCTTGCTCGGAAGCGCGCGCCTGAGGGAGCCAACGTGGAGCACGACAACGCGCTGTTCCTCTCACGCACAGGCAGGCGCCTTTTAGGGCGCGACGTCGCCCGCGCGCTCCGAAAGTCGGAGAAGGGGCCGATGACGGCAACCACGCTTCGGCTCTCCCTCCCCTTCATCCTCATCGCCCACGGCATGAGCCCTCTCGCTGTCAACAAGTTCATGGGATGGAGCCCCTCCCGCATACGGCTGGTCCTTGAGATTTACGACTGCATGAACCCGCCAGAGGCAGTCCGGATCGTCCAGCGTCGCCTCGGTAGCAGCGCAGGCGACGAAGGGGCTTCCTAGCGAATTATCGTCGTGGCCTTCGGCGCGCGGCGAAGGGGCGCGCCGAAGGCCACGACGTAGTATCTCCTCTTCATGCCGCCAAACCCTCCAGATCCTCCTCATATCCACGCGAGCGTCACGTCGCAGCCGAGGGACGCGTCGAAGCGCGGCCGCCCCGTGGCGATCGACTTGCGGATCGTCACCGCCTCGACCCGGTACGCCCGGGCGGCGGCGGCCGAGTCGTCGAAGACCCGGGCCGGCCGCGGCCCTCCCGCCCAGGCGCCCACGGCGCGCTTGCGGCGGCCCTCGAACCCCTCACCGGGGTCGAAGTCGTCCGCGTAGCGGTAGTAGGACGGCCCTGAGGTCATGCCTCGGCCGCGCAGGATGCGCTCAAGCGACGTCCTCGGCATGCCCGCGGCCCTTGCCGCCTCCGAGACGGAGCCGTACGCCCTCAGGGGCCGCCTGGTAGCCTTGTCCACCTGGACGACGGCCCTGCCCCTGCCTGCTGCGCCGCTGCGCGGCATGTGCCTAGAAGGGGATGTCATGGTCGTAGACGCCGGCGACGGCGCCATCCTCGAGGTCGCGCTCTCCGGCCTCCCCTCGGCTCGACATGAACTCGAGCTCGTCGACGATCACCTCGATCTTGCTGCGCTTCTGCCCGTCGCGCTCCCACTGGCT
>NZ_QWKK01000247.1 GCF_009911695.1 Enterorhabdus sp. P55 | reverse complement strand
GGGCGGGGGGGGGGCGAGGACGGGGCGCGGAGGCCGCGCGAGGGCAAGGCGTGCGTGTGGTGGGTGTGCGGGGCGCGTGGGCGGCGTGGAAGCGCGGGGTGCAAGGTGCGGAGGACGCGGGGCTCGGGGGGCAAGGGGAGGGTACGCAGATGCGGTGGGGCTGTGGGTGCGCAGGACGTGTGGTGGGTGCGCGGGGGGGGGGCGAGGACAGGGCCGCGGGCGCGGTGGGCGCGCGAGGCCGGGGCGGGGCGCGGAGGACGTGGCCCCCCGAATGGCGTTTGGTGGACGGTGCTGGTAATGCGAGGGGGGGTGTCGCCGGGACGGTTCCAGATTATAGAAACGAATGTTTCACGTGAAACATTCTGGAGTTAGATTACGCTCTAAACAATGGCGCCTTGCTGGGGCTGCGGTCGTGGGTGAGGGAGCGGCTTGGCGGCGGGGAAGCGACGAGCGCATGGGTCGCGGCGCCTCGGGACGTGGAGGACGGCGCAGGTGCAGAGGGCGCGAAGTGGGGCGGGCGACAGAGCGCGGACATATGGCGGACGGCGGGGCGCATGGGGCACGGTCACGTGACGGACGGCGGGGCACGCGGGGTGCGTGGGGCTCGGAGGGCGGCGGCCCTCAAAGGACATTTGGCGTGCGATGCGGATGCGAGGCAAACGAGTGTTTCACGTGAAACACTCGCGAGTTGGATCCAAATGCAGGTGGTGGACGACGGGCATGCGGCCTTGCGGATGGGAGCGATGCGGCTGCGAGATACGGCGTGAGGGTGCGGACATGTAGGGCATGACGCTGGCGGCGCGAGTGTCGGGTGCGGGCTCGGCGGGCTGGCATGGGCGTCGGGCGGTGGGCCACAATAGGGACGGCGCGACGTGGCTCGCGGCGGGCCGCGCCGGCGACGTGGGCGTCGGGCGCGGAGGGCGCGTGCGGGCGGCGCGGAAGCGTGGGGCGCAAGGCGCGGA
>NZ_QWKK01000246.1 GCF_009911695.1 Enterorhabdus sp. P55 | reverse complement strand
GGGTCGGGGGGTCGGGGGGTCGGGGGGTCGGGGGGTCGGAGGTCAGCACCGCCGCCGGGCCGCAACATCCACCGCTCCAAGTCGCCAAGGCCTTCCTTCCGAGAAACTGGCCAAAAACAGCACGGTTTACGCTCCCAGACAGCCCCGAGGCGTCCTCTGGTCACCCCCGACCTGGGGAAACACGCGCCAAGAAGCGCCGGGGACATTCAAACCTGCGTAAACCGTACCCTTTTTGGCCAGATTTCCGAAACCTCCCCGCCAGCTCGACGCCCCGACACTGCGAGCCGGAAACCGCGCCCCGCATCGCAGCGACGACACGGCAGAGCCAGACCAGGACCCACCGGGAAGCAAGGCGGCCCCGTACCATCGGGAGTACGAGGCGCCATCCCCCCCCGCCGCCGAGCCCCAGGAGCGCCGCCGAGACGGGAAGCCAGACGCAAAAAAGCCCCGGCCGCTTACGTGACCGGGGCCCAGGCAGCCTGCGTGCGGCGCCCTACTTCTTCTTGCCGTCGAGCATCTCGCGAACCTCGTCACGGCCCTCGTCATGGAATCCCTTCTCGTCGGGAGCAAGACGCTCCAGCAGCTCGAGGAGCTCGCCCATGTGCTCGCGCTCCTCGTCGCGGATGTCGGAGAGCACCTTCTTCGCGTCCTCGTTGTCGGTGGCCAGGACATGCGCGTCGTACTCGTGAATGGCCTCGAGCTCGCCCACCAGATCCTGGCGGATGGCGTTCACCAGCTCCTCGTCGGTGAGCTTGCGCGGCACTTCCATGACGAACGGATTGGACAGGATTGCCATAGTCGTTCCTTTCTACGGACAGGTACAACCGGATGCCGCGGCGTTGATCCATCCGCAGCGTTGCGCCCATCTTAGGGAACCGTCGCGCTCGCGGGGAGCGCGCTTGCCCGTCGCAACCAAGTCGTAGACGCGGCGTAAGCACGGCGACGCCGCGCGTCCGCGGGGAGGGCGCCGATGTCCGCCGCCCTAGCAGCCGACGCCCCCGTCGCCAGCGCCGGCCCGCGCAGCCCCGCCGGCAGCCCCGCAGCGCCCGGCC
>NZ_QWKK01000245.1 GCF_009911695.1 Enterorhabdus sp. P55 | reverse complement strand
TGAATCAAGTTTAATTTGTTCACTTTTCTTCTCAGAACTAGTATTATTTAAACTTAAATTTAATTCTGCTGTATTCTCGCTCGTTGACTTAGCAGTCATCTCTGTTACTACAGTAGTCGGTACTTCAACCGCTGCTACCTGAAGAACTGGCACAAACAACTGAGACACTAAACTTAACATCATTAAAACCACATAAAATTTCGTGGCATATCTACTTTTATTTTCCATTTGATACTCCTCCTTCAATATTTCAAACAATAGAAACAATAGTAAACTTTAACCCTGTAAAAACTTTGTACATTGAACAGAAAGTAGCCTATAGTCTAACTCAAACATAAAAAATCCACTTTAAACATCATTCATTTACCCTTAGGCGAATTTTTTAAATCAAGATAGGGCATACTATAGACGGCCCACTAAAAATTTTTATTTTCTATAACATAACGATCGTTTTCACCTTACTGCATTATAGCATATATTGTTTTGAATACATCGAAAAATTTTATAACAATTAAATATTAGGGGTTATTTTTTGTTTTTAATGTTATAATGACTCTAAAAGGAAAAATCAAATGAATAAAGTTTTTAAACCCATCAAGTATTTAAGTATCATAATATTTGTTGTTATTATATCAGCTGTGATAACTTATATTATCAATCCTAATTTCTCAGATACGTTAAATTCTATATCAAATAATGTTTCCAAATCAGTATCACAGAAATCGGGGTTGAATTTAGTTGCTGCTTATATTTTTAATAATGGATTTAAAGTCCCAATAATTATGTTAATTTTATCAATCATACCTATCCGATTTTTATATTGGATTCAGCCACTTTTCACAGCCATATTACCTGGAATTTTATTTGGGATAGCATTTAGATACTCGGTTGCAAAAGCTTTTATTATATTAATTTCTTCGCTACCTCATATGTTATTAGAGATATTCGCATTTTGCTTATGGATGGTCGCTCTTGATCGTTTTAACAAATGGATGAGATACAAAATATCTAGGAAAAAACAAACAAATACTAAGTTATTTTATGAATTCAAGTTAATAT
>NZ_QWKK01000244.1 GCF_009911695.1 Enterorhabdus sp. P55 | reverse complement strand
AATGAGGGCATCGTTCCCACTGCGATGCTGGTTGCCAACGATCAGATGGCGCTGGGCGCAATGCGCGCCATTACCGAGTCCGGGCTGCGCGTTGGTGCGGATATCTCGGTAGTGGGATACGACGATACCGAAGACAGCTCATGTTATATCCCGCCGTTAACCACCATCAAACAGGATTTTCGCCTGCTGGGGCAAACCAGCGTGGACCGCTTGCTGCAACTCTCTCAGGGCCAGGCGGTGAAGGGCAATCAGCTGTTGCCCGTCTCACTGGTGAAAAGAAAAACCACCCTGGCGCCCAATACGCAAACCGCCTCTCCCCGCGCGTTGGCCGATTCATTAATGCAGCTGGCACGACAGGTTTCCCGACTGGAAAGCGGGCAGTGAGCGCAACGCAATTAATGTAAGTTAGCTCACTCATTAGGCACCGGGATCTCGACCGATGCCCTTGAGAGCCTTCAACCCAGTCAGCTCCTTCCGGTGGGCGCGGGGCATGACTATCGTCGCCGCACTTATGACTGTCTTCTTTATCATGCAACTCGTAGGACAGGTGCCGGCAGCGCTCTGGGTCATTTTCGGCGAGGACCGCTTTCGCTGGAGCGCGACGATGATCGGCCTGTCGCTTGCGGTATTCGGAATCTTGCACGCCCTCGCTCAAGCCTTCGTCACTGGTCCCGCCACCAAACGTTTCGGCGAGAAGCAGGCCATTATCGCCGGCATGGCGGCCCCACGGGTGCGCATGATCGTGCTCCTGTCGTTGAGGACCCGGCTAGGCTGGCGGGGTTGCCTTACTGGTTAGCAGAATGAATCACCGATACGCGAGCGAACGTGAAGCGACTGCTGCTGCAAAACGTCTGCGACCTGAGCAACAACATGAATGGTCTTCGGTTTCCGTGTTTCGTAAAGTCTGGAAACGCGGAAGTCAGCGCCCTGCACCATTATGTTCCGGATCTGCATCGCAGGATGCTGCTGGCTACCCTGTGGAACACCTACATCTGTATTAACGAAGCGCTGGCATTGACCCTGAGTGATTTTTCTCTGGTCCCGCCGCATCCATACCGCCAGTTGTT
>NZ_QWKK01000243.1 GCF_009911695.1 Enterorhabdus sp. P55 | reverse complement strand
CGCAGGGTCAGCCGGGCGCAGGGGGCTCCGGCGGAGCGCGCGAGCGCGGCGGGCCGCGCGGCCCTCGCCCCGCCGCGCCCTAGTACCCGCCGTGGATCTCCTGCGCCATGCGGCGCGCGCCGACACGCGCCTCGCGCAGGGGGCGCTTGAAGAACCACCCGCCCGCCTCCTCGGCCCGCGCAAGCGCCTCGGATGCACGCTCGTACCACGCGAGCGCCTCCTCGAAGGAATGGGCGCAGCCACGCGCTCCCTCGAAGGCGCGGGCCAGGCGCAGGGCCGCGTTACCGAGGGCCGCGTCATCGCCCGCACGCTCGGCAACGACGAGGGCACGGCGATACCAGGCCAGGCCGCGCTCGGGATCAGCCACCTGCCCCACGCCGTCGGCCACCAGATCCCCCAGGGCCCAGCAGGCCTCCGCATCGCCCGCCTCGGCCCCGCGCCGGAAGCACGAGGCCGCGCGCGCCGCGAGCGGGCGGGGCGCCGTATGGAGGGCGCGCTCCTCCAGGCGCGTCTGCCAGTAGCGGCCCTGCCCCAGGTCATCGCGGTAGATAACCCCCAGCCGCACCCAGGCGCCCGCGTTCCCGCGCTCAGCGGCATGCAGGTAGAGCAGCTCGGCAGCGCGAAAGCACTCAACCCGCAGGGCCGCGTCCTCGGATGCGGAGAGGGCAAGCGCCTCGCCGAAGTAGGCGTCGGCGAGCGCGCGGGCCGCCGTGCCGCCGTGGTCGCGGTCGTTGGGATAGGATCCGACAAGCTCACGGCCCACCCGCGCGCCCGTCCGGGCGTCGAAAGCCGGCTCGCTCACCCACACGCGCGGCAGGCGCTCGGCAGCGCCCCTCCCCCGTCGATCCACGGCGAAGACGGGCGTGGCCGCGCGCCGGGCGCGCCAGCGCTCACCGCGCAGCCCCGCCGGCACGAGGCTCGCCTCGGCACCGCCGTTGGCACGTCGCATACTCGGCGAGCCGAACAAGAGCCAGGCCGCTCGCGCGCCCAACCCCACCTGCGCCCTACGCGACGCCGCGCTGACCGGGAAGGCGCCCCGGGAGGGACCCGGCCGGCGCGTGGGCCGGGCCGCGCGG
>NZ_QWKK01000242.1 GCF_009911695.1 Enterorhabdus sp. P55 | reverse complement strand
CCGACCCCAAATGCTGCTTTCTGGGTCCTTTTTCTTTGTTGTTTTTTTTGCACCGGCCCCAAAAAGCCGCTTTCTGAGCCCATTCTGTGCTGGGGCAGCTCCCAAAACAACGCACCCAAAATGATGTTTTCTGCGCCCGTTTCGTTGCACGCTGACCCCAAAACGTCCATTTCTGAGCCCGCTTCACGCTGGCGCCGCATGGCTGACCCCAAATCCCCCTTTCTGAGCCCATTTTGGACGCGTGGCTGACCCAAAATCCCCCTTTCTGAGCCCATTTTGCGCTGGGGATGTGTGACTGACCCCAAATCCCCCTTTCTGAGCCCATTTTGGACGCGTGGCTGACCCAAAATCCCTCTTTGAGCCCATTTAGCGACGGGAAAGCGCGCTGGACCCAAAATCCCTCTTTGAGCCCATTTAGCGACGGGAAAGCGCGCTGGACCCAAAATCCCTCTTTCTGAGCCCATTTTGCGCTCTGACCCCAAAACGCCATTTCTCGTGCCCGTTTCGTGCTGGGGACAGGAGCATGACCCAAAATCGCGCTTCCTGAGCCCGTTTTTGCGCCGGGGATGCGCGGCGCCGGATAGAAACTACTAAAAAACCCCCAAAGCGCCCCAAACTACGCGGGGTGGGGGCGGGGCGCGCGCCTTCTCCCCGTGCGTCCGCAGGTCCCGAAAAGCGCCGTTTTACCAAAAACTCCCCAAAGCGCCCCAAAAAACGCATCGCCTCGGAGCCGCGCGGAGAGCCCCGATGCCGCCGGGTGGCTTTTTTGGGTCAGTTTCACGGACATTTCGGTAACTTTGGGGCGGCTCAGCCCCCGACGCCGGCGTAGGGAAAGGCCGGTTTTTGGCGTTGGCGGAAATGGGCGTTTTTGGGGGCGGTTTTGGGGCGCGGGGGTGTCGCGATTGCCTTCCAGGAGGTGGCGGCGCGGCCGGACCCGCGGCGGAGGCAGCAGGTGATGATCACGTTTTCTTCCTTTCCCCAAAACCTCTCCAAATCGCCCCAAAATTGGAGCTCGGCCGCCCCCCAGTTAAAGCCAACCCCCCTCAAAACCGAACCGCACCAACAGTGTCACCGCACGGTGTCCCACAATGGGGCGTGGGGCCCCCCCGGCTTCACGCCCGCCCCCC
>NZ_QWKK01000241.1 GCF_009911695.1 Enterorhabdus sp. P55 | reverse complement strand
GGATCGGGCACAGGGGCCGGGACGCGAGACGCGAGGAGCCAGGATGCAGGGGCGGGGCGCGGGGGGACGGGGCGCGCAGGGGCCGAAAAGCGCGGGGCGCGCAGGGGGCCGGGACGCGAGACGCGAGGGGGCGCAAGGGGCTGAAAACGCACGGGGGGCGCGGGGCCGCGGGGGGCGGAGATGGCGCCGCTGCCGCGCTTCCTACTCGCGATGGCACAGATTTGCGATCTAGCAGGGCGCGACGCCGCCCTGGCGGCTAGCTCCGATCGTGAGAGTCTTCACTCAGACGCGTTCTCCCAAGTCATGGCTTCCCGTCCTTCGCGATTCCGCTTTCACGCGCGCGAGCGACCCTGCCAAATCGCAAATCTTCGCCCTTTAGTGGCAGCGGACGCTACGGCGCGGGATTCGGCGCGGGCGCGGGCGCCGGCGGACGGGTGCCCAAAAGCTCGCCTAAGGTAGCGAAGTCGTTCTCGAGCGCCTCGCGCTTCTTGCCATCGTAGAGCGCGGCGGCCGGGTGGAAGATGGGAAACACCTTGAAGCGTCCCGCCTGCTGCAGCGTACCGTGCAGGCGCGTGATGCCCACCTCGGTCTTGAGGATGAACTTGGTGGAGAAATTGCCCAGCGTGACGATGAACTCCGGGTCGATGGTACGCGTCTGCTCGCGGAGGAACGGGGTGCACAGCTCGATCTCCTCCGGACGCGGGTCGCGGTTGCCGGGCGGACGGCACTTGAGCACGTTGGCGATGAACACGTCGCCGCGCGTGAGGCCGGCGATGCCCAGCAGCTCGTCGAGGTACTTGCCGGCCGCGCCTACGAACGGCTCGCCCTTGAGGTCCTCGTTCTTGCCCGGCGCCTCGCCCACGATGAGCACGCGCGCGGCAGGGTCGCCCACGCCGAAGACCGTCTGGGTGCGCCCGTCGGCAAGCGGGCAGCGGTGGCACGCGGCCACCTGGGCACGCAGCTCGTCAAGGGGGATGTGGGGCTTGGGCATGGGGCCCTCCTTTCGCAAGCGGCGCACGGCCGCAGACAGCTTTATCGCGAGGCGACGCATGACGGCCGCACGGGCCGACCGGCGCGACGCCCGGCGCAGCGCGGCGCGCCCCGGCACCCGACGCCGCAAGCGCCCGCCCTCGGCGCCCCG
>NZ_QWKK01000240.1 GCF_009911695.1 Enterorhabdus sp. P55 | reverse complement strand
GTGCCTGCGTGCCGCGCCCCCACCACACCCGCGCCTTGCCCTCGCGCGCCCTCCGCGCCTTGCGTCCCGCGTGCCCACCGCACCCGCGCCTTGCCCTCGCGCGGCCTCGCGCGGCCTCCGCGCGCCCCGCGCACGCGCCCACAAAAAAAGCGGAGCCGTCACTCAGACGACTCCGCCTTCATCGTATCTCATGGCGTTCGCTCGCCGCCCGCAGCGCCTCGCGGGCGCGCTCCCGCACCGCAGGGCGTAGCGCCGGCGACCTCCTAGTAGCGCATCTGGGAGGCTCGCCAGGCGTCGGCAGCCCACTCGGGGGCGTTGCGACCCACCCAATGCGCGACGGCGCGCATCGAGACGACGGTCGCCAGAGCCCAGCCGGCTGCGCACAGCACGCACCACACGAGCATGAGCAGCATGCCCACCAGACCCATGCCGCCCGCGGCCGCAGCGACCGCAGCCGAGCCGTAGCCCGAGCCCAGCGCCATCAGCGGGCCCATAAAGCCGACGAGCCCGATCGCCATGAACACGAAGCCGACGATCGACACCACGGCGCCCACGATCAGGTTCGGAACCACGGCAGCGCCCAGCAGGCTCGTCCAGTTGCGCTTGAGCACGCTCCAGGCATAGCCGATCTGGAAGCCCTCGCCGAGCGAGCCCATCATGGCCATGCGCACGCTCAGCAGCGTCTCGAGCATGCCCGCGAACAGCATGATCGCGATGGCCGCCACCCAGCCGATAAGCGGCACCCAGCCAACGACGGCGCTCGCGATGGAGGCCACCAGCCCGATGACGAGCGCGATCAGGAAGTAGTAGAAGCCGTACTCGAAGTTGCGCCCGTTCACCACCTCGCGCGGCAGCGGCGTCTTGGCGCCGAAGGGTACCTCGCGCGACCAGTTGAGGCTGTAGCCGTACACCATGAAGTTGAGGATGGGCACGCATCCGATGAGGCCGAGCAGGGCCATGCGGCCCTTCCAACCCTCCGATGAGGAGATGTCGCGCCAGGCGGCCTTCAGGCAGCCCTCCGCATAGACGGGCTGCGGCTCAACGGGCTGCGGCTGGGGCGGCACGGGCGCTGCGGCGTAGGGCGACTGGGGCTGGGGCGGCACCGTGCCGCCGGCGCCGGGCTGGGCCTGCCAGCCGGACGGCGCGGCTCCGGCGGGCGCCT
>NZ_QWKK01000024.1 GCF_009911695.1 Enterorhabdus sp. P55 | reverse complement strand
CGTCGGGGTCGCGCCCGCACCCGCGCCGCGCGCTCGCGCGCCCGTCTCGCCGGCGGCATCCGCCTCTGCCGCGCCTCTGCCGCGTCCGCTGGCGCGCCGCGTCTCCGCCGCCTCTGCGTGCCAGAGTTCGAGGGCGCGCCAGTCGACGTGGCGCACCGCCTCGGCCAGGGCGGCCGGTTCGGGCTCCACGCCGGCGTGGAAGTCCCACAGGCGCACGGCCGGCCCCACGGTGACGTCGAAGGCGCCCTCGCTCGCGGCGCAGTAGCCGAGCGCGGCCTCCATCAGGGCGAAGGTGCGCGCGTCCACCTCCACGGCCACACCGCCGGCGTCGTTGAGCCGCGCGACGTCGGAGTGGGGCAGCGTGCGCGAGAGCAGCCGCTCGTAGACGCGGCAGAGCGCCACGGCCTCGTCGAGCGCGGCGGCCACCGCGTCGCCCGGTCCGTAGGCCGCGATCTCCGCCACCGTGTTGAAGGCCAGGAACCGCACGCCGCCGGGTGCGCCGTCCGACGCGGGCCACGTCTCGCGCCAGTCCTCGCCGGGTATGGGGTCAACCGCGTCCATGGGCCTCCTCGCCGTCGCATCCTGCCGGGCCGGCGCGCCGTCGTGCCGCGCCTCGTCTCCCATTGTAAGGCCCGCGCCCGCCCGGATCAGCGTTCGCGGCCATTTCGTCGAGTCTTCCGAGGCTTCAGGCCCCTTTCGGACGCGATTTCCTCCCGCGCCTCGCCGGTGAGAAAACGCGACCTGAGGAAGCGTTGCGAGCGTGCCGTCCAGGGATCGCGCCGTCTTCGGAACACTCGACGAAATGGCCGCGAACGCTTCCGACCCCCCCCGATTTCCCGCCCCGTTCGTTCTCGCGGCGCCCCGGACGCGCGCGGGCTCGCCTGCCCGCGCCCCGCCCCGCGCGCCTCTCGTCCCGCGCCTGCGCCTCGGGCCTCCGCCCGGCTTCTGCGCAGGCTTCGTGGGCGTCCCGTGACGGAACAGAACCACTTGGCTCGCCGCCTCGCGGGAGGGGCCTGCCTGTCCCGTAGAATGATCCGGTCCGCCAATCCGGGAGGCGCGTCCTCCCGCCACCGTCAGGAGGTTCCCATGGACATCCAGAACGTCACCGTGGCCGGGGGCGGTGTCCTCGGCAGCCAGATCGCGCTGCAGAGCGCCTATAAGGGCTTCGCCGTCACCTTGTGGCTGCGCAGCGAGGGCTCCATCGAGCGCACCCGCCCCAAGCTCGAGCGCCTGCGCGGCATCTACAAGCAGACCCTCGAGGCCCTCAAGACCGACCCGTCCGCCTTCTGCCGCGGCCTTGCCGATTCGCCCGACGTGCCGGCCGACCAGATAGACGCGCTCATCGCCAAGGTGGACGAGGCCTTCGACTCCCTCGTGCTCACCACCGACAAGGCCCAGGCCTTCGGCGGCGCCGACCTGGTCATCGAGGCCATCGCCGAGGTCATCGACGAGAAGGAGGCCTTCTATTCCTCCATCGCCGACATGCTGCCCGATCGGGCCATCCTGTGCACCAACTCCTCCACGCTGCTCCCCAGCGCCCTGATGGGCTTCACGGGACGGCCGGACCGCTTCCTGGCCCTGCACTTCGCCAACAACATCTGGAAGAACAACACTGCCGAGGTCATGGGCACCGCCGAGACCAGCCCCGCGGCCTACGAGGCCGTGGTCGCCTTCGCCCGCGCCATCGGCATGATCCCGCTCGAGCTCAAGAAGGAGCAGCCGGGCTACCTGCTCAACAGCATGCTCGTGCCGTTCCTCAACGCCGCCGAGGCGCTTCTGGCCAACGACGTGGCCGACGTGGAGACCATCGACAAGGCGTGGATGCTCGGCACCGGCGCGCCGCTCGGCCCCTTCCGCATCCTCGACATCGTGGGCCTTGTGACGGCCTACAACATCGTGGCCGCCAGCCCGGCCGCCCAAGAGCCCGGCAGTACCGCCGCCCGCATCGCCGCGCTGCTCAAGGCGCGCATCGACGAGGGCAAGACCGGCATCAACGCCGGCGAGGGCTTCTACAAATATCAGTAGGGGAGGGCCGTCGTCAGGCTCCGTCACGCATCGACGGGGGCCCGACGGCTCGGGACGCGCGACGAGGGGGCTGCCGAGCCCCTTGGGCGCGCGCCGGCGAGCGCAGGGCCCCAGGGGCACCGGCGGGCGCCGGGCCCCAGGGACACGCCGATGGGCGCCGCGGCCCGTGCGCCCGGCGGCGGCTCGTCCTCGCTGCATGAGCCGCACGTCGTCGAGCGGCATGGCTGCCCTGCATTGACAGGCCCGGCCGGCTTCCGCGTCGCCGCGCGGCCCTTGGCCACCGCGGGCGCGCCGTCGTCCGGCTGCGGGGCCGTGACGTGCGCGAACAGACGGCCGGTCCGGGCGATCCTGGCTTCAGCCGGGCCGTCTGCGCAGAGCCCCGTGCCCCCGTACCCCGCCTCCTTGCCCCGCCCGCCCCGGCCGCGCCGGTGGCCGCATCGGCGGCAGCCTCCGGCTGACCTATACTGGTGTCCCGCCCGATCTGCGGAGGCGCGTGCCGTGTCGCGCCGGTCGGCTGCGGGCACCAGTGAGTTCCGAGCAGAGGGGAGTCGAAGGATGAAGAAGCTTGAAGGACGGGTGGCTATCGTCACCGGTGCGAGCTCGGGCGTGGGCCGCGGCGTGGCCAAGGTGCTCGCCCAGAACGGCGCGAAGATCTGCGCTTGCGCCCGCCGTCTCGAGAAGCTCGAGGAGCTCCAGGCGGAGGTCGAGGCCTTCGGCGGCGAGGTGCTGCCCGTGGCCTGCGACGTGACCGACGTCGGCCAGATCAGAAACGTGGTGGCCCAGTGCGCCGAGCGCTTCGGCGGCATCGACATCCTCGTGAACTGCGCCCAGGGCGCCATGCAGTACCGCGAGATCAACGACATCGACGAGGCCTACGCCCTGGAGGCCTTTGGGAGCGGGGCTTTGGCCACGCTGATGTTCATGAAGGAATGCTTCCCCTACCTGAAGGAGAGCGGCCGCGGGCGCATCATCAACACCGCCTCGGCAGCCGGCTACGACGGCAACGCGGGCTTTGGCGCCTACGGCATGGCCAAGGAGGCCATCCGCGCCATCACGCGCACGGCAGCCAGCGAGTGGGGGCAGTACGGCATCACGGCCAACGTGTTTCTGCCCATCATCGCCACGGACTTCTTCCGCGAGACCCAGCCGGCAGCGCTGAAGAGCCTGGAATCGAAGACGCCGCTCGGTCGCATCGGCACCACCGAGGAGGACTGCGCGCCGCTCATCGTGTTCCTCGCCAGCGATGAGGGCAGCTACTTCACTGGCCAGTCCTACATGGTGGACGGCGGCATCCACAAGCACTCGTAGGGGGCGGGCCCATTACCGGTCGTCTTGGGGGGCGTCCCGCCGGTGCGCGAGGCGCCCTCAATTGACTTAAAGCTAACTCCAAGCTCTATGATGCGGGGCGGACGTGCGTCCGAGAGCCACCCCGAGAGTCAGGAGACATCATGGAGAGCAACTGCATCGCCGACGCCGCGGCCTTCGCCGCCGCCACCGCCTTTCCGCTGGGCAAGCCCAACGACGCCTACGCTGCCTACTTCTCGGGGCGTAGCTTCCTGGCGCCCGTGTCCACCGACCAGGTGTTCATCGCCAACGTCACCTTCGAGCCGGGCTGCCGCAACAACTGGCACGTCCATCACGCGGAAGCGGGTGGCGGGCAGATCCTCATCTGCGTGGGCGGCCGCGGCTACTGCCAGTTCGAGGGCGAGCCGGCCGTGGAGATGCGCCCCGGTGACTGCGTGAACATTCCTGCCGGCGTGAGACACTGGCATGGCGCCGCGCCCGACAGCTGGTTCTCGCACCTGGCCGTGGAGGTACCGGGGGAGGCCGCGTCCACCGAATGGCTCGAGCCCGTCTCCGACGAGGAGTACGCCGCCCTCGCCTAGGGCGTGCCGTTCTGCCGCGCCCTGTGGGGTGGATGCGCGCGTCTTGCGGTGCGACAGGGGGTGCTCTGGCGGATTCTGGCCATTTTCGCTGCGTTTTACGCTGACTCGGATGGAACCTGCCAAAGGCTGAATCCGTTGACCTGGGCCTATGCCGACGTCTGGGCTTCACAGGGGCCTTTCCGGACGATCATGCAGCGTAAACCATGGGAAAAATGGCCAGAATTTCGCCGGGCACCCTTGGGGACTCCCGCAACCTTGCCACGCCCCGTGGGGCGAATGCGCGTCTTGGGCCGCGCGCCGTGCGGTGGGGAGTTGCCCCGGTTCTGCACCTTGCGATTTCGCCGCCCGCCGCGTCTTGCCCTCCTCCTGTGCGATTCAGCACCTGGCCTGGGGCGCGAGCGACCTCATGGCGCAATGTCGCCGCCCGCCGCCGCGTTCTGATCCCGGCGCTGCGCCCCCAGCTGCGCTGCGCTTTTCTGGCGCAACGCCCCGCCTTCTGGCGTCGTGCCGCCTTAGCGCGCCTCGCTCCGGCGCCGCGCCCTGATCCCGGCATAGCGTCCTCGGCCGTGCTACGCTGCCTCGGCGTCACGCCCCGCCCCTTCGCCCCTCCCGCAGGCGGGCTCGCTCGGTCTCGTAGGCGGAGCCAGTCCGCGCGTCGGCGGGCTTGTGCGTCCTTGTGGGCGAACGAGGCGCTCCTGCCGATTTCTGGTCATTTTACCCACGGTTTACGCAGTTTCAGGTAGGGCCGGCCGGAGGCTGACTCTGCCGACCTGGGCAAATGCTAGCGATCGGACTCTGCGAGGACATTCCCGGGCGATCGGGCCGCGTAAACCGTGGGTAAAATGGCCAGAAATCGGCAACGGACGCCTTCTGTTCGGAAAAAGCCGTGGACGTGCCCCCCTCTGCCGTGGCACCCGCCTTCCGTCGCCCCCCCGCGCCGCCCCGCCGCGGCCATTCCCGCGCCCCCGCCCGCGCTCGCGCCCCGTCCAAACTACACCAGCTGGGTGATGCCCCGATGCCCGGCGAGCCGCTATGATGGCTTCGGGGATTGCGCCGTCCTGTTGGATTTCTCGCCAACCGCACCTTTGACGGCGTTCCAACATGGTAGATACTGTGCAGAAGAAGCACGCATCCCGCAGGGACATCGCACGCGGGCCTTCGACGGTCGCGCGGCGTGGGGAAGAGAAAGGCAGGGGCATGAACGCGAAGATGAGAAGGCGCCTCATGGCGGTATCAGGCGTCATCGTGATCGTCCTTATCCTGGTGCTCGCCTTCGTGGGCGGCAACACGGCGGCGAAGACGGTGTCGGTGGCCGAGGCCGCCGAGCTGTCCGATCCCGGCCAGAAGGTCCAGGTATCGGGCAACGTGGTGGCCGACTCGTTCTCCACCGACGACAACGTGCTGACCTTCAGCATCTACGATCCCGAGGGCGACCCGGCCACGCACCTGGCGGTGCGCTATGGCGGCGCGGCGTCCTCCACCTTTGGCAACGACGTGACCGCCATCTGCACCGGCAAGGTGGGCGACGACGGCGTGCTGGAGGCCACCGAGCTCGTGACCAAGTGCCCCTCGAAGTACGAGAGCGCCACCGATGCGCTCACCGTGGGCCAGCTCCTGGGGTATGGCGAGTCCATCCACGGCAAGGTGGTGAAGGTGTCCGGCACGGTGGGCGCGGGCACCCTGGGCCCTGCGGGCCAGGACGTGCGTTTCAGGCTCACGGATGACGAGGCCCTGAGCGTCACGCTGCCCGTCGCCTATGACGGCGCGCTGTCCGACGAGGTGACCGACGGCTCGGCCGTGGTGCTCACCGGCGCGCTCGATGCTGACGGCTCCTTCATCGCCACCGACGTCGCATTGGAGGCCTAGCATGGGCTTGTCGCTTCTCGGCCTGCTGGGCCTGCTCATCGCGTTTGCCTCCTGCGCGCTCTCCCTCGTGTGCCTGGGCGTGGGCCGCTTCCTCGGACGGCGCGATCCCTCTCGCGGCGAGACGCTCGCTTGGGGCGGGCGCGTGGCCGTGGTGGTGGGCGCGCTCGGCCTCACCTTCTGCTGTGCCATCCTCGTGTGGTGCTTCTTCGCCGGCGACATCTCCATCGAGTACGTGGTGCGCAACCGCTCGGACGCCGTGGGCGAGATGGGATGGCTCTTCCACCTGGCGGGCCTGTGGGCCGGCCGGCAAGGGTCGCTGCTGTTCTGGGCGTGGCTCATCGCCGCGTTCAACCTGGTGGTGGTCGTGCGCACCCGCAAGGATGCCCGCCCGCTCGACGACGTGGCGCTGCTCGTGGCCCAGCTCGTGCTGGCGGCCTTCGTGGGCGTGCTTCTGTTCTCGCAGGACAACATGCCCTTCACGGCGCTCGACCCGCGCTATGTGGGCGCCGACGGCCAGCTCACGGGCGCGGCGGCCCTCTGGGGCATGAACTCGCTCCTCGAGCACTGGGCCATGGCCATCCATCCCCCCACGCTCTTCATCGGCTACGCGGGTCTCACCGTGCCGTTCGCCTATGCCATCGCGGCCCTCGTCGTGAACGACGACTCGCCGCGCTGGGTGGTGCGCTGCACGCCCTATGCCGTGTTCTCCTGGCTTTTGCTGGGCGTCGGCATCGGGCTCGGCGCCGTGTGGGCCTACGTGGTGCTCGGCTGGGGCGGCTACTGGGGATGGGATCCGGTCGAGAACGCGAGCCTCCTGCCGTGGCTCGTGGGCGTGGCGCTCATCCACTCGTTCACCGTGTACCGCCAGCGCGGCGCGTTCAAGCGCTGGAGCGTCATGTGCGCCTGCGTCACCTTCGCCTTCGTCATCTTGGGCACGTTCATCACGCGATCGGGCCTCGTCCAGTCGGTGCATGCCTTCGAGGGCGATCCGGTGTCGCTCGTGCTGTTCCTCGCGCTCATCGTGGCGTCGCTCGCGGCGGGCGCGGTGGGGCTCATCGCGCGGCGGAAGAGCTTCGGCGCGGTGACGGCCGGGGGCGATGACATCGAGTCGATGGCCTCGAAGGAGGCCGCGTACTACGTGAACAACCTCATCATGGTGGTGTTCGCGGTGCTGCTGGCCTACTTGACCATCTCGAGCGCGCTGCCGTCCTTCCTGCCCTTCGGCGGCCAGGCGCTCTCGGCCGGCACCTACAACGCGGTGGCCCGCCCGCTCGGCATCGTCTACTGCGCGCTCATCGCCGTGTGCCCGCTGCTCGGCTGGCACCGGACCGACCCGGCCGCCTTCTGGCGCCGCGCCCGCGTCCCGGGCCTGTGCGCCCTCGCGCTGTTCGCCGTGCTCATGTTCTACTTCTGCACCTACCTGCTGCCTAGCTACGACGCCGTCGTGGCCGCCGGCGGCTCCGGCGCCGAGGGCTTGCTGGAGCAGGGCCCGGCGTGGTACTACAACGGCCTGGCAGTGGTGGGCTTCGCCGTGGCGAGCCTGCTGTTCTTCAACGCCGCGTTCATGGCCGCCAAGGTGGTCGCCCGCGCCAAGGGCGCCTGGCGCACCCGGTTCCCGGCCCTCGGCGGCGCGGTGTGCCACGCGGCCATGGGCATCATCCTCGTGGGCCTCATCGGGTCGTCGCTGTACGTGACCGAGCAGGTGACCTACCTGCCCTACGACGAGGAGGCCGACGCGGTGGCCGAGCCCCTCGTCATCCAGGACTTCGAGCTCGTCTACACCGGCAACGCCATCACCGAGCTGGATAACGGGGACGACATCCTCTACACCGTCACGTTCGACGTCTACCGCGATGGCACCTACGTCGGCTCGGTCGATCCGTCGGTGCAGCTCGTGAAGTCCACCCAGCAGCAGAAGCTCGTGGCGAGCGTCATCGGCTTTCCGCTCGAGGATCTCTTCGTCGTTTACCGCGGCATGAGCGCCGAGGGCGCGTTCTCCATGGACGTGCGCGTGAACCCGCTCATCAGCCTCGTGTGGGTGGGCTTCGGCCTGCTCATGGCGGGCGGCCTGGTGGCCCTGTTCGCCAAGCGCTCCGTCCGCCGCGCGGAGGGGGAGGGCGCCGCCGAGGAGCCCGCGAAGCTCGCTGAGCCTGCGGTGGCGGATGCCGTGCCCGCGGCTGTCGCAGAGGCGGAGCCCGCGGACGCGGAGGGCGCCGAAGACGCGAAGGCGCCGGTCACGCCCGCTGCCGAGGAGGCGCCTGCGGTGGCGGATGCCGCGCCGGTCGCCCTCGGGGAGGCGCCCGCCGCCGAGTCGCCCGAGGATCCCGCGCGATGAGCGCGGCGCCCGGCACGCCTGCCGTGCCCGCCATCCGCTGCGAGGGGCTCACCAAGGCATTCGGCACGCGCAAGGCCGTCGACGACCTCACCTTCGAGCTGCCCCAGGGCGCGTTTCTCTCGGTCTTCGGCCCCAACGGCGCCGGCAAGACCACCCTTTTGCGCCTGCTCGCCACGCTCGCCCGCCCAAGCGCCGGGAGCGTGGCCGTCAACGGCGTCGACCTCAAGGAGGAGCCCGACCGCGCCCGCGCGTCCATCGGCCTCATCTCGCATAACGCCATGCTCTACCCCGACCTCACGGCCGAGGAGAACCTGCTGCTCTACGCGCGCCTCTACGGCGTGCCCGAGCCGGAGCGCCGCGTCGTCGAGCTTCTGGATGCGGTGGGCCTCAAGCACCGGCGGCTCGATCGCGTGCGCACCTTCTCGCGCGGCATGACCCAGCGCGTGTCCATCGCCCGGGCGCTTGTGAACGATCCGGCGGTGGTGCTGCTCGACGAGCCCTACTCGGGGCTCGACCCCCACGCCATCGACATATTCGACGACCTCATCGGGCGCGTGCGCGACGGGCGTACCTTCGTCATGGTCAGCCATGACCTGGAGAAGGGGTTCCGCCTGGCCGACCACGTGCTCGTGATGGCTCGCGGCCGCGCCGTGTCGTTCGGGTCCAAAGACGCCCTCGACCCGGAGGAGTTCCGCGCGCTCTACCGCTCCACCGTCGGATCGGGGGTGGCCTAGATGGATACCTGCCGTGCGCCCTCGGCCCTCGCGCAGTACCGCGTCCTGCTCATGAAGGATTTGCGCCAGGAGTTCCGCACCAAGGAGATGCTCGTCTCCATGGGCATCTACGCGCTGCTCGTCATCGTCGTGTTCGGCGTGGCGCTCTCCTTCGCGCGCCCCGGCGCCGACTTCCTCGAGGTCTCGGGCGGGCTGCTCTGGGCGCTCGTCGTGTTCACGTCGCTTTTGGGCCTCAACCGCTCGTTCAGCCATGAGACCGAGAACGGCTGCCTGGAGGGGCTTTTGCTCGCACCGCTCGACCGCGGCGTGGTGTTCCTGGCGAAGGCCACGTCAAACCTCGTGTTCCTGGGGATCGTCGAGATTATCGCCGTGCCGCTGTACTGGGTGTTCTTCTCGTCCTTCGCCGCGCCGGCTGCCACGGCCGCGCTCATCGTCGTGCCGCTCGTGCTCGGGTCGGTGGGCATCGCCGGCATCGGCACGCTGCTGTCCACCATCACCGCCGCCACCCGTGGCAAGGACGTGATGCTCGCCCTGCTGTTCGTCCCCATCGTCTTCCCGCTGCTCTACGCGTGCGTGTCCGCCACCACCGCGGCGCTCGTGGGGGGCGTGCTCATGGAGGAGGCGTTCGCGACCTCGCTTGCGCTCGCCGCCGGCTACGACGTGATCATGCTGCTGGCGTCCTGGGTGCTGTACGATTTCGTGGTGTCGTAGGCGCGCCCGCTGCGCCGAGGAGAGAGGAGGGCCCATGGCCCGAGAAGGAAAGACCCCGCGCCTGCCTGAGGCGGGGCAATGGCCTGACAAGGTGGCGCCTGCCGCGCTCGTCGCCGGCATCGTGCTCACCACCGTCGGGTTCCTCATGGCGTTTCTGACCGTGCCGCCGGTGGGCGGTGCCACCGTGGGCGGCGTCGAGCTCATCGGCGACGCCATGGTCAACCAGAAGATGCTCCTGTCGCAGAAGATCTTCTACTTCCACATGCCCGTGGCCATCACGTCGTTCGTGGCGCTGATCTTCGGCGCCTACTACAGCGTGCGCTTCCTCATGACGAAGAGCCAGCGCTTCGATACCTGCGCGCGCATCGCGCTGGAGCTGGCCCTGCTGTTCGTGGTGATGACCATGGTCACCGGCGAGATGTGGACGCGCTTCGAGTGGGGCGTGTGGTGGAGCTGGGAGCCGCGGCTTACCACCTACCTCATCCTCATGCTCATCGTCATCGCCTACTTCGTGCTGCGCAGCTCCATCGACGAGCCCGAGCGTCGCGCCACCTTCGCCGCCGTGGTGGCCGTCATCGCCGCCATCGACGTGCCCATCTGCTTCATGATCACGCGTCTCATCCCCTCATCCATCCACCCCGTGGTGCTGCGCGAAGGGGGCATGAGCCCCGAGATGGGGCTGTGCGTGGGCCTTGTGGCCCTCGGGATGCTGTGCGTCTGCTTCGCCCTGTACCGCGCCCGCTTTCGCCAGGTCCGCCTGTGCCAGCGGGTGGACGCCCTCAAGGAAACCCTCGACGACGAACGCTAGGAGAGAGCCATGAACCCCATTCTCGCTGACATCTACTCGACCATCCTGCCCTCCGCCCCCTACGTCATCGCCGCCTACGCGCTTCTGTGGGTGGCGCTGCTCGTCTACCTCCTCATCATTGCGCGCGGCACTAAGAAGGCCGAGGCCCAGCTTATGCTGCTCGAGGAGGCCGTGGCCGACGAGCGCGCCAAGGGGGAGTAGGCACTTCGTCGCGCGTGGCCTTGCGGGCGCCTCTCTGCGCTTCCGCGAGCGTGCGGCTGGAGTATTTGTTTCCTTAGGAAAACTTTCTGTCTGCGAGCTGTCTTTCGATGTGTTACCATTGGCTAACATTGATAGGGCGGCCGGAGTTGGCCGGCGCGCCGAGAGAGAGGAGAGGCCTTGAGCCGCATCGTCCGCATCCTTATGATGGCCGCCGCCTGGGTGTGCTTCGCCGTTGGCTGCATCGGCATCGTCGTGCCCGTGCTGCCCACCACGCCCCTCGTGCTGCTGGCGACGCTCCTCTTCGCCAAGTCCTCGCCTCGCTGCCATCGCTGGATCTGCTCGTCTAAGGTCTACCGCGCCTATGTGGTGCCCTTCCGCCAGGCAGGCGGGATGCCGCTCTCTGTGAAGGTGCGCGTGCTCGCGGTGTCGTGGGGAGTCATGGCCGTGAGCGCGCTGCTCGTGCAGAAGCCGACGGTCTGGGTCATCCTCACGGGGTGCGCCCTGTTCATGCTCTACCTGGTGGGCTTCCGCATTCCCACCGTCGACGTTGCCCCCGTCGCCCCGGCGCGTGTGGCCGAGGAAGCCGAGTAGGCCCTCCTGCCTCCCTCCCGCGCTGTCCGCCCGAGCCGCTCGCCCGCGCTGTCCGCCCGCCGTCCGCGCTGTTCGCCCGCGCCTCCCGCCCGTCTCCCGCGCTGCTCGCCTGCCTCGCGCTTCACGCCCGCGCTGCTGCCGCCTGGGGAATTCGGCGGCTCTGGCGCGCAGCCGCGTGGCCGAGGACAGGCCCGCCCCCCGCTGCCGCTTCTGCTTCCGAGGAATTCGGCGGCAGAAATGCAAATTTCGACGGTTTTGCACTCCCCGTGGCCGCTCAGACGGGGTTTTCGCCGGCTTCGGAGGATAAAACCCCAGGTCGGCCTTGGCTGGATCCGGTGGCGGCGGTTTCTCGGCGCTCATCTCGGGTGCAAAACCGTCCGAATTTGCAGGAAGCGCCTCAGATGGCGGGGTTCGAAGGCGCCCTGTAGTATCATGGCCTCATCCCGGCGGCACCGCGCGTGCCGCCTTCGCGCGCCCCTGAGGCGCAGGCTCAAGAGAAAGGTGCTCGATGAAGGCGCTCATCCCTGCTGCGGGTCTGGGAACCCGCTTTTTGCCCGCCACCAAGTCCCAGCCCAAAGAGATGCTGCTCGTGGTGGATCGCCCGGCTATCCAGTACGTGGTGGAGGAGGGCCTGGCCTCGGCTGCCGACGAGGTGGTCATCATCAACAGCCGCGAGAAGAAGTCCATCGAGGATCACTTCAGCCCCGATCCGGCGCTCGTGGCGCTGCTGCGCGAGCGCGGCAAGGACGCCTACGCCGACGCCGTGGAGAAGGTGGGCGGCTACAACGTGAGCTACGTCTACCAGGAGGAGGCGCTCGGCTTGGGGCACGCGGTGCGCTGCGCCGCCGAGAAGACCGGCGACGAGCCGTTCTACGTGCTGCTCGGCGACGTGCTCGTACCCGACAACAAGATGCTGCCGGCCATGCAGGCGGTCTCCGACGCGCACGGCGGCGCGAGCGTCATCGCCGTCATGCCCGTACCCGACGACCAGGTGAGTCGCTTCGGCGTCATCGCCGGCCAGGCTGTGGCCGCTGACGTGTGGAAGGTGGACTCGCTCGTGGAGAAGCCGGCGCTCGAGGACGCGCCGTCCAACCTGGCCGTGTTCGGCCGCTACCTCCTGAGCCCGCGGGTCATGGAGCTGCTGGCCGACGTGGAGCCAGGCGTGGGCGGCGAGATCCAGCTGACCGACGCGCTTGACGCGGTGCTGCGCGAGGAGGAGATGTACGCGCTCATCGTCGACCCGGCCGATGGCTTCGACACCGGCACCGTGGAAAGCTGGCTCGAGACCAACAACGAGCTCTACCGCAGAGCCCATGCCTAAGAAGCAGAACGGCCCCGCTTGGCGGGGCCGTTTTCTTGTGGGGAGGGGCTACCGCGCCGCCCGTGAGGCGCTGTCGAGGCCGTGGGGCGGCGCAGGTGCCCGAGGATCCGACGCGGCGCGCTTCGGTACGCGAGGAGGGCCCTCGGGGAGCAGATGTGCCGCCCCACGGCCCCGGAGAAAGAAGTGGCCCGGTGGAGAGGGGAGCTCCACCGGGCCGAAAGGAGGGGATGACGCGGCTCCTCGGAGCCGCTTCTGCTTCGTTCCAAAGCAGGCAAGTGGAGTAGGAGGGGAACCTTCGCACTTGCTGGTACCCAGTATAACGTGACCCTTTGAATAAGCCATGAATGCCCGGTGGGCATCTTGTGAATTTCCCATCCACACTTTGAGGAGTTTGTCAAATCCTCGCAGATCGTCAATGATATTCCAAACATTTGTTTGTTCTCGTCGTCCTAGCCGCCGGCCCGTGGTACCATGACCGCCATGGATACGCTGTTTACTGAAGTGGAGAACGCGGAGCGCAGCCGGGTGGCTCCCCTGGCGGTGCGCATGCGCCCCCGCACGCTCGACGAGCTGGTGGGCCAGGCCGAGGCCGTGGGGCCGGGCAGCTGGCTGCGCACGGCCATCGAGCAGGACGCGCTGAGCTCGGTCATCCTCTACGGCCCGGCTGGCACGGGGAAGACCTCGCTCGCGCACGTGATCGCGGAGTCGACGAGGGCCACGTTTGTGGAGGTGTCGGCCATCGGCGGCACGGTGTCAGACCTCCGGCGCGAGATCGATGCCGCGGAGAAGCGGCTGCTCATGGGCGGGCTGCGCACCATCTTGTTCGTGGACGAGATCCACCGCTTCAACCGCTCCCAGCAAGACGCCCTGCTCCATGCGGTGGAAGACCGCATGGTGGTGCTCGTGGGCGCCACCACCGAGAACCCCTTCTTCGAGGTGAACTCGGCGCTCATCTCGCGCTCACGCGTGGTGGAGCTGCGCTCGCTGGCAGACGAGGACATCGCAGAGCTTGTCGCGCGGGCCGTGGCCGACGAGCGCGGGCTCGGCGGCCTCTACGCGCTGGAGGACGAGGCGCGTGACGCGATCGTGCTGCTGGCCGGCGGGGACGGCCGCACGGCGCTCACCACCCTTGAGCTAGCGGCGGGCATGGTACCCCCGGGCACGCAGAAGGCGCCGGTGGCCATCACCGAGGCCATGGTGCGCGCGGCCACGCCGCACCGGACGCTGCCCTACGACAAGAACAAGGACATGCACTACGACGTCATCTCGGCGTTCATCAAGTCCATGCGCGGGTCAGACCCGGATGCCGCCGTCTACTGGCTCGCCCGCATGATCGACGGGGGAGAGGACCCGAAGTTCATCGCGCGCCGCATGTACATCGCCGCATCGGAGGACATCGGCAACGCCGATCCCCAGGCGCTGCTCGTGGCTGCGGCGGCCTTTCGCGCCGCCGAGGTCATCGGCTACCCGGAGTGCCGTATCAACCTGGCGCAGGCCGCCATCTACCTGGCGCTCGCTCCCAAGTCCAATGCGGCGGAGGCTGCCATCGACGCCGCTCTGGCGGAGGTGCGCCACGGGCCCGCGCGCAAGGTGCCCGACCACCTGCGTGACCGCCACCGCCCCGGATCGGAAAGCTATGGAGCCTACAAGTACCCGCACAGTTACCCGGCCGGCTGGGTAGAGCAGCAGTATCTGCCCGACGGCCTTGCCCGCGGCGCCTTCTACCAGCCGGGCGTCCGCGGCTGGGAGGCCTATCGATCAGATGCCGCCGCCCGCGACCGCGCCGATGCGCAATCCTGAGCCGACGTCCGCCGGGGGAGGGCGTCGCCCTGCCGCGCCCGAGAGCATGGGCGGGCCGCCTAACGGGGATCGCTCGTGGCACCTTCTCCGCAGGCGTTGCCGCGTGCGTTCGGGGGGGGGTGGGCGAGAGGCCCTCGGCGTGCATCGCCGGCCTTCCTGCCAGGTAACGGGGAGGCATCGGGGGAATCCCCGGCGCGTAAAAGCGTGAGGGGCCTGTATAGAATAGGCCTCTGAAGACCGCGAAGTGCTATAGTTTAGCTTTCAAGTCAACGAGGAGGCTGACATGGAACTGCTCAACATCGCCCTGCCCATCGTCTACGCGCTCGTCGGCGTCGCCCTGGTGTGGTTCATCGTCGAGCTGGTCATGACCGTGCGCACGGCGCGCAAGACGGTCAAGTCCGTCAAGCAGCAGATCGACCCCACGCTGGAGAGCGTCGGAAAGATCACCGCGTCGCTCGAGCCGGCCGTGGCCAACGTGAACAAGCTCACCGAGCAGCTGCAGCCCACCATCGAGCACGTGGAGAACATCACCGCGTCGCTCGAGCCTGTCTCCGCGAAGATCGACCCGCTCGTCGACCGCGTCTCGCTCACCGTAGACGCCGCCAACTTGGAGATCATGCGCGTGGACCAGATCCTGGAGGACGTCACCCAGATCACCGAGTCGGTGTCGAACACCCTCGACACGGTGGACACCGTCACCAACGCCCCGCTCGAGCTGGTGAACTCCGTTACCGACCGCGTGCGCTCCCGCTTCAAGCCGCGCTACGCGAGCAAGGAGTCCGAGCAGCTCGGCCAGACCGCCTCGTCCGGCAGCCATGCCGTGAGGGACTTCGTGGACGCCGCCTCTGACGCGGCTGGCGCCGCCGTGTCCGAGCAGCGCGCCCGCATGCACGAGCGCAAGGGGGCCCGCGCGGCCCGCGCCGAGGCCGCCCACGCCCGCGGCGAGTCGCTGTCCGATACCGCTGCGACCATGACCGACACCATCGTCGATGCCGTCGATGCCGATACCGCGCCGACGGCAGGCTCGGGCTATACCACCATCGCCCCCGAGGCCGACCAGCGCTAGCGGCTCGCCATGAAGCTCCCCGACCCCTCCAAGCCCGCGCCGAAGGCGCCTCGCCGCCCCTCGGTGATGGACACCATCACCCTGCCGCCGGTGGAGGAGGCCGTGGAGGCCTATGCCAAGGCCGACGGCTACGTGCACGCCCCGGGCCCTGAGGCCCAGGAGACCGCCCGATCGGTGGAGGCCGCAGGGCTCGCAGTCGGGGAGGCCGTGTCCCAGGAAGCCCTGCGTGCCGACAAGGCGCGCCGGCGCTTCCTCGATGTGTGGACGGCGGTGGGTGCCATTCTGCTCACGGGCGTCGTCGTCTACCTGCTCAGCATCCTCTCGGTGCCGGTGTCCATCGTCATCTGGACGGTGGTCATCGTGTTCTGCCTGCGCGGCGTCGTCAACGGGCTTGAGCGTCGCGGCGTCAACCGCACGGTGGGCACGGCGCTCGCCTACGTGGCCATGGCGCTTGTGCTCGGGTTCTTCGCCTTCCTGCTGTTCTCGCCGATGTTCGGCCTGAACGCCCAGTTCGCCGACCTCATGTCGTCCATCCCGCAGTATGTGGAGGCGCTTTCCGCCTGGGGCAACGACCTCTACGCCCGCTATGCGCACGTCTTCGAGGACGCTACGGTCAAGCACCTCATCGACGAGGTGCAGTCCAACCTCACCGCCTGGGCGTCTGCGGTGGCCCAGGGCAGCGCGTCGGGCCTCATCGGCGTGGGAACCGTCATCGCCAACGGTCTCATGGCCCTGGGCTTCGCGCTCGTCATCGCCTTCTGGGTGCTCATGGAGCTGCCTGCCATCGGCCGGGAGTGCCGTCGCCTCCTGGACGAGCGCCGCATCGAGGACGCTGAGTTCCTCCACTACACGTTCACCCGCGTCATGGGCGGCTACATCAAGGGAACCCTGCTCCAATGCGCCATCATCGGCATCGTCTGCGGTGTGCTGTTCGCGGTGCTCGGCATCCCCAATGCTGCGGCCCTGGGCGGCATCACGGGCGTGCTCAACATCATCCCCATCATCGGCCCGTGGCTCGGCGGCGCCGCGACGGCTGTCGTTGCCGTGTTCGTGAGCCCGCTCGCGGCCCTCATCGCGCTCGTTGGCACCATTCTCGTCCAGCAGTTCGTCTACACGTTCATCTCGCCTAAGATCATGTCGAACTCGGTCGATGTGCACCCGGCGCTCACCCTCATGGCCCTCATGGTGGGCTCGGCGCTCGGCGGTGCCATGAGCGGCCTGCTCGGCTCGCTCGTGGGCATGCTCGCCTCCATCCCCGCGGTGGCGGTCATGAAGTCGGTGTTCGTCTACTACTTCGAGAAGCGCACCGGCCGTCGCGTGGTGGCCGAGGACGGCGTCTTCTTCAAGGGCACCACGTCCGAGACGAGCGACAACGCTCCCGACCCCATGGCCGATGCCGTCTCGCCGCATCCGGACTCCACGGCTGCCATGGAGCGCATCGAGCTGGCGCGTGCCGAGGGCCGTCGCGGTCCGTTCGCCGGCTGGAGCCCGGCTCCCATGGAAAAGAAGGGCAAGGCCGCGAAGGCGAAGAAGGATCGAAGGCCGCCTGCCAAGGGAAAGCACGGCTAGCGCTCCGCGCGCGTCGGTGCGCTTCGGCTCGACGCGCCGCCGTCTCTTGCGATTCCGCCTGACGCCGGTGCGGCGCGCCCGCGTCGGTGCGGCATGTCAGCGGATCGTGTTTCCCTGCCGCTCGGCCGCCGCCCGGGCGCCTTCCGTACTATAATGTTCCGTCAGCGTGTCCGCCCCGGCGGCGCGTCGTCACGGGAAAGCGGGCCGGCAGGCCCTCGCCATAGACAGAAAGAGCAACCCATGGAATTCATGACAACCGCCGAGATCCGCGAGAAGTACCTCAGCTACTTCGAGGGCAAGGGCTGCAAGCGCATGCCGTCGTCCTCCCTCATCCCCGATGATCCGTCGCTTCTGCTCACGAGCGCCGGCATGGTGCAGTTCAAGCCCTACTTCCTGCAGCAGAAGCAGCTCGAGGAGCCCTACATCGGCACCACCACCGTGCAGAAGTGCGTGCGCACCAACGACATCGACATCATCGGCACCACCGGCCGCCATCTGAGCTTCTTCGAGATGCTTGGCAACTTCTCCTTCGGCAAGTACTTCAAGAAGGAGATGTGCGCCTGGGCCTACGACTTCTCCGTCAACGTGCTTGGCCTGCCGGCCGAGCGCCTGTACTTCACCGTGTTCGAGGACGACGACGAGACCATCGAGATCTGGAAGGACCTCGGCGTGCCCGAGGATCACATCTCGCGTCTCGGCGAGGACGACAACTTCTGGCGCGCCGGCCCCACCGGCCCCTGCGGCCCCTGCTCGGAGATCTACTTCGACCAGGGCCCGGAGTTCGGCTGCGACAGCCCTGACTGCGCGCCGGGCTGCGACTGTGACCGCTTCCTCGAGTACTGGAACTGCGTGTTCACCCAGTATGACGGCCAGGAGGACGGCACGCTTCTGCCCCTGCCCAAGAAGAACATCGACACGGGCATGGGCCTCGAGCGCATGGCCGCCATCATGCAGGGAGTCCAGTCCAACTACGACACCGACGTGCTGCGCAGCCTGGTGGGCGTAGGCGAGCGCCTCTCGGGCAAGGTCTACGGCGACGACCCCGAGGCTGACCTGGCCCTGCGCATCATCGCCGATCACAGCCGTGCGGTCACCTTCATGATCGCCGACGGCATCCTGCCCTCCAACGAGGGCCGCGGCTACGTGCTGCGCCGCCTGCTGCGCCGCGCCATCATGAAGGCCCACCTCATCGGCATCGAGGGCCCGTTCCTCAACGAGTACGTGGACGAGATCGTGCGCCTCATGGGAGATGTGTACCCCGAGATCGTGGAGAACCGCGAGCTGGAGCGCAAGCTCATCCTGGCGGAGGAGGATCGCTTCGGCGCCACCCTGCGCCAGGGCCAGAGCTTTCTGGAGGAGGCGCTCGCCAACTTGGAGGGCGACGTGCTGGCCGGCGAGGAGGCCTTCACCCTGCACGACACCTACGGGTTCCCCGTGGAGGTGACGCGCGAGATAGCCGAGGCTCGCGGCGTGACGGTGGACATGGAGGGCTTCGAGCGCTCCATGACGGCCCAGCGCGAGCGCGCCCGCGCCGCCGGCGCGAAGGACGCCGAGGCTGCCTGGTCCACCTACGGCGGCGTCTACGCCGACCTGCTGGCCGAGCTCGGCCCCACGCGCTTCGTGGGCTACGACGCCACGGCCGCCGAGGCCCGCGTGGTCGCCCTCGTGCGTGACGGCGAGCGCGTGGACGCCCTGGCGGCAGGGGAGACGGGTGAGGCTGTCTTGGACGTCACCCCCTTCTACGCCGAGATGGGCGGCGAGGTGGGCGACACCGGTCTGCTGGAGAACGGCGAGGGGCATGCCTACGTGCTGGACGCCAAGGCGCCGGAGAAGGGGCTTACCGTCCACTCCGTGCGCTGCGAGGACGGCCCGCTGGCCGTGGGCGATGCCGTGGTGGCCCGCGTCGACGCCCAGCGCCGCGCGGCCATCGAGCGCAACCACACGGCCACCCACATCCTCCACGCGGCCCTGCGCCAGGTGCTCGGCGAGCACGTCAAGCAGGCCGGCTCCTACGTGGGCCCCGACCGCCTGCGCTTCGACTTCACCCACTTCGAGGCCCTCACCCCCGAGCAGATCGCCGAGGTCGAGCGCGTGGCCAACCTGCGCATCATGGAGGCCGTGCCCACGAGCATTTACGAGACCTCGCTCGACGAGGCGCGCGCCAACGGCGTGACGGCGCTGTTTGGCGAGAAGTACGGCGAGACCGTGCGCGTAGTGGAGGCGGGCGACTTCTCCCGCGAGCTCTGCGGCGGCTGCCATGTGGCCAACACTGCCGAGATCGGCTTCGCGAAGATCGTCTCCGAGTCGTCGGTGGGCGCCAACCTGCGTCGCATCGAGGCCGTGACCAGCTACGGCGCGCTCGCCTACGTCAACAAGATGGAGGCTGAGCTCAAGGAGGCCGCGGCCGCCCTGCGCGTGTCGCCCTCGGACGTGGCCGAGCGCGCGGCCGCCAACGTCAAGGCGCTCAAGGAGCTCCAGCAAAAGAGCAAGCGCGCCCAGGGCGCCATCGGCGGGGATGCCGTGGCCGGGCTGCTGGCCCAGGTGCAGGAGGCCCCGGCCGGCTATCCGGTCATCATCGCGCGCGTCGAGGTCGGTGACGGCGGCCAGATGCGCAACCTGTGGGATGTCGTGCGCTCGCGCATGGAGCGCCCCGGCGCGCTCGTGGCGGCTGCCGTGACCGACGGCAAGCCCGTGCTCATGGCCGCCGGCTCCGACGAAGCCGTGGCCGCTGGCTTCAACGCCGGCGCCCTCATCAAGGCCATGGGCCCGGCCATCCAGGGCGGCGGTGGCGGCAAGCCCACCATGGCCCAGGCCGGCGGCAAGAACGCCGAGGGCATTGACGACGCCCTCCAGATCGCTCGCGACATGATCCTGTAGCGTTCTCGCGAAGAAGGCCCCGAAGCGCCCCGCCGCCACCCGCGCGCGGGGCGCTTTGCGTTATGCCTGCGTCCGGTATAATCGCCTTACCTGCGATTATGCGAGGAGGAAACGAACCTATGAACAAGCATCAGCTCGCATCCAAGATTTGGGAATCTGCCAACCGCATGCGCGGGAAGGTGGAGGCAAGCGAGTACAAGGACTTTATCCTCGGCTTCATCTTCTACAAGTACCTTTCCGAGCAGGAAGAGCAGTTCTTCCTCAAGGAGGGCATGACGGCCGCTGACATGACGGAGCTCACCGAGGAGGATGCTGAGACCGTAGGGTACGCCCAAAATCGCCTGGGCTATTTCATCTCCTACGATAACCTCTTCTCCACGTGGATTGCCGAGGGGAACGACTTCACCATCTCGCGTGTCTACGATGCGCTCTCGGCGTTTGGCCGTCTTGTGAGCCCCAAGCGCAAGAGACTGTTCGAAGGCGTGTTTGCCACCTTGCAGACGGGGTTGTCCAAGCTGGGAGACGCCGCTTCGCAGACGCGATCCGTACGCGAGCTCATCCATCTCATCCAGTCCATTCCCATGGACGGTCGCCAGGGCTATGACGTGCTTGGCTACATCTACGAGTATCTCATTGAGAAGTTTGCATCGAGCGCTGGCAAGAAGGCCGGCGAGTTCTACACGCCCCACGAGGTGTCGCAGCTCATGTCCGAGATCGTGGCCGACCACCTTCATGAGCGCGACAACATACGCATCTACGACCCTACGAGCGGTTCGGGATCGCTGCTCATCACCATCGGCGAGGCGGTCAAGCGTCGCATGGGCAATGCGGACGGCATCGTCTATTACGCGCAGGAGCTCATCCAGTCCACCTACAACCTCACGCGGATGAACTTGGTCATGCGCGGAATCAGCGCCGCGAACATCTACGTGCGCAACGGCGACACGCTCGAGGATGACTGGCCGTACTTCGACGATGCCGACCCGTCGGGGACGTACGACCCGCTCTATGTTGACGCGGTGGTGTCCAATCCGCCGTACTCTCAGCGCTGGGAGCCGGATGGGAAGGACGTGGACCCCCGCTTCTCGAACTACGGCCTGGCTCCGCGGTCGAAGGCTGACTACGCGTTCCTGCTTCACGATCTCTTCCACCTGAAGCCGTCCGGCATCATGTGCATCGTCTTGCCGCATGGCGTTCTGTTCCGCGGCGGCGAGGAGGGCCAGATCCGCCGGAACCTTATCGAAAACGACAAGATAGCCGCCATCATAGGCCTGCCTGCGAACATCTTCTACGGCACCGGCATTCCCACCATCATCATGGTATTGAGGCAGAACCGCCCGGAAAGCGATGTGCTCATCGTCGACGCCTCCAAGGGCTTCGAGAAGGACGGGAAGAACAACAGGCTGAGGTCGTCGGACATCAGGCGGATTGTCGACGTCGTCGATTCTCGCTCAACGGTCGAGGGCTTCTCGCGCCTCGTCAGCAAGGACGAGATTCGCGAGAACGACTACAACCTGAACATCCCTCGCTACGTGGACTCGTCGGATCCAGTGGAGACATGGGACTTGTATGCCTCCATGTTCGGGGGTATCCCCCTTGCTGAAATCGACGATCTGGGAAGATTCTGGCAGGCGTTTCCCGGCCTGAGGGAGTCTGCCTTCGGGTCTGATGACGGACATTGTGCTCGCCTTTGCGTGGATGACCTGAAGGAGGCGGTTCTCGATCATGAGGCGGTGAAGGCCTATTTCGCTCGCTACGACGAGGCCTTCGGGGCTCTTCGCGCCGATGCTGCGAGAAAGCTTGTAGGCAACTGGGAATCGGTCGATCCCCTAGGTGCCAAGGAAGAGCTTGCCGACGAGATCTTCGGGCGAATGGAGCTCTTCCCCCTGCTCGACAAGTATCATGCGTTCCAGGCGCTTGACGATGCCTGGGAATCTGTCGCCGCTGATTTAGAGATGCTGCAGACCGAGGGGTTCGAAGCGGCGCGCGTCGTCGATCCGCGACTTGTCATCAAGAAGAAGAACGGCAAGGACGTCGAAGTCCAGGAGGGCTGGCAGGGGCACGTCATCCCCTTTGACTTGGTGCAGGATCTGGTTCTGGCTGACGAACTCGAGGCTCTGAGGGGTCTAACGGAAGATCTTGCTTGCGTGAAGGGGGAGTGCGACGCCCTGGCAGAAGAGCTGCCTTCGGAAGAGGACGACGCGGCGGAGTCCGAGTTGACCGAGGACGAGGTGACGGAGAAGCAGGAGAAGCTTGCCGCGCTGCAGAAGCGTCAGAAGGCGCTGAAGAAGTCGGTGAAAGAGGCGGAGGGCGCACTGGAGCTTGCGACGGCTGAGGCGATGAAGGGGCTATCCGACGCCCAGGTTCATGAGCTGCTGGAGCGAAAGTGGATCGATCCGCTTGTGGAGGCATTGGAAGCGCTACCCCGAAAGGCCGTCGACGAGCTGGTTGCGAAGATAGGGGGACTCGAGGACAAGTACGGCGACACCTATGCCGATGTGGCCCAGCAGATCAGCGAGACGGAACGTGAGCTCGACGAGATGCTGGGACAGCTTGTCGGAAACGACTTCGACATGCTCGGCATCGCCGAGCTGCGCAATCTCCTGGGCGGTGGGCAGCATGACTGAGCAGCGTAAGTCGGAAACAGAGCGCAAGCCCACCCTGAGATTCAAAGGTTTCACCGATCCTTGGGAACAGCGTAAGGCTGGAGAAGTTGCTTCGATGGTTTTCCGTGCGATTGCTGTAGAGGATGACCGTGAATACCAGTTGATAACTGTTAGACGTAGAAACGAAGGCGTGGTTCCTCGCGTCAAGCTGATGGGGTCCGCCATACTAGTAAAGAACTACCAAGTTCTCGAGGCTGGCGATTTTGTTATTTCGAAGCGCCAATTGGTACATGGCGGTAATGGATGCGTTCCGAATGATCTTGCAGGCTCAATCGTTTCAAACGAGTATTTGGTGATTGTTGATAGTCCAGAGGTGTCTGCGAAGTTTTGGGCTTTGCTGTCCAAAACAAAATCAATGTATAGAAGCTATTTCTTGAGCTCCTTTGGCGTGGACATAGAGAAGCTTGTCTTTGACGTCGACGATTGGTCGGCGAGATGCTTGTTTTTGCCCAGTGCTGCTGAACAGCGCTCTCTGTGCGCGCTCTTCCAAAGGCTCGACTCGCTCATCACCCTTCACCAGCGTGAGGGGCGGGCGTGTTCTGTCTGTTGGTTGCGTCTGGCTCTCGGGGCCTCTTGTCGGTTTGTCAGCGTGAGCGCGCTGGGCTAGATAAGGCTGGAAATCGAGCGCATGACCAAGTCAACGTCTTGGTTCTCCAATTCTTGGATGATATGCAGGTAGGTCTTCTGCGTCGTGTTCATGCTGGCATGGCCAAGCCTCTTAGCGACACTTGCGATGGACACTCCAGCAAAGAGCAGCAGCGATGCGTGGGTGTGCCTGAGTCCGTGGATGGAGATAACGGGAATCTGCGCATGGCGGCAATGTCGCTCTAGGACGCTGTTGGCAGTCGAGTTGTATACCTTGCCCCGAACGAAGATGGGCTCGTCGTTTGGCATGGACTTGGTGAGCTCGGAGAACTGGATGACGAGCTGCCAGTCGAGCTGCACCTTACGTACTGACGAGCGATTCTTTGTGGGAACGAATCCTGTGCCAGACTTGTAATCCCAGGTCTTGCTTATGGATACGATCTGCCGGGAAAAGTCGAAGTCTGCCGGTGTGAGGGCGATGGCCTCGGAGAACCTCAGGCCCGTCTTGGCGATGAGCAGGATAAGCCAGTCCCATGATATCTCAGGTCCGAGATCCAAATCGTTGAGCAGGCGATGGAGCTCAAACTGGTTGAGGTATTTCTGCTTCTTCGCCTTGGGCGGAACTCCCTTGATGATGGCCTTGCGCGTAGGATCGCGGTCAATGAGCCCCTCGTCGACCGCATCGAGCACGGCGCCCTTCAGCTGATGGTGGAAGTCCATGGTGGTCTGCCGCTCATGGCAGGAGGCATAGTCGTTGAGGAGCCGCTGATAGGTTATCCGGTTGAGTTCCGAAAGCTTCAGCTGGGGAATGAGCCTCGAGAGCCACATCTTCGTCAGCTGATACTTTCGCAGGGTGACATCGCGAACCGCTCCTTCCTTGTACATGGCGACCCATTGCTGATAGTAGTCGTAGAAGGTGCTGTCCGTGGTAAGCTCGCTGGGCATAAAATCTCCTCTCTCTCCGAAAAACTGAAAGCGCGCTCACGCTGGCGTAATGGGGGGAGAAGGGGGGAATTTTCCATGATGCGCACGTCGCCGTCAAAGTGCAAGGGAACGAACGTGCGATAAGGTAGAATAGCGGGAGCGAAACGCAAGGCGAGAGGAGCGCGGATGCGCGTCATGGCATTGGACATCGGGGAGGTGCGCGTGGGGGTGGCGGTGAGCGACCCGGGAGAGCGCGTGGCGTCTCCGGTGTGCGTGCTGCCGGCGGCCGAGGTGGCCTCTGGCGCGAAGTCCTTCCGGCGGCTTCTGGAGGACTGGGAGCCGGAGCTTCTGCTGTGCGGCCTGCCGCTTACCCTGGCTGGTGAGGAGGGGCCGCAGGCGGCGCGCGTTAGGAAGGTGTCGTCCCAGGTCAGCGCTGCGACAGGACTTCCCGTCGCCTTTGCCGACGAACGCCTGAGCTCAGCGGCGGCAAAGCGTAGTTTGCGTGAAAAGGGCTACGACGAGCGAGCCATGCGCGGCAAAGTCGATATGATAGCGGCAAGTTTGTTCCTGCAGGCGTGGCTCGACGAGCGCGCCGCCCAGGCGAGATAAGGATACCCGCCCCATGCCCCTCCATCGAAAGCAGCTCACCTATTCCGAACGTCCCAACCACGCCGCTCGCGCGGCCCACGCGCGGGGCGATGAGCTGTTCCGCACCTACGACACGAGCGCCATCCGCCCCAAGCGCAGCAAGGCCCCGGCTATCGTCGCCGCCGTGCTCGCGCTCGTGGTGGTGGCTCTGGCCGTCTTCCTCATCCTGCGCTTCGTGAACCCGCCGGCCGACCTGCTGCCCGAGGGGCAGACGGCCGTCATCACCATCGAGCAGGGCGAGGGCGCCTACAACGTGGGCCAGTCGCTGGAGGAGGCCAAGCTCGTGGCCTCGGTGGACAAGTTCGTCGACCGCGTGCGCGAGCTGGACGCCGAGAGCGCGCTCATCCCCGGCACCTACCAGTTCGCCGGCGGCACCTCGCTCGACGACATCATCGCCACTCTCAAGGCGGGCCCTGCGGCCACGGGCGACACCCTCACCGTGCCCGAGGGCCTCACGCGCGAGGCGACGGCCGCCGCCGTGGCCCAGGCCACGAACGGCCGCGTGAGCGCCGAGGACTTCCTGGCCGCCTCCGCCGACGCCAGCGCGTGGGCCGGCCAGTTCCCCTTCCTGGAGAGCGCTGGCACCAACTCGCTCGAGGGCTTCCTGTTCCCCAAGACCTACTCCGTCACCGTGGGCGATGACGCCAACGCCATCGTGGCCATGATGCTCACCCAGTTCCAGACCGAGACGGCGGAGCTTTCGTTCGCCTACCCCGAGTCCCAGGGCCTGAGCCTCTACGAGACCGTCACCCTGGCCTCCATCGTGGAGAAGGAGGCGGCGCCCGAGAACCGCGCCACCGTGGCCTCGGTGTTCTACAACCGCCTGGCCTCCGACCGCCCCTATCTGGAGTCTGACGCCACCACCGCCTACGAGGTGGGCCACGACCCCACGGCTGACGAGGTGCACGCGGACACTCCCTACAGCACCTACTCTAACCCCGGCCTGCCGCCGACGCCCATCTGCTCGCCGAGCCTCGAGTGCCTGAAGGCCGTGTGCGAGCCGGATCAGACGAACTACCTGTTCTTCTACTTCAAGCCCAACGCGTCGGGCGGCATGGACTACTTCTTCAGCGAGACCTACGACGAGCACCAGCGGGCCATCGCCGGAAACTAGGTCGCCGTCATGGGGCTGCTGGATCCGGATCGGTACTTCTCGCGCCTGTCCCACATCGACGTGGAGCGCGACCTGCGGGCCCGCGGGCTGGACTGCGTCCTGCTTGACATCGACAACACCATTCTCACCCGCGACACCCACGAGGTGCCCCGTGACGTGCGGCTGTGGCTCGCGCGCGCCCGTGAGGCGGGGACGGGGGTATGCCTTGTGTCGAACAACTGGCACGCGTCGGTTCACGCGCTCGCCGGCGAGCTGGACCTGCCCATCGTGGCCAAGGCCCTAAAGCCCTTGCCCCACGGCCTGCTGCTGGGGATGCGCAAGCTCGGCGGCACGCGCTCCTCCGCGGTGATGGTGGGGGACCAGCTGCTCACCGACGTGGCCGCGGCGCATCTGGCGGGGATGAAGGCCTACATGCTGCAACCGCTGGTCGAGCAGGACCTGCCCCACACCCTCCTGCTGCGCAACTTGGAGCGTATGATGCTGGGGTCGCGTCAGCCCGAGCCCGCGCCGCCCGCCTGCCGCCAGAACATGGAGAACCGCTCCCAGGAGGGACTGTGATGACCGTATCCGCCGCCGGCGCGCCGCCGGCCGAGACGCCCCAGAAGCTCTACGTGCTGGGCCACCCCATCGCCCACTCGAAGTCGCCCGTGATGTACAACGCCGCCTACGAGCGGCTCGGCCTGCCCTGGCACTACGGGGCCATGGACCTGCCCGACGCGCTCGACGCGCGCGCGTTCCTCAAAAAGCGCGACTTCCTCTCCGTCAACATCACCACGCCCTACAAGCCGCTCGCCTTCGAGCTGGCCACGGCCCGTGCCGCCTCGGCGCGCCTGGCTCACGGCGCCAACGTGCTCGTGCGCAAGGGCGATGCCCTCATCGGCTACAACACCGACGGGCAGGGCTGCGTGGCCAACCTGGAGCGGGCCGGCTTCGACTTCGCCGGCAAGCGCGTGGCTGTGTGCGGCACGGGCCCCACGTCCCTGGCCATCCTGCACGCCGCCGCCCAGGCCGGCGCCGACGAGGCGCTGCTGCTCGGGCGCGACAAGGACCGCGCCGCCGAGGTGCTGCGCGCCTACGTGGACGAGTACGGCCTTCTGGCCCGCGCCACCATCGACCTGCCGGCTGCGAGCGAGGGTCACCTGAGCTTCCGCGAGGCCTTCGACCACGTGTGCTTCAAGTACGGAAGCTACGCCACGTCCACCCAGGCCATTGCCGCGGCCGACCTCATCATCGACGCCACGCCGCTCGGCATGGCCGAAGGCGACCCGGCGCCCTTCGACACAGCGCTGCTCCACGGGGGGCAGTGGGTGTTCGACGCCGTCTACGGCCACGGCGAGACGGCTCTTGTGGCGGCGGCCCGCGCGGCGGGGGCCACGGCGCTCGACGGCGCCGGCATGCTCGTGGCCCAGGCGGTCGTCACCGTGCAGATCGTCTGCGACATCGCTGAGGCGCCCCAGCCGCTTGGCTTCGACGAGCTGTTCGCCCTCATGGCCGAGGCCGCCGGCTTCGACTGCTAAGAAAGGATGCCCATGGAATACCTCACCGCAGGCGAGAGCCACGGCCCCGAGCTCACGGCCATCGTGACGGGCGTGCCCGCCGGCCTCGTCATATCCGAGGAGCAGATGAACAGCGACCTGGCGCGGCGCCAGGGCGGCTACGGCCGCGGCGGCCGCCAGACCATCGAGCGCGACAAGGTGCGCGTCACGGGTGGCCTGCGCTTCGGACGCACGCTCGGCGGCCCCATCGGGCTTTCCGTCCGCAACCGCGACTGGGTGAACTGGTCGGATCGCATGGCCCCCTTCGGCCCGCCTCCGGCCGACCTCAAGCGCGAGGTCACGCCGCGCCCTGGCCACGCCGACCTGGTGGGCGCCCTGCGCACCAACACCGACGACTGCCGCAACATCCTCGAGCGCGCGAGCGCGCGGGAGACGGCGGCGCGCGTGGCGGCCACGGGCATCGCCCGCGAGCTTTTGGCTGAGCTGGGGGTGGAGGTGTTCTCCTATGTGGTGTCCGTCGGCGACGCGGCCATGGACGAGGACGACCCCCTGACGGCGGCAACCACCTACACGCCGCTTGACATCGAGCTCTCGGAGATGCGCTGCCCGAGCGCGCGCGCCACCGATGCCATGAAGGCCGCCATCGACAAGGCGCGCGCTGCCGGCGAGAGCCTGGGCGGCACGTTTCGCGTGGTGGCCCGTGGCCTCGTGCCCGGGCTTGGCGGCTATGCGAGCGCCTCAGACCGGCTGACCTCGCGCATCGGCGCGGCCCTGTTCGGCATCCCCGCCATCAAGGGCGTCGAGTTCGGGCTCGGCTTCGAGGCCGCGCGCCGCCCCGGATCCCAGGTGCACGACCCCATCGTGCTCGAGGGCTCCGACGGCTTCCAGCGTTCGTCGAACAACGCCGGCGGCCTGGAGGGCGGCATGACCAACGGCATGCCGCTCATCGTCACCGTGGCCATGAAGCCCATTCCCACGCTCATGAAGCCGCTCGACACGGTGAACCTGGACACGCTTGAGGTCGAGCAGGCCTCCAAGGAGCGCAGCGACGTGTGCGCCGTGCCCGCCGCAGCCGTCGTGGCCGAGGGTGAGGTGGCGTTCACCCTGGCCAACGCGTATCTGGAGGCATTCGGCTGCACCAACATGACCGACCTCAAGGCGGCCGTGAAGTCCTACAAGCAGCGCCTGAGGACGATGTCGCGGTGAGCCGGCGGGGAAGGGGAGGCCGCGCTGGGGCGTCGGCGCGGCCGGCGGCGGCGCGCGGGGCCCGGCCCGGCGG
>NZ_QWKK01000239.1 GCF_009911695.1 Enterorhabdus sp. P55 | reverse complement strand
GTGCCGACGTGGGGCCGGTGGCCCCGCCCGACACGCCGCCCGCCGCGCCGCCGGGCGGCTCGGCGGTGGCCCCGGCCGACCCGGGCGAGGGGGACGTGAGCCTGGCCAAGTCCGTGGAGAACCTCTCCGCCCCCGGCGGCAGGGTGACGCACCTGGGCGACCGCCTGCGCTACACGGTGACGCTACGCAACGACGGGCCGGCGGACAACGCCCTTTGGGACGCCGTCATCAGCGACCCGCTGCCGGCGGGCATCGAGCCGGTGCCGGGCACCCTGACGCTCACCGGCCCCCTCGGCGCCGCCGGCGAGAAGGTCGTGGCCGTGCCCGACGACGCCTACGACCGCGTCACGCGCACCATAGCCGTGGCGTGCGGGGACCTGTGGGGAGGCCAGGCGTGGGTCCTCGCCTTCGAGTGCACGGTGACGGAGGACGCCCTGGGCGGCGACGCGGCCAACGTGGCCTTCGCCCACGGCACGCCGCCCTCGGAAGACCCGGGCCATGACCCGTCGGATCCGGGCGCCAAGCCGGGTGAGCCCGCGGAGCCGCCCTCCCCCGACGACGACCCCGCGGCGAAGAGCGACCCGGCCACCCCGCCCGCCGTCATCCCCGACGACCCGGCCGAGGGGGACGTGGCCATCGAGAAGACCGCCGAGAACACCTCCCGGGACGACGGGACCACCCGCGTGGGCGACGTCGTCCGCTACGAGGTCGCCCTGCGCGTCGACGGGCCCGGCACGGGCTGGATGGACGCCGTGATCCGCGACGAGGTGCCCCGGGGCCTCGAGCCCCTCTCCGGCTCCATCCGCCTGACGACGCCCGGCGGCGCCGAGGTCGCCGTGGACGACGGGGCCTACGACCCGGCCACCCGCGTGCTCGCCGTGGCCGTCGGGCACCTCCGCGGCGGGCAGGAGGCGCGCCTCTCCTTCTACGCGCTCGTGACCGCCGACGCCCTCGGCGCCGACGTGGGCAACGTGGCCGAGGCCCTCGGCACCCCGCCCTCCGCGTGGGACCCGGGCGCCGAGCACCCGGATCCCGGCGCGCCCTTCTCCCCGCCCGGCGGCTGGGACGCCTGGGAGGGCGGCCGCGACAAGGTGGAGAGCGCCCCGGCGGCCTACCCGCCCGGAGCCACGGCCCAGGGCGGCGTGCTGCCCGGCGACGGCGGGGCCGGCGACTCGGGCACCATCCGCC
>NZ_QWKK01000238.1 GCF_009911695.1 Enterorhabdus sp. P55 | reverse complement strand
GTACGGCGTGTGCCTGTCATCGAGGTCAGGTACGCCGGTCGCAGATGAGCGCTTGCCTAGATGTTTTAGTGTCGAGCGTCTTGGCATGGCCTCCTGGGCGCGTCAGAGCGCCCCTGACGGTCGATCATGGATAAGTAGGGGAAATAACTGCCCCTGATGTTACAGGCGATCTTGAGAGCTTTTAGAGTTGCTGGGCGGGGAGAATAGAGGTTGCCGAAATCACTCGAAGGAAGCGGCTTACTGCATGATCCGTGGGCCTCAACGCCCACTGTACAATTACAGTATTGATAAACTAACGGGCGAGGCGTAGCCTCAACGCGCATTGTACAATTACAGTATTGATAAACTCACGGGCGAGGCGTAGCCTCAACGCGCATTTTCGAGAGGGTTGGTTTTGGAGTATTCGACACTAGATGAACTGAGGTTGTCTTTCACGGAGAAGCAGGGTGTTCTCCTGGATCGCTTCGAGGTGGTGGACCCCCGCGATTTCTATAGGGATTTCTTTCCAGAGGGAGACCTTCAGGAGGATGGCCACAGGGGAGACGGGAAGCCCTGTGGCATCATTCGGTGGGCAAAGACCAAGGGCAAGGGGCATCGGACGGTTAAGGACAGCCAGGGTCGTACGCAGTTTGTGAGCCGGTTCCTTTACGACGATCTCAAGGCGATCGACCAGGTGGCCAACATGCACACCTGCTTTCTCCCCCTCTGCGCGTTCATAGGCAAGAGGGCCCTCGCCTCGAATGCTCGGTGGTGCCCCGGTTTCGCCATCGACCTCGATTATGTGGACGTGCCCCAGCTCCTTGATTTCCTCCATCAAGCTGAGAAGGGATGGTACTTTCCAACTCCGAATTACGTTGTGAACTCTGGCACGGGTCTGCATGTCTATTATCGCTTCCCGGAGAAGATTAGCCTGTCCAAGATCGACCCCCAGGCCTTGTCTGACCTCAAGCATATCGCCACCGACTTGATCTGGAACGCATACACCTCAAAGTCCAAGGACAAGCAGTACCAGGGTATCTACCAGGCCTACAGAATGCCCGGAACGACGTCGAAGCTCGGCACCGGTTACACGGTGACCGCGTTCCGGATGTCGCCCGATCCGGTGGCTCCGGAGGACTGGTCCCCTTTCGCCGGGGACGAGTGGGAGGAGCTGGGGCCGCGCCTGGCAAACCCCCCGCGCACTCCCATCGCTCTGGCGCGCGAGCTCTGGCCTGAGTG
>NZ_QWKK01000237.1 GCF_009911695.1 Enterorhabdus sp. P55 | reverse complement strand
GACGCCCACCGCGGCCCGCTCACCGCGCCCGCGCCCGCCGCCGGCCCCGCCGAGCGCGCCGCGCACGAAGAGCACGCCGAGGTGACCGCCGGCCGCGTCATCCGCCGCTTCGTCGGCTACTACCGCCCCTACCGCGGCCTGCTGGCCGCCGACCTCCTCTGCGCAGTGGCGCTCGCCTGCATCGATTTGGCCTTCCCCCAGCTGCTCGGCTTCTTTACCAAGGAGTTCTTCCTCGAGCCCGCCGACGTCATCTTGGGCTCGCTCGCCGGCATTGCCGGGCTGTTCGCCGTGCTCTACCTGGCGCGTACCGCCTGCCAGTGGTTCATCACCTGCTGGGGCCACATCATGGGCGCCCGCATGGAGGCCGATATGCGCCGCGACCTGTTCGAGCAGTACCAGCGCCTCTCGTTCAGCTACTACGACCGCCATAACACCGGCGCCATGATGTCCAAGGTCACCACCGACCTGTTCGACATATCGGAGCTCGCCCACCACGGGCCTGAGAACCTGCTCATCTGCACGCTCAAGATCGTCGGCTCGTTCTCGCTGCTGTTCATGATCAATGTGCCGCTCACGGCCATCATGCTCGGCGCCACGGCGGTGATGGCTGCGCTCTCGTTCGCGCTCAACTACCGCCGCCGCGCGGTGTTCCGCGAGAACCGCGAGCGCATGGCCGGCATCAACGCGGCGGTGCAGGACTCCCTCGGCGGCATCCGCGTGGTGAAGTCCTTCGGCGGCGAGGCGGCCGAGCGCGCGAAGTTCCGCGGCGCCAACGAGGCGTTCCTCGACACGAAGAAGCGCTCCTACCGGTTCCTCGGCGCGTTTCATGCCATGAGCTCGCTGTTCCTGGGCGTGCTCTACGGCGTGACGGTGGTGGGCGGCGGCTACTTCGTGGCCCAGGGCACGCTTTCCGTGGGCGACCTGGCCATCTACGCCCTCTACATCGGCATCTTCATCGCGCCGGTCGAGCAGCTCATCAACTTCACCGAGACGCTCCAGAAGGGCTACGCGGGCTTCCGCCGCTTCATCGAGGTGCTCGCCGAGCGTCCCGACGTGGCTGACCGCCCAGGTGCGGTGACGCTCGAGCAGGCCGAGGCGCGCGTCGCGCAGGCCCCAGGCGGAGAGGGGGCGCGAGCCGCGGAAGCCGTGTCGGATGCGGGGCCTGCGCGAGCCGCGGAAGCCGCGAGGCCGGTCCCGGGCGCGCGGGGCGTCTCGCGGGCAGGCGGCGCG
>NZ_QWKK01000236.1 GCF_009911695.1 Enterorhabdus sp. P55 | reverse complement strand
CTTGCCCTGGAGGTCGTCGATCTGGCCGTTGGCCTCGTCGATGCGCGCCTGGGCCTCGTCCATCTTGGCCTGGGCCTGCTGCTGCTCGTCAAGGGCGGTGAAGTAGTTGGCTGAAGCCACGTCGAGCTTCTCTTGCATCGCGTTGAGCTGGTTGAGCGCGTTCTCCGCCTCGGCCTGCTTCTCGGCGGCGGTAGGCTTGGCGAGGGCGATGGTGGGGGAGAGGGTGAGGGCGGCGGTGCCTGCGAGGGCGGCGCCGATGAAGGCTCGTCTGCTCAGTGCGCTGGTATGCTCGCTCATCAGTTGGGTTCCTCCTAGATTGAGCACGGGGTGTGTTTAAGTGCAAACTGCCACCTATTTTACCATGCGCGTCCCGTTAGCGAGCGGGCGTAACCCATGCTCCATAACCCCAGATAAAAGCCGCGTGGTTATGGGGAGGAATGAGACGGGGCCCCGTGGGGCCCCGATGGGGTCGCAGGCGCCGGGCCCGCAGTGCGGCTAGTAGCGCACGTAGACCATGTCGCTCGTGACCGCGGCCACCTTCACCACTTCGCCGGTATAGGGGGCGTGGATCATCTGGCCGCCGCCGATGTAGACGCCGGTGTGCTGGCGGCGGCTGTTGTGCACTACGCAGATGTCGCCGGGCTGCGGGTTGGTCACACGCGGCCAGCCGATGATGGTGCCGGTGGAGCAGAAACGGCTGAAGCTGCCGGTCAGCGCATAGCCCACGAGGCCCGAGCAGTCGAAGGAGTCCGGGCCCACGGCGCCGTAGCGGTAGGGCTTGCCCAGCTGGGAGTAGGCCCGGTCGACCACGACGTTGCCGGTGACCGTCTGGGGGCGCGAGTTGTTGTTGCTTGATCCGCCCGATGAGCCGCTGCCGGTCGAGTTGCCGCCTGACGACGTGTTCGACGAGCCGCCGCCAGTCGATCCGTTGCCCGAGGAGGTGCTCGACGAGCCGCCGCTCGTCGAACTGCCGCCGGAGGTGCCCGCGGCAGGGGCGCCGCCCGTGCCCGTGGGGTCGGCGGCCTGCTGGCGCGCCAGCTCGGCCTCGGCCTCGCGGCGCTGCTGCTCCTCGCGGGCGGCCTCCTCCTGGGCCAGCAGCTGCGCGGCCTCGGCGGAGAGGTTGTCGTAGACGGACTGCGTCTGGGCCACTAGGCGCTCGGATTCGGCTACCACCGCCTCCATCTCCTGCGCCTTCTCGGCCGCGACGCGCTCCTGCTCGGCGTACTCGGCCTTCTGCTGCTCCACCTCGGCCTTGAGGT
>NZ_QWKK01000235.1 GCF_009911695.1 Enterorhabdus sp. P55 | reverse complement strand
TCGGCGCCTCGTCCGCGCGGCGCGGCACGGGCGCGCGGACGGCGGCGGGAGCGAAACGCTGTGCGGGGGGCGCGAGGGCCGGGCGGCAGGGCTGCGGCCGGGCGACGCGAACGCGGGGCAACGACGGGCTCGACGAGAGAGAGGCCTGCGCGAAGACGCGGGGCGACAAGCGCAGCCGGCGCGGGCTTGCGGCTGACCGGCGCGAACGCGATGCGGGGACACCGCCGAAAGCCCGGGCGGCAAAGCCGTGGTCAGCCTCGGCGCGAACGCGGCCAGGAGCAACACGCCCCGCGAAACGCGGTCACTCCGCGCCAGCCCGAGGCGCACCGCCAGCGCGAAGGCGACGGGGGGGATACAACGCGAAAGGCGCAGCCAGCACGAAGCCGCAACACGAAGACAGGCACCCCCCTCCGAAGCGCCCCCACCGCCCCGGGGCCGTGCTGGTCGCAAGGGCCAACCGGGCAACGCGCCCCGCGAAGCGCGCCCCTCCCCTGCTACTTGCCCTGCTTGCGGATGCCGCCCTTGCGGCCGTTGGCCTTGGGGGCCGGGCCTCGGCTCTTCCGGCTGGGAGTGCGCAGCCCGACGTCGCGGCCGCCCCGTCCCTCGGGGGCGCCGCCCCGCAGGGCGCGCACGCCGCGGGCGCCGCCCTTCCCGGGCGCATCGGGTCGACCGCCCTTTCCGACGCCGTCCGGCTTGCCGCCCCCTCCGGGCGCATCGGGTCGACCGCCCTTCCTGGGCGCGGAGGAGCGGCCGTCTCGCGCTTCGCCCTTCGCGTTCGCATCCCGCGTGCTCCTCGAGTCTCGCGCGCCGCCCCTCGCGTTCGAGCCGGCCGCCTCGTCCCCGCGGGTGCCTCGCCCCGCCGCGCGGGATGCGCCCTTCGCGCCGGCGCCGCTTTTGCGCGAGCCGCCCGCGGACGCCCCGCCCTCGTCCGCCTTTTCGGGCCTGACCAGGCATTCTTGGCCGTAGCCAATGAGGTCGGCACGGCCGGCGCGACGCAGGGCCTCGCGGACGAGGGGGCGGTTCTTCGGGTCGCGGTACTGGATGAGCGCGCGCTGGAGCGCCTTCTCGTGAGCCGAGCGCGGCACGTAGACGGGCTCCATCGTGCGCGGGTCGAGGCCGGTGTAGTACATGGCGGTGGCCATGGAGCCGGGCGTGGGATAGAAGTCCTGCACCTGCTCGGGGTTGTGGCCCATGTCGCGGCAGAACTCGGCTAGCTGTTGTGTGCCAATAGGTTGTTTACGCCGACGATGCGCGACATGGGCGGCAGGCCCCCGCAGGCGCTGTGCG
>NZ_QWKK01000234.1 GCF_009911695.1 Enterorhabdus sp. P55 | reverse complement strand
ACACACTTGAATAGTGGAGCTATACTATAAAAGTGGACAGAAAATTGTGTGTTATAATCTGTCTATTAAGACACAAAAATGAAAGGACTTTTATGTCAGGTTTTAAACGTTACGACGAGGAATTTAAGCAATCTCTCGTTAATCTCTACCAAACAGGTAAAACTCAATCCGAACTCTGTAAAGACTATGGTGTCTCCCCTTCTGCACTTGCAAAATGGATCAAGCAGTACTCTCAAGTTCGTCTTGAAGATAATACGGTCTTGACTGCTAAACAGATTCAAGAATTACAAAAAAGGAATGCCCAACTCGAAGAAGAAAATCTTATCTTAAAAAAAGCAAGTGCCATATTCATGCAAAACTCCAAGTGAGATTAAAAGCAGTCTATAGACTCCGATTTGAACACACGACAGTTATGCTCTGTCGTGTTTTACATGTCAATCGTTCCACCTACTATAACTTCATAAACAAGAAGCCCTCAAAACGTGAAATAGAAAATCAACGCTTGAGAAAATTACTCCTTGAGATTTATATGAAAGCCAAGAAAAGAATTGGAACGAGAGCTTTTAAAATTATTCTCCTGCGTGATTATGGCGTTAATATTTCTGAGGGGCGTATCTTAAGACTTCTCAAGTCTATGACACTCCCTAAAATGTCAACGATTAAACCTAGAGTTAAATCAAAACACTCTCCTGCATTTTCTTCTGATAATCTCCTTAAACAAGAATTTAATCCTAAGTCCCCGAATCAAGTATGGACAACTGATTTCACTTATATTTCTATAGGACATAGACGGCATGTTTATCTCTGCGCCATCCTTGACCTCTACTCTAGAAAATGTATTGCTTGGAAAGTAAGTGACAGGATTGATGCTAAACTTGCCTGTGACACATTAGGGATGGCTATAAATAAGAGGAAGCCTAAGGAACCAATCATTTTTCATTCGGATCAAGGTAGCCAATTTAAATCAGCTTCCTTTAGAAAAATATTAGATGAGCATCAATTGCTTGCTTCTTACTCCAAACCTGGATATCCTTATGATAATGCTGTCACTGAGGCCTTTTTCAAGTACCTCAAACAACGGGAAATAAACAGAAGAACTTATCACTCCATTCAAGAAGTTCAACTCTCTTGCTTTGAATACATCGAACAGTTTTATAACAACTATAATCCTCATTCCGCAAACAATGGTTTAACTCCAAATCAGAAAGAAGAAAACTATTTTAAGAAAATATAGCTCATTTTGTGTCTAAATATTTGACATTAGTCCAAGTATAATAAGCGTTGTAATTTAAGACTTTAAATCCTGCATCTAAAAGT
>NZ_QWKK01000233.1 GCF_009911695.1 Enterorhabdus sp. P55 | reverse complement strand
GCCGCACCCCGGCTCGGCGCCGGAGCGCCCTTCCGCCGACGGCGTCGCAACCGCCGACGGCGTCGCAACCGCGCCAGCCGATCCTGGCGACGGCGCCTCCCCCGCGCCAGCCGACCCCGCCGACGGCGCCGCCCCGGAGCCCGCGCAGCCCGAGCGGTTCGTCACCATTCTCTACCGCACCTCCCCCGGCACAGCCGGCAACGTCAACCCCTCCGAGGAGCAGGTGCGCGCCGATGACGGCGCCGGGCTCAGCGGCAGCACCGCCCTGCCCCTCAGGGGCTACGTGAGCATCGGGTGGTACAACGGCGCCAACCAGGTGAGCACCGACGCGCTCCTCACGCGCGACGAGGCCCTGGCGGGCGCCAACCGCAACGCCGACGGCACCCTGGCCGCCACCACCTTCATCGCGCGCTTCGCCCGTCCCTCCGCGTCCCTGCAGCTGGCCGAGGAGCTCGTATCCTCGCCCGCCAACGGCCGCTTCTTCACCGAAGGCGAGCCTGTCACCTTCCGCGCCACCGTCACCAACACGGGCAACGTGACGCTCTCGGGCGTCACGTTCGCCAGCGACGAGGCCGCCTTCGCGTCAGTGGGCCCGCTTGCGCCCGGGCAGTCCCGCACGAGCGAGTGGACGCACGTCGTCACGGCCGCCGACGTGCAGCGCGACGCCCTCGTCAGCACCGTCTCCGCCCACGGCGAGGCGCCCGAGTACGGCCTCTCCGCGGAGGCGGGGCCCGAGAGCGCCACCGCCCAGACGGGCACGCTCGCCGCGGGGGATACCTATGTGCTCTACGGGGCCTACCCCGCCGACGCCGGCCAGGTGAGCCGCAGCGTCTGCATCGTCGAGTCGCGCACCGGCGCAGGGCTCGACGCGGTCATAGCCGAGCCTCGTCCCGGCTACGTCTTCGAGGGCTGGTACGAGGACGACGAGCGCGTCTCCACCGAGGCCACCCTCGCGCCCGAAACAGCGCTCGCCTTCCTGAACCGTGGGCGCGCCGCCTACTCGCCCACGCTGTTCCTGGCCCACTTCGTGCCCGAGGAGCCGCAGCCGGTCGTCCCGGACGAGCCGGATGAGCCGGATACCCCCGTCGTGCCCGACAAGCCCGAAGAGCCCACGACCCCCGACAATCCCGACACCCCGGACGCCCCCGACACCCCGGACGATCCCGCTCACCCGGACGTCCCCGCCACGCCGGACGACCCCGACGAGCCGAGCGTCCCCGCGGCCCCCGACACCCCGGACGCCCCCGCAGCCCCCGACGCCGACGACGCACCCGCCACCGCACCCAGCCCCGACGCCCCCGCCGCACCCACCGGCCCCGA
>NZ_QWKK01000232.1 GCF_009911695.1 Enterorhabdus sp. P55 | reverse complement strand
TGGAGGGGGTGGAGGGGGTGGAGGGGGTGGAGGTACGGCTGAGACGCCCGCGGGAGCGGCGCCAGTCGCGGGGGGCACAGCGGCGCCAGTTGCGGGGCGTGACGCCCGCGAGGGGGGGCGTCTCGGAGACGGGCGCAAGATGCGGGCCACACGAGCGAGGACAACGGCGGCTCCCGTGCGGGCGAGGCGGGACGTCCGGCGCCTTAGGCGTGAGACGCTCGCGAGCGCAGCGCCAGTCGCGGGGCAGTCGGGCCGCCGGTCGCGAGACAGAGCGGCTGCGAGCACGGCGCCGGACGCGAGGGCGGACGGGACGCCTGCGGGCACGTCTCGAGCGCCGGACGCGAGGGCGGGTGTGACGCCCGCAGGCGCGTCGCCGATCGCAGTCGCGGGACGCTCGCGGTCGTGCCCCCAGGCAGCGGCCGCCTCCAGGCTGCCTAGAACGCGGCGTCGAAGGGCTCGCCGGGGAGCAGCTCGGCAGCCCCGGCGGTGGCCTCGGTGAGGACGCGCGCCAGCTCGTCCTGCTGGCCGTCGAGCACGCGCAGCGTGAGGGCCACCGCCGCGCCGAAGTCGGCGTCCTGCACGCGGGCGCCCGCGGCCTCGGCGGCGCGCACCGTCGGCTCGTAAAGGCGGTAGGGCACCTCGGCCAGCACATCGACCACGCGCGAGACGGTCACCACGCGCGCCGCGTCGATGGCCGCGCGCGTCGCATCCCCGTAGGCGCGCACGAGCCCGCCTGTTCCCAGGAGCACGCCGCCGAAGTAGCGCGTCACCACCACGGCCACGTCCTCGAGCCCCGCGTGCTGGACGGCCTCGAGCGTGGGCATGCCGGCGGTCTTGGGCGGCTCGCCGTCGTCGGTGTAGCGCACCCGGCCGCCGCGCAGCACGTAGGCGTACACGTTATGGCGCGCCATGCGGTGCTCGGCCCGCACCTCCTCGATGAACGCGAGCGCCTCCTCCTCGCTGGCCACGGGCGCCAGCTGCGCGATGAAGCGCGAGCGCTTCTCCACGATCTCCGCCGTGACGCGCGCCGCCACCGTCCGATAGGCCGCCATCACTCCCCCAGCTTCTCGGCGGCCTCGAGCCACTCGAGCTCAAGGGCCTCTATCTGGGACTCGAAGTCGGCGATCTCCTCCTGCAAGGCGGTGAGCACCAGGTAGTCGGACGGGTCGGCCTGGGCCATCTCCTGGCGCTTGGCCTCGATCTTGCCGCGCAGGGTGTCGGCCTTCTTCTCGTTGGACGCCATGAGCTTGCGCAGCGCCCGCTGCTCGCCGCCCGTGAGGCGCGCGCCCGTCTCCGGGGCCACATCCGCCACCGCGCCGGCGCCCCGCCTGGCCCCGCCTCCGCGCCCGCTGGCGCCCGCCG
>NZ_QWKK01000231.1 GCF_009911695.1 Enterorhabdus sp. P55 | reverse complement strand
CCGCGGGGGCGGGGGCGGGGGCCGGGGCCGGAGCGCCACCGAGGCGGGCGGCCTCCTCGGCGCGGACGGCGGCGGCGATGTCGCGGCCGGCGAGGAGGCCCGTGACGTTGACGTTGCCGCCGTAGTGGCGGTTGGCCACCGTAAGGGGCACGAGACGGGAAGCCAAGGGGCCGGCCGCCAGCAGCTCGTCGAGCCAGGGCTGCATGGCCTCCCCCACCACGTAGCGCACCGGGCGCCCAGCCGCGTCGATGGCGCGGGCCGCGGCGTCCGCCAAGCCGCGTGCCTCGGCCGCCGCCAGGTCGTCGAGGAACGAGCGGATGATGCCGATGCCGTCCTCGAACAGGTCGAAGTCGCCGTAGAAGGCAGCGGGCGGCACGTGCGCGGGCGTGGCGGTCAGGAACGCGTTGCGGTAGAACTCGTCGGCGGCGAAGACCCACGGCTCGCCGCGCTCGGCCAACGCGCGGCGCTGGAGAGGCTCGATGGTCTCGAGCACGGCGCGGGCGGCGTCCGGCGCGTCGAAGCTGCGCTCGAGGCGCTCCTGATGGCGCGTGTAGCCGAGCGGCACGATGCCCACGGTGAGGATGCCCGGTCGCGCGTAGGCCCACTCGAGGGTCTCGCGCAGGGCGTCGCCGTCGTTGACGCCGGGCATGAGCACGATCTGGCAGTGCGCCTCGATGCCGGCGGCGAGCAGCCGGTCGAGCGCGTCTATCCCGTGTTGGGCGTGACGGCCGATCATGCGGCGGCGCAGGTCGGGGTCGGACGCGTGGAGGCTCACGCGCAGCGGGCTCATGCGCTGCTCGACGATGCGCGCCTCGTCGGCGGCCGTGAGGTTGGTGAGCGTGACGAAGGTGCCGGCCAGAAAGCTCAGGCGGAAGTCGTCGTCGCGCAGGCTGAGCGAGGCGCGGCTGCCCTCGGGCAGCTGGCGCATGAAGCAGAAGACGCACGCGTTGCGGCAGAGCTTGACGCGGTCGAACACCACGCCCCGGAACGTGACGCCCCAATCCTGGCCGCACTCGCGCTCGAGCTCGACCTCGCCCGTCTCGCCGTCGAGGTCGACGTAGCCCACGGTGATGACGTCGTCTGAGGCGAGCCAGCGCCAGTCGATGACGTCGCGCAACGGCTGGCCGTCGACGGAGGTGAGGTAGCAACCGGGCTCCAGGCCCACCTCCCAGGCCGGCGAGCCGTCCTCGACCGCCACGACGAGCGCCGCTGGGCCGGGGAGCGCGGCAGCGGCTCGGTCGGCGGGCGTGGACGCTGCGGGAACCGGGCAAGCCGTCGGGGCGTCCGGTACAGCGGGCGCGACGGCCGCGTCAGCGGGGGTGACGGCTGTCGCGCCGGGGCACGCGGGCGTGGGCGCGGGAGCGCGGCCAGCGGT
>NZ_QWKK01000230.1 GCF_009911695.1 Enterorhabdus sp. P55 | reverse complement strand
CGGCCGAGAGGCTGCGGGAGGCCCATGCGGGATTGAAGATAGTCGCCGCTCGCGACGGCTACTTCGGCCCGGACGAGTATGCCGATGTCGCCGAGGAGATTTGCGCGGCGTCCCCGCGGATCACGTTCGTCGGGATCACCTCCCCGAAGAAGGAGGAGGTCATAGAGTTCTTCCGCCGCGCCGGGCTCAAGGGCGCTTTCGTGGGCGTGGGCGGCTCCTTCGACGTGGTGTCGGGCCGCATCCCGCGCGCGCCGCTCTGGATGCAGAGGGCGCGCCTGGAGTGGCTCTTCCGCATGATGCAGGAGCCCGGGCGCCTCCTCAGGCGCTACGCGGTGGGGAACATGAGGTTCATGAGGCTGCTTTGGCGGGAGGCCCGCGCGCCGCGCAGGGAGGAGAACTGGTGAAGAAGGTGATGCTCGTCTTCGGCACGCGGCCGGAGGCGATAAAGATGTGTCCGCTCGTGAAGGAGCTCCAGTCCCGGCCCGGAGACTTCGAGGTCGTCGTGTGCGTGACCGGGCAGCACCGGGAGATGCTCGACCAGGTTCTCGAGGTCTTCGCCGTGGTGCCCGACCACGACCTTGCCGTCATGCGCCCGGGCCAGACGCTCTTTGACGTCACTTGCGACGTCATGCTCGACATCAGGGCCGTCCTCGAGGAGGAGTCCCCCGACGTGGTGCTCGTGCACGGCGACACCACCACCTCGTTCGCCGCCGCCCTGGCGGCGTTCTACCTCCAAATACCTGTGGGCCACGTCGAGGCGGGGCTGCGCACGCGCGACCTGCGCTCCCCCTGGCCCGAGGAGTTCAACCGCCAGGCGGTCGACGTGATGGCGGACTGGTACTTCGCCCCCACGGAGCTGAGCCGTCAGAACCTGCTCGATGAGGGAAAGCCTGCGGATAGAGTCTTCGTGACGGGCAACACTGGCATTGACGCCCTGGCGACCACCGTGCGCGATGGCTATGAGAATGGGCACCTGAATTGGGCTGCCGGATCGCGCCTCATCCTCATCACGGCGCACCGGCGGGAGAACCTCGGCGAGCCCATGCGTCATATGTTCCGGGCCATCCGCCGGGTCATGGAGGAGCACCTCGACGTCAAGGCGATCTATCCCGTCCACCTGAACCCTCTGGTTCGTGAGGCGGCGCGGGCTGAGCTCGACGGGTTCGACCGGCTGCGCCTGATTGACCCTCTGCCGGCCCTTGACTTTCACAACTTTCTGGCCAGGAGCCACGTTATCCTCACCGACTCGGGTGGCATCCAGGAGGAGGCGCCCTCGCTCGGCAAGCCCGTGCTCGTCATGCGCGACACGACGGAGCGTCCCGAAGGGGTGGCTGCCGGCACCCTCAAGCTGGTGGGCACCGACGAGGAGGTCATCT
>NZ_QWKK01000023.1 GCF_009911695.1 Enterorhabdus sp. P55 | reverse complement strand
GCTGGGCGCCCGCCGCCTCTCGTCCTGCGGCGCCGGCCCCCGAGGCGCCGGCCGCCTGCTGCGGGGCGCCCCCCGTCACGGGGGCGGCGTAGCGTCCCCGCCGGACGCGGGCGCCGTTGCGGGGGTTGTTCTGCTGGGGCATCGACGTTCCTCTTCCCATGGTCTCGGCCGTGCGGCCGTCAATTTAGGCTAACTTTCGCTATTTCAGCATATCCGCGCGCGACTTTCTACTGGCAACGGCAAAAAGATGCAGAAAATTAAGGGAGGTCAGGTGCCGTTTTTCACTCCTGACCCTCCCGATCGGCGCTTGTTGTCGAAATGAGCGCTTGCTCCGGCGGCTCATTGTGGTAAAGTGCGCTTCAGCAATTGAATACCTTAAACCGATGAGGCGAAGGTCAAGCCATCAGAGCACTCACAGAGAGCGGGCGCAGCTGGGATTCCCGTAGTAACGCTGGATGGTAAATGGGTCGCCGAGGGAAAGGGGAAAGGCCGCGGAGGCGCGCGACGTCGCCAAGGCCGAGTATCCGGACCGTGAGCCTGCGTTAAGGGCAGAGCATGTGATGGCATGCTCGTGAGGGGGTTCGCGCAAGCGAGCCAAGTAAAGGTGGCACCGCAGATCAAGGGATCTGTCCTTTAACCGAAGGACAGATCCCTTTTGTTTTGCGGGGGTCATCGCCGAGCTATCAGCGGCACGTCGGCAAAGGGGCAATTGCGAGGGAGGCCTGCCAAGGGGGCGGGCCCGAGCGGGCGGCAGGACGCCGCCGGAAAGGAAGGATCATCATGACCGAGCCCCGCATCACCGCCGAAGCCGCCCGTCCGGGTGCCAAGCGCGCCGTCTCCGTCCAGGAGAAGAAGGGCCTCACGGCCCAAGACCTCATCCTCGTGGCCGTGCTCCTGGCCGCCGGAGCCGTGCTCAAGCTCACGGTGGGCAGCCTCTTGGCCGCCTTCGGCATGAAGCCCAACTTCATCATCGCCGCCTACTGCCTGGCCATCATCCTCATCAGGCCCAACCTGGCCCAGTCGGCGGCCATCGGCATCATCGCCGGCCTGGTGTGCCAGATCCCCCTGCTCAACGCCACGCCGCTGCTCAACATCCCCTCGGAGCTCCTGGGCGCGCTCGCCTGCGGCCTGCTCATCCGCGTGCCCATGAGGATCGGCGGCAAGCTGGACGCCAACCCGCTCGTGAACACCTTCATCTCCACCTGCGTGTCCGGCTTCACCTTCGCGGCGCTGTCCGCCTACATCAACGTGGTGTCCGTCGGCGGCGACTTCGCCGTGGCCATGGCCGCCTACGTGGCCATCGTCCTGGGCACCGCCACCTTCAACGCCATTTTCGTGCAGATCCTCGCCGTGCCGCTGAAGAAGGTCCTCAAGCGCTAGGGCGACGGGCTCGGCGCGGGCCGGCCAGGGCGCCGTCGCGGGCTCCTGGCCGTCCTGCGGCAGGGGAGAGACGAAAGGAAAACGTCATGATCGAGATACGGGACTTCAGCTTCCGCTACCGCGAGGGCCGCGAGCCGGCCGTGCGCGACGTGAGCCTGTCCATTCCCGACGGCTGCTTCGTGGGCGTCACCGGGCCGGCCGGCTCGGGCAAGTCCACCCTCACCTACGCGGTGAACGGCATCATCCCGCACTGCTACCCGGGCGACTTCTACGGGGCGGTGACGGTGGACGGCCTCGACACCGTGGAGGCGTCGCTCACCGACGTGTCGCGGCTGGTGGGCAGCGTCTGCCAGGACATCGACTCGCAGATGGTGAACGCCGTGGTGGAGGACGAGATCCTCTACGGCCTGGAGAACTTCGCCGTGCCGCGCGACGAGATTCCCGCTCGGGTGGACGAGGCCCTGTCGTCCATGGGCATCGCCGATCTGCGCGACCGCACCATCGACAGCCTCTCGGGAGGCCAGAAGCAGAAGGTGGCCGTGGCCTCGGTCATCGCCCTCAAGCCGCGGGTGCTCGTGCTCGACGAGCCCACGGCCGAGCTGGATCCGGCCTCGTCGGTGGCGGTGTTCGAGCTGCTGGCTCGCTACGCCCGCGAGCACGGCACCACGGTGATCGTGGTGGAGCAGAAGATCGCGCTGCTCTCCGACTACGCCGACCTGCTGGTCATCGTGGACGACGGCGCTATCCGCTACGCCGGCGCGCCCGACGAGGTGCTGGCCCATTCCGAAGAGCTGCTGGCCCTGGGCGTCAACTGCCCGCGGTCCACCACGCTCATGAACGCGCTCGCGCGGCGCGGCCTCTACGACGGGCCCGCCGTGCGCAACGTGGCCCAGGCGGCCGCGGCGTGCAAGGAGGTGCTCGCATGATCGAGTTCAAGAACGTCAGCGCCGGTTACGACGACGGCGCGCCGGTGCTGCGCGACGTGAGCTTCTCCATCGCCGACGGGGAGTTCGTCGCCTTCGTGGGCACCAACGGAGCGGGGAAGTCCACCACCATGCGCCTGGCCAACGGCCTGCTCAAGCCCCGTGCGGGCGAGGTGCTGGTGGACGGCGCGTCCACGCGTGACCTCAAGGTGAGCGAGCTGGCCCGCAAGGTGGGCTTTCTCTTCCAGAACCCCGACCGGCAGATCTGCTGCAACACCGTGCGCGAGGAGCTGCTCTTCGGCTTCAAGGCGCTCGGCGAGGAGGGGCCGGCCGCCGACGCGGCCGTTGACGCCATGATCGCGCGCTTCGGGTTCGATCCGGACGCCGAGCCCTTCCTGCTCAACCGGGGCACGCGCCAGCTGCTGGCCCTGGCCTCCATCATCGTGCTGGCGCCTCCCGTCATCATCCTGGACGAGCCCACCACGGGCCTGGACTTCCGCGAGTGCGTGAAGGTGATGGACACGGTGCGCGAGCTCAACGAGGGGGGTACCACGGTCATCATGGTCTGCCACGACATGGAGGTGGTGGCCGACTTCGCCCGGCGCGTCATCGCCATGACCGACGGGCGCGTGGTGGCCGACGGCCCCACCTTCGAGGTGCTGCGCGACCCCGCGGCCCTCAAGGCGGCCCACATCCTGCCGCCCCAGGTGACCGAGGTGGCCCTGATCCTCGGCCGCGAGGTGCCTGGCGTGCCGCCCGCCGTGGCCGAGGCCGACACCGTGAGCCAGATGGTAGAGGCCCTAGCCGCCGCGCGGGGCGAGGAAGCGGTCGGGTCGGAGGCCGACGCCCCGTCCGACGACGTTGCCGCCGTGCTGGCGGCCGAGGAGGCTGCCGCGCCCGCGCGCCCGGCTGCCTGCGCAGAAGGGAGCCGGTGATGGCGAAGTTTCTGGAGTACGTGCCGGGGGACAGCCTCCTGCACCGCATGAGCCCCGCGGCCAAGCTCGTGGGCGCGGTTCTGTTCGCCGTGGCCTGCTTCGTCAACTCCAACCTGGTGTTTCTGCTGGTCATGCTGGTCATCGCCCTGGCCTTGGCCGCCTCGTGCGGCCTGGGGCGCCAGACAGCGGGGCTGTGCAAGGCGGTGCTGGGCTTCTCGGTCATCCTGGCCGTGGTGCTCGTGCTGACCACGCCTGCGGGCACGCCCCTCGTGCCGCTGCCCTGGGGCTACATCGGCACCGGCAGCCTGCTCGCGGCCCTCACGGTGATCGTCCGCCTCATGGCCGCCGCCATCCCGCTGTTCCTCGTGTTCTACGTCACGCGGATGAGCGACATCACCAACGCGGCGGTCAAGCAGCTGCACGTGCCCTACAAGTACGCCTTCACGTTCACGTCCACCGTGCACTTCATTCCCGTGTTCATGAACGACATGGCCGGCATCATGGAGGCCCAGACGGCCCGCGGCGTGGCGTTCGACGGCTCGCTGCCCAAGAAGATCCGGCTCATGGTGCCCCTGTGCGTGCCGCTGCTGGTGAGCTCGGTGCGCAAGACCAACTCGACCGCCATCGCCGCCGAGGTGCGCGGGTTCAACCTGCGCACGCGCGAGAGCGGCTACAAGGACTACCCCCTCGCGGCGCGCGACGTGGCGGCCCTGGGCCTGTGCGTCGCGCTGCTGGGGGCGGCCATCGCGCTCACGGCGCTGGGGGCGTAGGGCCGAGGGGGCGCCGGATGTACGCGAGGCGCCCGCCAGCCAGGCGCTTTGCCGGGCCTGCGGCAGCGAGGGCGCGGGCGCGGGGCCTGCGGCGGCGCAGGGCGAACGAGGGAGCGGGCGACGGCGCTGGGCCTGCGAAAGCATGGGCGAGGATGCGGGCGCCGGGCCTGCGGCGGTGCGGCCGTGGGCGCGGCGCCGGGCCTGCGGTAGCGCGAGCGCAGGCGCGTCTTGGGCCCGCGTCCTTCCCGGGGATGGTTCTCTTGCAAGAGCGCACGGGGTATCATGCAGGTTCACTATCGTGCGACGAAGGGATGTCCATGCTCACCATCGGGTGCCATCTTTCCAGCTCCAAGGGCTATGAGGCCATGGCCCGCGCGGCGGCCTCCATAGACGCCAACACCTTCCAGTTCTTCACGCGCAACCCGCGCGGCGGCAAGGCCAAGGCCATCGACCCGGCGGACGTGGCCGCCTTCGAGCGGCGCGCGGCCGAAGAGGACATCGACGTCATCCTCGCGCACGCCCCCTATACCCTGAACCCGGCGGCCGCCGACGGGCGCGTGCGGGACTTCGCCCGTGCCACCTTCGCCGACGACCTCGTGCGCATGGAGGCCACGCCCGGGCAGCTGTACAACTTCCATCCCGGGTCGCACGTCAAGCAGGGCGCCGAGGTGGGTATCGCCAAGATCGCCGCCATCCTGAACGAGGTGCTCGCGCCTGGTCAGAGCACCACCGTGCTCCTGGAGACCATGGCGGGGAAGGGCACTGAGGTGGGCGGCCGCTTCGAGGAGCTGGCCGCCATCATCGACCAGGTGGAGCTTGACGGCCAGGTGGGCGTGTGCCTGGATACCTGCCATGTGTGGGACGCGGGCTACGACATCGCGGGCGATCTGGACGGCGTGCTCGAGGAGTTCGACCGCGCGATCGGGCTCGCGCGCCTGCGCGCCGTGCACCTCAACGACTCCCTCAACCCGCTCGGGGCGCGCAAAGACCGCCACGCGGCCATCGGCGAGGGACACATCGGCTTCGAAGCGCTCTCGGCGGTGACCCGCCACGAGGCGCTCCGCAGCCTGCCCTTCTTCCTGGAGACGCCCCACGACGATATCTCCGGCTATGCCGATGAGATAGCGCGCCTACGTGCCGCGTGGGAGTAACAGCACGTCAAGTGCTGAAAGCACCCGTGTCGCGCGGGCGGGCGCCACGGGGCGAACCTATGTTTTTCCGCGAAAACGCTTGCCAGCGGGGGTCACTTTAGGGAAGATGAGTTGATCTGCCAGCGCCTGGCACCCGCAGGGGGAGGGGCGCGCTGCCCCGCCGCGCCGCGCCGGGGCCCGCGGCAGCAGGACAACGGAAAGGTGACCCCTTGACGATATCGAGGTTCACGACGAGGTTCCTGGCCGTCATCACGGCCCTCGCCCTTGTCTGCGCGTGCCCCGGGCTCGCCACCGGCAGCGCCTGGGCCGACGAGGTGGACGACGCGCAGGCCGTGCTCGATGCGGCCGAGGCGCGCATGGAGTCCCTCTCAGCCGAATACGAGTGGCTCTCCGCCCAGGTGGCCGACTTGCAGACCCAGGTCGACCAGGCTGCGGCCGATGCGCTGGCCGCCCAGGAGGAGGTGCTGGCCGGTCGCGCCGCCCTCGGCGAGACGGCGGCCTCCGAGTACCGCGGCGGTAGCTCCGTGTCGCTACTCACGGTGGTGCTCGAGTCCTCCAACTTTACCGACCTTCTGCGCAACATGGAGTACGTCGGCCAGATCATGCAGTACCAGGCCGACGAGGTGCAGGCCCAGAAGGAGCGCAAGGAGCGCCTCGATGCCATAGCGGCCGACCTGAACGAGAAGAAGAACGCCCAGGAGAAGGCCCTGGCCGACCTGGAGCAGAAGCGCGTGGAGGCCACCAACGTGGTGGCCGAGGCGAGCGATCGGCTGGCTGACGCCAAGGCCGAGCAGGCCGAGCGCCTGGCCGCTCTCGAGCGTCAGGCCGCCGAGCTCGAGCGCGCCCAGAGCCAGGCCGAGGCCCCCGTGGTCGGCAACGCCACCACCACCGACCGCGACGAGGTGATTCCTGACAGCACCCCGGTCAAGCCCAATCCTGATACCAGCGCTCCCGGCGGGAGCTCAGGTTCCGGCTCCGGCTCGTCGGGCGGCGGGTCGAGCGCGGGCGGGTGGCTCACCGGCGTCGCCTCGGCTTACGGCGGCTCGTCGGACAAGACCACGCCCAACCCGGGCACCACGGCCAACGGGTCGGTCTGCGACGACTGGTCCATGGGCGTGGCCATCCCCCTGTCGATGCCCAACTGCCGCAGCTACCTGGGCCGCACCGTCGAGATCTCCTACAACGGCATGACCGTCTACGCCACCGTCAACGACCTGGGCGGCATGGGCGGCGGCAGCCGCAAGCTCGATTTGCAGCCCGGCGTGTTCAAGGCCTTCGGCTTCAGTACCTGCCAGGAGTGGGGTCTGCGCACGGTGAGCTACCGCTTCCTGTAGGCGTCCTGCGCGGCCCGCGCCCACGCCCGGGGCTCGCGCGCCTTGCTGCGTGCCCCGCATCCGTCGAGCGGCCTAGGTGCCGCCTTCGCGTCTGCGCGCCTCCCGCGTTTTCTCGAGCGCCTGCCGGCCGCGCCCTCGGCCCAGGGGCGCCTAGCGCCTCCGCATCCGCTGCGCCCCTGCACTCGCGTCCGCACCCGCTGCGTCCCCCGCACTCGCTGCGTCCCCCGCACTCGCTGCGCCCCGTGGGGTGTGGCCACACTCGCTGGGGACACCAAACCTCGGGAATTTCCCCCGTTTCTGCAAAAACGGACGGTTCTGCACCCTCTCCGACGGCTTCTCCGAGGGTCGCCCAGGGCGGTGGCCACGTTTCTCCTGCAAAAAGCCGTGGCTAACAATGCATGCCTGCCGCGTCGCGCTCAAACGGAGTGCAGAACCGTTCGAATCTACGTTTCGGAGTAAGAAACTCCCACTCGCGCCCAAGTGCGCTATACTTCACGCTTACATGCGACGACGAAGACAGTGGCGCGCGATGCCCCGCCTCCAGAGAAGGGCCCCTTGGCTGAAAGGGCCCGGCTCGGGCGGCACGCCAATTCCCTTCCGAGCAGCGTCCCTGAGAGCGGACGTCCCACGGCCTGCGGGCCGCAGGGGGCGAGACGGCCGGTAGGGGACGACGGCCTGCCCCCGTCACCGGGCCAAAGAGCGGGCGACGCCCGCGCCAGCGCAGACGGCCTTGGCCGGCGGCATGCCCGCCCGCGGCCGTGACGCACCGGCCCCCGTCGCCAACCAGGGTGGTACCGCGAGAGCCTCCTCTCGTCCTTGGAATCGGATCCCGCATCCGCCAAGGGCGCGGGGAGGCTCTTTTTCGTTGAAAGGAAGGAAAGATGGCAATCACCGAGGAGCTGTCGGCGCTGCGCGACGACACGCTGGCCGCCATCGCCGCGGCCGAGACGACGGCGGCGCTGGAGGAGGTGCGCGTGGCCGTGCTGGGCAAGGCGGGTTCGCTCACCGGCTACCTGCGCTCCATGGGGCAGGTGCCCAAGGAGGAGCGCGCCGCCGTGGGCAAGGCCGTGAACGAGGCCCGCGTGGCCGTGGAGGAGGCGCTCGGCGCGCGCAAGGCGACGCTCGACGCCGCCGAGCTCGACGCCGCCATGGACGCGGCGGCCGTGGACGTCACGCTGCCGGGCCGCGTGCAGCAGCGGGGCACCCGCCACCTCATCAACGGCATCATTGACGAGATCTCCGAGATCTTCCTGGGCTTGGGCTACTCCGTGGCCGAGGGTCCGGAGGTGGAGACCGACTACTACAACTTCGAGGCGCTCAACGCCCCGGCCGACCACCCGAGCCGCTCCATGCAGGACACCTTCTACGTGCTCGACCGCTCCGGCGACGCCGCCCGCGTCCGCGGCGAGTCCGAGGTGCTGCTGCGCACCCAGACCTCCGGCGTGCAGGTGCATGCCATGGAGGACCAGGAGCTGCCCATCTACGTCATCGCCCCGGGCAAGGTGTACCGCCGCGACGTGGCCGATCCCTCGCACCTGCCTCAGTTCCACCAGATCGAGGGCCTGGTGGTGGACGAGGGCATCACCTTCGCCGACCTCAAGGGCACGCTCGACTACCTCTGCAAGCAGATCTTCGGCCCCGAGCGCAAGACGCGCTTCCGCGCCCACTACTTCCCGTTCACCGAGCCCTCGGCCGAGGTGGACGTGAGCTGCGGTATCTGCCACGGCGAGGGCTGCCGCATGTGCAAGGGCACCGGCTGGCTTGAGATCCTCGGCTGCGGCATGGTGGATCCCAACGTGCTGGAGATGAGCGGCATCGACCCGGAGCGCTACTCCGGCTTCGCCTTCGGCATGGGGGTGGAGCGCATCGCCTGCCTCAAGTACAACGTCCCCGACCTGCGCATGCTGCTGGAGGGCGACATGCGGTTCCTGCGGCAGTTTTAGGTTACGCCGTTGCTTACGCAACGGCGTAACGACTCGATGCTGCGGGTCCGACAGGCACCTGGCCTAGCCCCTTGTGCGCTTACCCTCGCGGCGCGAAGGCCGCTCGGCCGCGCGGCGGGGCTATCCCAGGCACCTGTCGGCCCCTCGCTGACTTCCTTAGGCGAATTCCTAAGACAAAAATAGGGAAATAGGGATGACGAAGAGAAAGAAAAAGTTATGAGAGTATCCCTGAAGTGGCTTTCTGAGTACGTAGACGTCCCCTCGGACGTCAAGGCCTTCTGCGACCGGCTCGACCTGACGGGCACGGGCGTCGAGGGCGTCGAGAAAACGGGCGAGGCCTTCGACGGCGTGGTGGTGGGCGCGGTGCTCACCTGCGAGCCCCATCCCGACAGCGACCACATGCACGTGGTGACCGTTGACGTGGGCGCCGACGAGCCCGTGCAGATCGTCTGCGGCGCGCCGAACATCGTCGCGGGCATCAAGGTGCCGGTGGCCTGCGTGGGCGCGGTGCTGCCCGGTGACCTGAAGATCAAGAAGTCCAAGCTGCGCGGCGTCGTGAGCTGCGGCATGTGCTGCTCCCAGCGCGAGCTGGGCATGGGCTCCGACCACGCCGGCATCTGGGTGCTGCCCGAGGACGCGCCCGCGGGCCAGCCCATCGCCGAGTACCTGGGGATGGGCGACACGGTGCTCGATCTGGAGATCACCCCCAACCGCCCCGACTGCCTGTCCATGACGGGCATGGCCCGCGAGGTGGGCGCCATGTACCAGGCTGACGTGGCCTACCCGCTTAAGGCCATGGCGGCCAAGCTGCCCGCCGTGACGGCCGGCGCGCCTGCGGCCGACGCCGTCACCGTGGAGGTGGCCGACCCGGCCCGCTGCGCCCGCTACACCGCCCGCGTCATCGACGGCGTGAAGGTGGGGCCGAGCCCCGACTGGCTGGCCGAGCGCGTGACCGCCGCCGGCGCCCGGTCCATCAACAACGTGGTGGACGTGACCAACTACATCCTGTTCCTGTTCGGCCAGCCGCTCCACGCCTTCGACTTCGACCGCCTGGCGGGCGACGACGGCGTGGCCCGCGTGGTGGTGCGCCCTGCCGGCGACGGCGAGCAGCTCACCACCCTCGACGGCGCCGAGCGCGTGCTCAGCTCCGACATGACCGTCATCGCCACGCCGGAGCGGGCCGTGGCCCTGGCCGGCGTCATGGGCGGCCAGGACACCGAGGTGGAGGAGGACACCACCACGGTGCTCCTGGAGGCGGCCACCTTCGAGCGCGGCCGCACGTCGCGCACGAGCCGCAACCTGGGGCTCATCTCCGAGTCGTCCATGCGCTACGAGCGCGGCGTGGACGACAACCCCATCGACGTCATCTCCCAGGCGGCCGCGGCACTTCTGGCCGAGGTGTCCGGGGGCACGGTGCGCCCCGGGGTGGTGGACGTCTACGCCGAGCGCACGCTGCCGCGCGAGCTCGCCTTCCGCATCCCGCGCTTCTGCGCCATGATGGGCGCCGACATCCCCGCGTCCTTCGTCGCCGACATCCTGGAGCGCCTGGGCTGCGCGGTGGCTGCCACCGACGACGCCGACGTGCTGGCCGTGACCGCCCCCACCTTCCGTCCGGACCTGGAGCGCGAGATCGACCTGTACGAGGAGGTCCTGCGCCTGTGGGGCATGGACCGCATCCCCTCCACGCTGCCGGGCAGCCCCCAGCGCGTGGGCACCCGCACCGAGGCCGAGCGCGCCATGGACACGGTGAACGAGACCCTGAGATCCGCCGGCCTCAACGAGACCATGACCTACTCCTTCGCCGAGCCGGCCGACCTGGAGCGTTTGCGCCTGCCGGCCGAGGGGCTGGGGGAGCCGGTGGAGCTGCTCAACCCGCTCAACGCCGACCAGTCCGTCATGCGCCAGTCCATCGTGCCGGGCCTTCTGCGCTCGGTGGCCTACAACCTGGCCCGCGGCGTGGCCGACGTGCAGCTCTACGAGGTGGGCACCGTGTTCTCCGCCGCCGAGGGCCGCAAGAAGCCCAAGGAGCGCCGCCGCATCGCCGGCGCGCTGGCCGGCGCCATGGGCGATGCCGCGTGGAACCGCGCTCGGGTGCCCTTCGACTTCTTCGACGGCAAGGGCGTGCTGGAGTCGCTTGCCCGCGAGCTGGCGCTGCCCAAGGTGCGCTTCCGCGCCCTCTCGGCCGACGAGGCCCCGCACCTGCAGCCGGGCCGTGCCGCCGAGATGATGGCCGACGGCGCCGTCATCGGCTGGGTGGGCGAGCTGCACCCCCTGGCCGCCCGCGCCTTCGACATCGAGGTGCCGGTGACCGTGTTCGAGCTGGACGCCGGCGCGCTGGTCAAGGCCGCCCGCCCGGCGCGGCCCTACGTGGACGTGCCGGTGTTCCCGGCCGTGGCCGTGGACGTGGCGCTGGTGGTGGACGAGGGCGTCACCCACGAGCGGCTGGTGCAGTGCATGACCTCGGCCGGCGGCAAGCTTCTGGAGGACGTGCGCCTCTTCGACGTGTACCGCGACGAGGAGCGCGTGGGCGCCGGCAAGAAGTCCACGGCCTACAGCCTGACCTACCGCGCCCCCGACCGCACCCTCACCGGCGAGGAGGTGGAGCGCGCCCACGGCCGCCTGCTCACCAAGGTGGAGAAGGCCACCGGCGCCGAGGTGCGCGGATAGCGCCACCTCCCGAGTTCCAACAACAAGCGGCCGCCTGCAAGGGCGGCCGCTTTTCTCATGCGTCTGCAGGGAAATGCTGGAAAATCGGTCAATTACTTCGAAATTCCGAGCCAGCGTAACCCCATGGCGTGCTAAAAGTTATAGACGGATAACCGCGACCAGGGGAAACGCGGCGGGATTGGCGTCCACGTCCTGTCAGCGCCGCTCAAAAGCTACGAAGGGGCTCGGAATTTCGAAGTAATTGACCGATTTCGGGCCTTGCTTCCGCAGAAGCGGGCGCATCCCGGCCAGGCGCGACGCCGCCGGCGCCCCATGGCGCCAGTCGGCCGATGACCCCGGGATGCCCGGAACCCCGGGCGGGGCGCCGCTGCCGTCGCAAGCTCAGCGGAAGGCGGCCGCCTCACGTGGGGGGGGGTGGCGCTGCCCCTCGCGCGGCCGCTAGATGTCCAGCGTCATGCCATCGAGGGCGGCTACCACGCGGCCGTCGTACTGGCGCAGGTAGTCGGTGAGCTCGGCGTAGGTGATGGGCTCGTCGTAGTGCAGGCACATATGGGTGAGGTAGATGGTGCCGGCGTCCAGGGCCAGGCCCTCCTCGATGCACTTCTGGATGGAGTGGTGGTCGTTGGGGGACCAGTTGCCCTTCCAGAAGGTGGCGTCCATGGCCAGAATGTCGCAGCCGCGCACGCGCTCGGCCGTCTCCGGCGGCAGCGTGGCGGTGTCGCTGGCGTAGAACAGGCGCGTGCCGGGCGTCTCGACGAGGTAGCCGTAGGTGCCCGGCGCGTGGGTGACGGGGCAGGCGGTGTAGCGCACGCCGTCGAAGACGTGGGTCTCGAAGGGGGCCAGCACGTGCTCGTCCAGGCAGTAGTCCATATAGTGGAACTCGGCGTTGATGCCGGCCAGGGCCTCGGCGCTGCCGAACACCGGCATCGGGCGCTTCTGCACCAGCTGCACGAGGTACTCGTACTCGCCCAAGCCGCCGATGTGGTCGAAGTGGCAGTGGGTGAAGAGTATCTCGTCCACCGCGCGGATGCCCTCGCGGATGAGCTGATGGCGCGCGTCGGGGGGCGTGTCGATGACGAGCGTCTGCTCGCCGCGCACCATGACGCCGCAGTCCCCACGGGCCAGGCGCGGATCGGCTCGCGCCTCGGTGCAGGCGGGGCAGTCGCAGAAGAACGACGGCACGCCGCAGCCGGCGGCCGTGCCCATGAACGTGAAGCGGTGGGTCATGTGGATGCCTTCCTCAAGGGGTTCTCGCGGCGATTATAGCGCCGTGCCGCCGCCGACGCCCCCAGGCGCCTTTCATCGGAAAAGAATGACGGCTCATGGCAACTAGTGGATTGCGCCACTATAATCCGACGGTGTATTTCGCTCACGTGAGAACGCCACCGATTCTCGCCGTGCGCGGCGTCAAGTAGAGCAAGATCTACGGAGAAGAAGAGGGGAAGGTAGATGACGGAAATCGATATCCATGCCGATGACGTCAAGATGGTGAAGTCGCTGTGCTACTTCTGCCACGCCAACTGCGGCGTCCTTGCGTATGTCAAGGACGGTGACGTTATCAAGATCGAGGGAGACCCCGATTACTCGAACCAGGGCGGCCTGTGCTGCCGTGGCACGAGCGCGCTTCTGCACCTCAACCACCCGGCTCGCGTCAACCACGTGCTCAAGCGCGCCGGCGAGAAGGGCGAGGGCAAGTGGGAGCAGATCGACTACGACCAGGCCATCCAGGAGGTCGCCGACCGCCTGAACCAGATCAAGGCCGAGTCCGGCGCCGAGGCCGTGGCCTCTGCGGGCGGCACCACGCGCACCGACGACTGGGCGCGTCGCCGCTTCCTCAACCAGTTCGGCACGCCCAACGGCTTCCACAACGCGCTGCTGTGCTGGATCCCCACGTTCATGGCCGAGACCTGCGTGGCCGGCTGGTCGCCGTTCGAGACCGACCTGGGCGCGGCCCGCTGCCTCATCCTGTGGGGCATGAACCCCGGCGCGTCCACCCTGGGCGGCATGCACGGTTACTGGGACCTGCACAACGCCGGCATGAAGATGATCGTCGTCGACCCGCGCTACTCCGAGACGGCGTCGAAGGCCGACCTGTGGCTGCCCCTGCGCCCCGGCTCTGACGCGGCGCTGGCGCTGGCCATGCTCAACGTCATCATCTACGAGGGCCTGGCCAACTACGACTTCATCGGCCAGTGGTGCAGCGGCTACGAGGAGCTCACCGAGCACGTGGCCCAGTACACCCCCGAGTGGGCGGCCCCCATCACCTGGCTCGAGCCCGAGCAGATCCGCACGGCGGCCCGCATGTACGCCACCAACACCCCCGGCTGCATCCAGTGGGGCTGCACGTGGGATCAGATCGGCCGCGCGTCGACCACCGGCTCCCATGCCATCGCCCTCATGCGCGCCCTCACCGGCAACCTGGACGTCCCCGGCGGCGACGGCATGCCCGGACCGGCGCTCAACTTCCTCACCGACGAGGAGATGGAGCTCAACGAGCTTTTGCCCGAGGAGCAGAAGGCCAAGCAGATCAGCCGCTTCAAGCTCACCTCCTGGCCCGGCTACTCGCTCATCTCCGACACGGCCAAGCGCACCTGGGGCAAGACGCTGCCTACTGAGTGGTTCTGCGAGGCCCATGGCCCCAGCGTGTTCAAGGCCATCCTCACCGGCGACCCGTACCCGGTGCGCGCGCTCATCTGCAACGCCACCAACCCGGTGAACTCCTACGGCGACGCTAAGATGACCCTCGAGGCCCTCAAGAAGTGCGAGTTCCTCGTGGTGGTGGACTACTGGATGACCCCGACGGCGCTCTTCGCCGACTACGTGTTCCCGGCCGCCGGCGCGCTCGAGCGCCCCACCATCGTCACCCACTACGGCGCCACCGACTCCCTCATGGGCGGCAGCCGCGCCATCCAGCCCAAGTTCGACCGCCACACCGACATGACGTTCTGGCGCAAGCTGGGCCTGGCCTGCGGCCAGGATCCGGCCAACTGGCCCTGGGAGACCGAGGAGGAGGCCTACTACCACATCATGGAGCCGTTGGGCCTGCCCATCAGCTGCTATGACGACTTCGTGTCGATGATCCGCATGTACTACCCGCCGCTGCACCAGAAGAAGTTCGAGGCCAACGGCGGCTTCTGGACCCCGTCGGGCAAGGTGGAGCTCAACTCCACCATCATGCAGGAGCTCGGCTTCCCCGGCATGCCGGAGTACGTCGGCTGCATCGAGAACGAGATCGACACGCCGGAGATCGCCGAGGAGTACCCCGTGGTGCTCACCACCGGCGGCGGCTTCATGCCCTACCACCACTCCGAGCACTTCCAGATGCAGGGCATCCGCTACCTGTACCCCGACCCGTACTTCTCCATCAACCCGGCCCTCGCCGAGCAGCTGGGCATCGAGTACGGCGACTGGTGCTGGATCGAGACCCGCCGCGGCCGCATCAAGATGCGTGCCAACGTCGACAACGAGACCCACCCCAACGTGGTGTTCGCGCCGCGCGGCTGGTGGTTCCCCGAGCGCGACGGCTCGGCCGACCTGGCCAACCCGTTCGGCTGCCTGGAGTCCAACGTCAACGTCCTGACCTCGGTTGATGAGGAGGACTGCGATCCCATGGGCGGTTCTTGGGCCAACCGCGGCCTCATGTGCAAGGTGTACAAGTGCGGCGAGTTCGACGCTGAGTTCACCGCCGAGGACGCCCAGTTCTCCATCCCGGGCAACGCCAAGGAGCCCGGCATCCACGCCAAGCCGAGCGAGCGTCCCCTCGCCCGCGAGCCGCGTCCCTTCACCAAGCCCGAGCCCGAGATCGAGGTTCCCGAGGGCTACGAGTGGGTGTGGCAGAACAACACCCTGTACCAGAAGGGCACCAACTTCCGCCTGGATGCGTCCGGCTGGCTCATCAATCCCCGCACCAAGGGCTACCACGACGCCTACACCGGCTGGCGCTACGACGCCGCCGGCGAGTACCTGGTGGACGATGAGACCGGCAAGATCTACACCATGGAGCGCGAGGAGATTCCGTTCTTGGGCGGCGTGCGCGGCTATCCCGGCGCCGAGGCGGCTCCGTTCGAGATGCCCGAGCACCTGCGCTGGAACGTCGAGGCCGGCTACGCCATGCTGCCCGACCGCCAGCTGGTCTACGATCCCAACAGCGGCTGGATGATCGACCCGGAGACCGGCGCGTACCACGACGCCTACTACGGCTACAAGTACGACGCCGCCACCCAGCAGCTGGTGGACGAGAACACCGGCAACCGCTTCACCATGACCTACGAGCCCGTCGTCGAGTAAGCGACCGAAGGAGGAAGGATAGAACATGACCCGTTACGTTATGGTCATCGACCAGCGTCGTTGCATCGGCTGCCATTCCTGCACGGTTGCCTGCCGTACGTGGAACGACCTGCCGCTCGACATCGTCTACAACCCGGTGCTCACCGAGGGCGTCAAGGGCACCTGGCCCAACGTGCACCGCAGCTGGCTGCCCACGCTCTGCATGCACTGCGAGAAGCCGGCCTGCGTGCCATGCTGCCCCACCGGCGCGTCGCATCAGGATGAGGACGGCGTGGTCTGGATCGACTACGACAAGTGCATGGCCTGCCTGGCCTGCGTGAACGCCTGCCCCTACGGCATGCGCGACCAGTCCAAGCTCCAGCCCCGCCTGCATCGCTTCGTGCGCAAGTGCACGTTCTGCCGCGATCACCGCGCTGCCGACCCGGGCGCCGAGCCCTACTGCGTGGCCACCTGCCACCAGAAGGCCCGCATCTTCGGCGACCTGGACGACCCGAACTCCGAGGTGTCCAAGCTCATCGGCTCCGTCGAGACGGTGCGCCTGCTCGAGGACCTCGGCACCGGCCCGCAGATCTACTACATTCCTGAGTTGGGAGGTAAGGCATAATGCGTCATCATTACTGGGAGTGGCCCATTCCGACCTACCTGTTCCTGGGCGGCCTGGGCGGCGGCATCTTCTGCCTCGCCGCCATCCTGAGCTTCTTCGTGTACCCTGACATCCCCATGATGGGCGAGGTGCTCGCGTGGCCTGGATTCCTCGGCATCTGCGCGCTCGGCTTCGGCTGCATCATGCTCGTGGTCGACCTCGGCCAGCCCATGGTGTTCTACCGCGCCTTCGTGAAGAGCACGAGCGTGCTCGCCTGGGGCGCGCGCTTCCTGACCGTGTGCGCCATCTTCGGCGTGCTGTGGTTCGCGAGCTACGTGCCGTGGGACTGGTTCGGCCCCATCGCCGCGTTCCTCGTGCCCTTCCGCGAGCTGAACCTGGCCATCGCGGGCATCTCCGGCACCTGCATCATGCTCTACACCGGCATCTTCCTGTCCACCCTGAAGGCCCACGCCTTCTGGGCGACCCCGGCCCTGCCGGTGCTGTTCACCGTGTCGGCCCTGTCCACCGCCTGCGCGGCCATCGCCCTGTCCATCGGCTGGTGGCCGGCCGTGTTCTCCCTGGAGACGGTCATCGTGGCCGAGGCCAGCAAGGAGATCCTGCATACCGTCGACATCATCCTCGTGGTGGTGGAGATCGTCGTGCTGCTCGTGATGGTGCTGTCCTTCCTGGGTGCCGGCAACAAGACGGCCAACAAGGCGGCCCACCGCTGGGTGCACGGCTCCTACGCGCCGCTGTTCTGGGGCGGCATGATCTTCGGCGGCCTGCTGCTGCCCGAGATCCTCTACGTCTTCGGCGGCCACAGCGCGGCTTCCACCCTGGTGGCTCCTGTGCTCGTGCTGCTCGGCGGCCTGCTGCTCCGCTTCATGGTGGTGCTCTCCGACGACCGCGCGCCGCTGCCGGGCGAGGATCGCTACTACACCCGCATCGCCGACAAGGACGACAAGTTCGTCAAGGCCTGGACCTACGGCGAGAACATCTTCTAGTTACGGCGTTGCTAACGCAACGTCGTAACAGGCCGACGCTCCGAGGCCGTACGGCACCTGGCCTAGCCCCTTGTGCGCTTACCCTCGCGTACGAAGTACGCTCGGCCGCGCGGCGGGGCTATCCCAGGCACCGTACGGCCTCTCGCTGACTCCCTTGGGCGAACCAGTGAGCGTGTTGGGTAAAGAAGTGAAATGAGGAAGGGGCCCGGCTTGTCAAAGTCGGGCCCCTTGCGTATGCTGGCCCCCCGGCCTTTGGGGAAGGAGAACTGACGTGGATGAGTACCTGTTCGAGGACGCGCTCACCGGATCGACGGTGGCCTTCGACCGCGTGACGGGGGAGGCGCGCCTCGCGGCCGCCGGCAAGGGGATGCTCGAGCCGTGCCCGTCGGTGTTCTTCCCGGGCTGCTCGCTCATCAACTACGCCCTGCCGCTCGTCGCGGCAGTCTACGACACGCTGCGGGACGCCGGCAGCGTGAGCGGCATCTCGCTTCTGTGCTGCGGGAAGATCCTCTCCTACGAGCCGGACGGCGAGGCCGTGCGCGCTGCGTTCGAGGAGACCCTGCGCGAGCACGTGGCGGCTGCCGGCGTCGAGCGCATCGTGGCGGCGTGCCCCAACTGCGCGAAGGCCCTGCGCGACGCGCTCGCCGCCGATGCGGCCACGGCCGGCGTCGAGGTGACGGCGCTGCCGACGGCGCTCGCGCACCTGGGCTACGCGGTGGACGCCGGCACGGCGGCGCGCCTTGTCGCCGGTGACGCCGGGGCATCCGTGCGCCTGTGCGCCCACGACTCGTGCCCCGACCGCGACCGTGGCGAGTTCGCCGACGGCATGCGGGCGCTTTTGCCTGCGGGGATGTGCGTGGAGCCGGCGCACGCGCGGGCGCGCTCGCTGTGCTGCGGGTCGCTTCTGCGCGCGGCCGGCAAGTTCGAGGCGGCCGACAAGATGGCTGCGCGCAATGGCGAGGAGGCGCGGGAGGTCCACGCCGACGCCCTCGTCACGGCGTGTCTGTCTTGCGCGTTCCAGCTGAACGCGGCCCAGGCGGCCATGCCTGCCGTCCACTTCCTCGAGCTGCTCTACGACTGGCGCATCGACTGGGCGAGCGCGGGCGCGTGGATGAAGCTGCGCTTCCTCTTCGACGAGACGCTCGGCGTGGCCGGCGCGGGCGAGCGCGCCTTCGTGGGCCTGGGCGCGGACGAGGCTCCGGCTGCGGCCGAATCCACCGTGGCCGACCGGGCGGCCGAGGAGGCCTCCGAGGATGCGCGTGCGCTCACCGGGCCCGAGGAGGAGGCGCGCCACGACGTGACCATGAGCAACGAGGACGTCGAGGTCCTCGGGGAATAGGAGGGCCTTATGGCCACCGAGCAGCGAAAGACCAACTGCCATTTCTGCGGCTACCTGTGCGCCTTCACCGCCACGGTGGAGGACGGGCGCATCACCGCGCTCGAGCCCGATGCGAGCCGCTATCCGTATGATCCGCAGGTGCTGGCGGGATGCCGGCGCTGGCCGATGAACCTGGAGGTGCTCGACGGCGCCGACCGCGTGAACCGCCCGCTGCGCCGGGTGGGGGAGCGCGGCTCGGGTGCGTGGGAGGAGGTCTCCTGGGACGAGGCGCTTGACGACATCGCGGCGCGCCTGGCCGCGCTCGCGGCCGAGCACGGCCCAGGGACGCTCGCGTCGATGATCGGCGGGCCCCACACGTCGTTTTGGCCCTTGCACCGGTTCATGACGCTGTTCGGGTCGCCCAACAACATGGGCATCGGGCAGATCTGCTGGAACCCGCGCATCTGGATGGACGTGCTCACCTTCGGCTGGACGGTGGAGGCCGACATCACCGACGAGACGGGCTGTGTCGTCATCTGGGGCACCAACCCGGCTGAGTCGGACAACTCGCTGTTCTGGCGCACGCTGCTCAAGATCGGGCGCTCGGACGTGCCGCTCGTGGTGATCGACCCGCGCTACACGCGCACGGCCGCCGCGGCCGACATCTGGCTGGCGCCCGTCCCCGGCACCGACTGCGCGCTCGCGCTCGGGATGCTCAACGTCATCATCGCCGAGGACCTCATCGACCGCGCCTTCGTGGAGGAGTGGTGCCACGGCTTCGACGAGCTGGCGGCGCATGTGGCTCCGTGGACGCCCGAGGCGGCCGCCGCGGAATGCGGCGTGGACGCCGAGGACATCCGCCGCGTGGCGCGCCTGTTCGCCGGACCCGCGCCCTCGGCCCTCGTGTCGGGGCGCGGCATCGACCAGGTGGGCCGCTCGGTGGCACCCACGCATCGCGCCATCTGCTGCCTGCGCGCCCTCACGGGCAACGTGGACCGGCCGGGCGCCTGCGTGCTGGCCGAGGGCAGCGACTTCGTGCCCGAGGTGGACTTGGAGCTCACTCTCGAGCATGCCGATGAGCTGGCCGCGCGCTGCCTCAACACGGGCGTGACGCCGCTGCAGAGCTACGAGGGCTACGCGCGCGTGGCCGCGCTCACCGAGCGGATGGGCCGCAAGCTGCCGGCGCGCTACCTCACCTCGGCCCATCCCGACCTCGTGCTGCGCGCCATGGAGACCGGTGAGCCCTACCCGGTGCGCGCCCTCATCGTGGAGGCTACCAACCCGCTGCTCACCTATGCCGATACCCACCGGGTGTTCGCCGCCCTGAGCGGGCTCGACCTCATCGTGGTGCTCGACTACTACCTCACCCCCACGGCCTCGCTGGCCGACTACGTGCTGCCGGCGGCCGGCGCCATGGAGCGCCCCACCTTCCAGGCCCACGGCGGCGTGGCCAACATCGCCTACGGCGGGCCGGCCGCCTGCGCGCCCTACTATGAGCGCAAGGTGGACTACGAGGTGTTCCGCGAGCTGGGCCTGCGCCTGGGGCAGGAGGACGCCTGGCCCGAGGCCACCTTCGAGGAGGCCATCGCCGCCACCCTCGCGCCATGCGGCATGGACTGGGAGACCTACTGCGAGCTGGGGCTGTGCTACCAGCCGCCGGCTTACGGCAAGCATCTGCAGCCCGGCCCCGACGGCCGGCCCCAGGGCTTCGCCACCGCCACGGGCAAGATCGAGCTGGCAAGCGAGGCCCTGGGCGCCCTGGGAGGCCCGCGCCTGCCCGAGCCCGGCGAGCCGCGCCGCCTGTGCAGCGACGCCTTCATCGCCGAGCGCGAGGCCGAGGGCTGGACGCACCTGCCGCTCATCACCGGCGCGCGCAAGCAGCCCTACAACGCCTCGATGTACTTCAACAACGAGGCCTTCCGCCGCCGCCATCCCTTCCCCGTGGCGGAGGTGAGCGAGGCCACGGCGGCCGCCCTCGGCCTCTCCTCGGGCGATACGGTGGTCCTGGCCACCGATCACGGCGAGGCGCGCTTCGTTTTGGATACAATACGTATGAGAGATGGTCTAATAAATGCGGACTACGGATGGTGGCATCCTGAGTGGGAGGCCGGCGCTCCGGAGTTCGGCGGCATGTGGGAGTCCAACGTCAACTGCCTCACGTCCTGCACGGTGGACGAGGGCGAGCCGATGATCGGCACCTGGTCCTACAACGCCATCGACTGCATGATCCGCGCCGACGACCGTCCCCTCTCGTGGCAGCCGGGCTTCACGCCCGATCCCGCCGCGCGAGGATAGGGGAGCGGCCCGCCGGCCGCCTACGAGGGTACCCATCGGGCGCAGCGCCGCCCGCGAGAGAAGGAGACATCCGTGGCAGAGAAGAAGCAAGCCCTGCTGGTGTTCAGCAAGCCGCCCGTGCCGGGCATGGTGAAGACGCGCCTGACCGTGAAGCACGGCGGGTTCCTCACCGACGAGCAGGCCGCCGAGTTCTTCCGGCGCTCGCTCTACGACGTGAGCGAGGCGTGCATGCACGCGCTCTACGAGCTGCAGGCCGCAAACGACGCGGCCGTGGCCGCCGACCCGTCCGTCGACAAGATCACCTACGACTTCTTCGTGTCCACCACGCCGGCCGAGAACGTCGAGCTCATGAGGGAGACGTTCGAGGCCATCGGCCCGTGGCCGATGGAGGTCCACTACCTCACCGACAAGGGCGCCACCTTCGACGATCACTTCGACGACGCCTTCAAGCAGATCTTCGACCTGGGCTATGAGCACATCGTGTCTGTGGGCGGCGACATCCCCACGCTGCCCAAGTCCCATATCATCCAGGCCTTCCAGTGGCTCGACTACTTCCAGTCCCAGGGCACGCCGGGCTTCGTGATGGCGCCGTGCCAGGAGTGCGGCACGTCGCTGGTGGGCGCCAACCGCGAGACCCCCATCAACCACCAGGGCGTCTACTACAACCTGGACGGCAAGGCGGCGCTCGACGCCTACATGGAGAAGATCGTCGAGAAGGACATCCCCTGCGCCTACTTCTCGCCCGTGGCCGACATCGACGAGCGCACCGACCTGGCCCACGCCATCTCGTGCATGCGCGCCATCGAGCGGGCGGCCCGCTACCAGCCCGAGCTGTTCGTCCCGCGTCGCGTGCTCGACTGGGTGGACTTCATGGGCATCACCGTGTGCACCCCGCCCAACGAGGAGCACGACCCGCGCCAGTACATCGACGAGGAGTAGCGAGATGACCGAGGAGAACCGCCGCGTGCTTCACACGACGGGCGCGCTGTGCCCGACGTGTCTGCGCGAGCTGCCGGCCGAGGTGTACGCCGATGACGAGGGCGTGGTGTGGATGAGCCGTACCTGCCCCGACCACGGCCGCCTCGACACGCGCATGTGGCCCGATGCCGACCACTACGAGTGGCTGCGCTCCGAGGCCTTCCCCAAGACGGCGCCGGCGAACACCACCCCGGTGTGCGGCCCGTGCCCTAAGGGCTGCGGCACCTGCGCCCGCCACGAGCGCCGCGGGACGCTGCTTGAGATCGAGGTCACGCGCAACTGCAACCTGCGCTGCCCCGTGTGCTTCGCGAGTGCCGAGGGCAACGAGGGCGACCCCACGCTCGATGAGATCGACGCCATGTATGACGTGATCGCGCATGCCGTGGGAACCGACGGCGCCGTGCAGATCACCGGCGGGGAGCCGACGTGCCGCAAGGATTTGGCCGAGATCATCTACCGCGGCCGCCAGAAGGGCTTCTGGGGCATAGAGATCAACACCAACGGCCTGGTCATCGCCGCCCGCGAGGGCTACCTGGAGAGTCTGGTGGCCGCAGGGCTCACCGGCGTGTACCTGTCCTTCGACGGCCTGACCGGCGACGTGTACGAGGCCACCTGCGGCCGCGACATCCTCGACGTCAAGCTCAAGGTGATCGAGCGCTGCCGTGCCGCCGGCGTCCAGTGCGTGCTGTCGGTGGCTGTGGTGGCGGGCGTCAACGACGGCCAGCTCGGCGACCTTCTGCGCTTCGCCCTGGAGAACTCCGATGTGGTGGCGGGCCTGGCCCTGCAGCCGGCCTTCACCTCGGGCCGCTTCGACGCCGAGCGGGCGCTGCCCATGAGCGCAGGCGACGTCATCTTCAGCCTGGCCGAGCAGTCCGACGGGCTCTTGGAGCCGCGCGACATCTGGCCGCTCGGCTGCTCGAACCCGCTGTGCGACACGGGCGTGTTCCTGGTGAAGGACGACGGAGCCGCCCACCCGAGCGGCTTCTACCCGGCCACCCGCGCCATGACCATGGAGGAGTACGCCGCCGGCTACAGCCCCGACAGCCCCCAGGGCTCGGTGTTCCTCGACATCCTCTACAAGAAGGGCGTCGAGGTGAAGACGGGGCTGTCCGTCATCATCATGAACTACATGGACGCCGTGTCCATGGACACCCAGCGCCTGCGCGAGTGCTCGATGATGGTGACCGTGCCCGACGGCCGCGCCATCCCGTTCTGCTCCTACCACCTGACCGACGCCGCCGGCAAGCGCGTCTACCCGCCCTGGTGCAAGGAGGAGCTGCGCGGGGTGGGGGATAGGCACTAAACCTGGGGGACGGCATCCCCGCCGGGGCAGCGCTCAGTCGCTCAGACAGTCCTCGCTTGGTGGAACAGCCCACTGGGCTGTTCCAGTCGCTGCGGAACTCGCTTGGTGAGCGCCGCCCCGGCGGACGCGCCTCTACGAGGCTGATTGGCGCGGGCCTACAGCCCGCGCGGGAAAGAAGGAGAACGAAGCTGATGGCTGACTACCGGATAACCAACGACCCGGCGCGGTGCGTCCAATGCGGGCTGTGCGTGGCGTTCTGCCCGTGCGACGTGCTGGAGATGAACGAGGAGGGCTATCCCTTCGCCGCCTATCCTGAGCAGTGCGTGGGCTGCACCACCTGCGCGGGGAACTGCCCCAAGCGGGCGCTTTTGGTGGAGGCCGTGGGCGACGCCACCTTCGATCCCTTTGCTGACGAGGAGCGCGCCGAGCCGCTCGACGAGGGGCGCCGCGAGGAGCTCGCGGGCTACCAGCGCGCCATCATGGAGGCGCTCGACCTGCGCTGGCAGCCGGTGGCCGTGGGGCTCATCGCGGCCGGCGAGGCCCTGCCCGATGCGCCCATCCCCGCTGAGAACCTGCGCTTCTGCCAGGCCATGATGGCGGCGCGCCGCGGCGCGAGCATTCTCATGCCGCCGCATCGGCATTCGTGCCCCGACGGCACATCCATCTTCGGCATGACCGGCGTGCCTGAGAAGCTGGCCACGGGCGAGATCTACGTGCTGTTCCACAAGGTGGTCAACGCCGAGGCCGCCGCGCGCATGGTGGCCGAGCGCCCGACGCTGCCGCCCAAGAGCCGCCGGGCCACCTACGTGGCGCCGCTTGCCAAGACGGTGCGCGAGCCGGAGGTGGTGGTGTTCACCGGCACGCCGGAGCAGATGATGTGGCTGTGCATGTCCATGAGCTACTACTCGGGGCACCGCCACGACTTCCATGCGAGCGGCTTCAACTCCATGTGCGTCGAGGCCGTGCTGCTGCCGCTGGCCAACGACGAGCCCAACATCACCTTCGGCTGCTACGGCTGCCGCGCCGCGAGCGATATCGGCGAGGACATGATGTTCATGGGCGTGCCCACCCATCTGCTGCCCACCATTGCCGAGGGCGCTGCGGAGCTGGCCAAGAAGGCCATCCCCGACTCCCGCAACAAGATCTACGTCCCGCCCATCATGTAGGGCTGCGGCTCCCTCCTCCGTGCGGGGGGGGGCGTTGAGTGAAGGAGAGTTCATGGCCGAGCTGTTTTCGCTGAGGGCGGCGGTCGAGGAGGACCGGCCCTACCTGGACGCGTACTGCTGGAACGAGGGGATGGACAACCTGCCCTCGCTCGAGCGCGTGACGGTGGCCGCCAACGGCGACGGCGAGCCGGTGGGCTTCATCCGCATCGCGTTCGGCGCCAACGGCGTGGCCCACGTGAACCCCGTGGTGGTGCACGGCTCCTGGCGCGGCTACGGGGTGGGCCGCGCGCTCATGGAGGCCGCGACGGCCGAATACGGCGAGCTGCGCCTCGTGGCCCGCGGGGCCTCGGTGCCCTTCTACCGGGCGCTCGGGCTCGAGGACTGCGCCTGGGAGCTCATCGACACCTCCGTCACCGAGAACTGCGACGGCTGCGAGCTCGTCCCCGAATGCGGGCCTCAGCCCATGCGGTGGGCTGTTGGGGGCGGGGAGCCTGGTGCCGCCTTGGACTACGATGCGCTCATTGACTCCCACTATGATGATGTTCTCGGGCGCTATCTGGAGCTCACGTGATCGTTTTCGCTGACACCAACGTGCATCCGCATCCTGCTCGGGCGCCGATCGTCTTCTGAGGGGCTCTTGCAGGATCTGGCGGCGGGTGCGGTGGCGCTCACTCCTCGGCGTCGGGTGCCAGCGGGGCGGCCACGGGGGCGTAGGCGCCGTGCTGGATGCAGAGCAGCGTCTCGACGGGGGCCAGGCGGCCGCGCTCGTCGCGGGAGCCGCGGGTGGCGGCGCGCGTGACCTCGCCGATGACGAGCAGGTGGTCGCCCGCCTCCTGGACGGAGCGTACGGCGCAGGCCTCCCAGGACAGCGCGGCGGCCGGTACCGGCACGAGGCGCGTCGCGTCTGCGGCCGGGGTGCTCGCACCCTCCGCCGGCCGCGGCTCCGCGTCCCTGGCGCCCTCGACTTCAACCAGCACGTAGTCCACGGCGTCGCCCTTGGCGAAGCGGTGCCCGGTCTGGTTGCCGCAGAGCTCCGCCAGGCGGGCGGCGTCGGCGTCGGCAGGGAGGGTGGCCAGGCTGAAGGCGCCCGCCTGGCGCACGAGCCCCATGGTGTGGGAGGCCTCGCGCAGGGCGAAGGCAACGAGCGGCGGGGTGTGGGAGAGGGGCGTCACCCAGATGACGGTGGCGAACCCGACGGCGCCGTCAATCCCGCGCGCTCCCACGATGACGAGGGGGCGCGGGTCGTGGAGGGCCGCCACGTCGCGGCCGCGGATATCCTCGAAGGCGGCGGGGAAGGCGGAAAGCTCGGGCATGGGGCCTCCTGGAAGAAAAGGCGCCCCGCCTTCCGGGCGCGAGGGCGCGCGGAGGAGCGGGGCGCCGGCGGACGAAGCTATTGGGCGGCGCCGTGGGAGCACACGGGCGCCTCGGGCAGGTCGATGCCGAGGGCGTCGGCTGCATCGGCGCGCAGCTCCTCGAGGGTCAGCTCATAGCAGGCCAATGCGTCGATCCAGCGGCGCAGACAGTGGAGCCCCTTGTCCGTCAGCGTGAACAGGCGCTTGGCCGAGCCCTCCTCGGGCGTGTCCCACGCCGACGTGACGAGCCCCGCCTCCTCCATGCGCTTGAGCGCGCGGTAGATGCCCGTCGCATCCGGCTTCTTGCCGCCGAACATGGGCGAGTGCGCGGCCTGCTGCACGATGATGTAGCCGTGCATGGGCGCGCCGTGCTTGGCCATGAGCGTGAGGATGGTGGGCTGGGAGAGCCGGTTGAGCGACTTGCCCAGCTCGGCGCATTCCTTCAGGTCTTCATCGGATTTCGGGTGGCAGCTGCTCCACATGGGCGGCCCTCTCTCGTCTTGGTCTGGTCTGGCATGGGGCACATTCTCGCATAACTATTTGCATGGTGAGAATAGTTTCTCGCTGAAGGCGGGGAAGGACGGGGGCGGATGGCACGGCCGCGCGCCGGCGCGACGCAGGCGAGCGCGCTCGCGGACGCGCGGGATCGGCGCGGGCGGGGTTGCCGTACAATGGTCGCCGGAGCTTTCGCGCCCTGCCCTTGCGCCGCCGGCGCGCGGCCGGGGCGCATCGGAGAGATCAAGGAGCGCGCATGTGCGGAATCGTGGGCTACACGGGGGCCGATGAGGCCCAGGGCATCCTCATCGAAGGGCTGGGACGCCTGGAGTACCGGGGCTATGACTCGGCGGGCGTCGCCATCGAGCAGGACGGCGCGCTCGATGTGATCTGCCGCAAGGGGAAGGTGTCGGGCCTCGCGCACACGCTGTCCCACTTCGACTTCACGGGTACCTGCGGCATCGGGCATACGCGCTGGGCCACCCACGGCCGCCCGTCCGAGGCCAACGCGCACCCGCACACCTCGTGCGCCGGTGACATCGCCGTGGTGCACAACGGCATCATCGAGAACTTCGCCGAGCTGCGCGAGGAGCTCATCGGGCGCGGCCACGTGTTCAAGAGCGACACCGACACCGAGGTGGCGGCCCATCTGGTGGAGGAGGCCTATGCCGACACCGGCGACCTTCAGGCGGCCGTGGTCCACGCCGCCGGGCGGCTCATCGGCGCCTACGGCCTGGCCGTGGTGTGCGCCCACGAGCCCGGCGTCATCGTGGTCACCCGCAAGGACTCGCCCATCGTGGTGGGGCGCGGGGAGCGCGGCAGCTACGTCGCCAGCGACATCATCGCCATGATCGACGCCACGCGTGATGTGGTGGTGCTGGCCGACGGCCAGGTGGCGCGCCTCACGCCGGACGCGGTGAGCTTCTTCGACGAGGCCGGCAACCCCCTCGACCCGCCCGTCACCCACGTGGACTGGGACGTGGACGTGGCGGAGAAGGGGGGCTACCCCGACTTCATGCTCAAGGAGATCCACGAGCAGCCCCGCGTCATCCGCGACACGCTGGCCGGGCGTCTGTCGGCCGGCGCGCTCGAGATCGACGAGCTCGACCTCTCGCCCGAGGAGCTCGACCTCATCGACCGCGTCTACGTGATCGCCTGCGGCACCTCCTACCACGCCGGCCTCATCGCCAAGAACCTCATCGAGGGCTGGGCCCGCATCCCCTGCGAGGTGGAGGTGGCCAGCGAGTTCCGCTACCGCAACCCCATCATCACGCCGACCACGCTCGTGGTGGCCGTGTCCCAGTCCGGCGAGACGGCCGACACCCTGGCCGCCATCCGCGATGCCCGCGTGAAGGGCGCCAAGGTGTTCGGCATCACCAACGTGGTGGGAAGCCCCGTGGCCCGCGAGTCCGACGGGGTCATCTACACCAAGGCCAACAAGGAGATCGCCGTGGCCTCCACGAAGAGCTTCCTCGGCCAGGTGGTGTCCCTCACGCTGCTGGCCATGCTGCTCGCCCAGGCCAAGGGCAAGCTCAAGACGAGCCAGATCCGCCTGCTGTTCCGCGAGCTGGCCGACACCGCCGAGCAGGTGGAGCGCATCCTGGCCGACGACGCGGCCATCGAGGAGGCGGCGCAGGCCTGCAAGGACGCCGCGAGCGCGCTGTTCATCGGCCGCGGGATGGGCGCGGCGGTCAGCTACGAGGGCGCCCTCAAGCTCAAGGAGATCAGCTACCTGCACGCCGAGGCCTACGCCGCCGGCGAGATGAAGCACGGCCCCATCGCACTGATCGACGAGGGCTTCCCCGTCATCGCCATCGCCACGAAGAGCCCGGTCTACGACAAGGTGGTCTCCAACCTCCAGGAGTCGAAGGCGCGCGGGGCCATGGTGGTGGCCATCGCCACCGAAGGCGACGAGGACATCCGCGCCCATGCCGACCACGTCATCTACATCCCCAAGGTGCGCGACGCGTTCTCCGCCATCACGGCGAGCGTGCCGCTGCAGCTGTTCGCCCGCGCCATCGCCGTGGCCCGCGGCTGCGATGTGGATCAGCCGCGCAACCTGGCCAAGTCCGTGACCGTCGAGTAGCCCGTCACCCGCCACGCCAGGCGGGCGACGCAGTCAGAAGGGAGGCCCGCCGTGGCCCAGAGCAAGCGATCCCGTGAGATGGTGGAGGGCGCCCTCGGCCTGCCCATGGCGTCTGACCAGGTGGGCCTGGGGGTGGACATCGTCGAGATCGACCGGGTGCGCGCCGTCCTGCGCCGCAGCCCCGCCTTCGCTCGCCGCGCGTTCTCCGAGGAGGAGCGCGCCTACTGCGACGCGAAGGCCAATCCCGAGGCGCACTACGCCACGCGCTTCGCCGCCAAGGAGGCGGTGCTCAAGGCGCTCGGCACCGGGTTCGCCGAGGGCATCGGGCCGCGGGATGTGGAGGTGCGCCGCACGAAGAAGGGCAAGCCCTACGTGGTGCTCTCCGGCCGCGCGCGCGAGGTGGCGCGGGCCCAGGGCGTGCGCGAGGTGCCCGTCTCGCTGTCGTTCACCCACAGCGAGGCCGTGGCCTGCGCCATGGCCATCACCCAGGACGCCGTGACGGCCGCGAAGAAGCGCGAGGATCCCCTGGAGGAGCTGGCCAAGCAGTTCAAGGACGCCCGCGCCCTCCTCGATGACCTCCCCGCCGCCGGGCCGGGCGCCGGCGCGCCTGCGGCCGTCGGCGAGGCCCCCGCGCGCGACGGGGTGACCGGCG
>NZ_QWKK01000229.1 GCF_009911695.1 Enterorhabdus sp. P55 | reverse complement strand
CGCCGGGTGCGGGGAAGCGCCGCAGCCGCGCGGCCGCGGAGGCCCAGGCCGAGGCCCGACGCCGCGTGCGGGCGCGCCGCTGGCTGGTCGTGCGCATCGTGCTGGGCGTGCTGGCCGCCGTCCTGCTGGCGGTGGCCGTGGCGTTCTCGTGCTTTCGCTGGCTTGGTGGCAACGACGCCGAGGACATCCAGGGCGTCTGGTTCGTCAACGGCACCGACGCGTCCATCACCGTCACCCCCAACTCCATCGTGCTCACCGACGAGGTGTCCTATCGCTACGAGCTTGACCCGGAGGACAAGACCATCGCCTTCAGCTTCTCCAAGCTCACGGGCAACGGGCACTATCGCTTCTCGCTCGACCGTCAGTTGGTGGCCATCATCGACGGCGATTTCACCTGGGGCGACACCCTGGCAGCCGATTTCGGCTGGACGGTGGAGGCGCTGCTGGCGTCGGCTCGCGGCGAGTCGCTGCCGCCGGCCTCGGGCAAGAACGTGACGCTGCTCAGCCGCACGTCCGCCTCAGCGCGCGCCGCCCAGGACGCTGCTCGCCAGTCGGCTGCCCCAGACGCTGCTGCGCAAGCGGCCTCTGAGGATGGCGGCGTCCTGGGCGCCAAGGTGGAAGACGCGGGAAGCGCCGACGGGGCCGGGTCTGGAACGGGCGCCGGCGCCGACGGGGCGTCTGCTGCAGGAGGCGCGGGCGCCGAGGGGGCGACGCCCGATGGCGGCGCGGGCGCGACCACGGAGGGCGGTGGCTCCGACGGGGCTGCCGGCGCTTCAGGCTCGGCGGCTGACGACGATGCGCCCGTCTACGATCCGGACAAGCCCCTTGAGCCCGGCGGCAACGCCGTAGACGCCGCCACCACCTCCTCGTGATCTCCGGTTCGCCGATGCGCATCTGTCCGACGAGCGCCCGCTTGGGGGACGCCCGGGACATCGCTTGCCCGGCGAGTCCCCAGGGGAAAGGCACCCGAGCGGAAGTCCGCGCGGATGTTTCACGTGAAACATCCGCGGGCGTCCCCGCGTCCCCGCGCCCGGGCAGCTCCGCCGGCCCGGCTGCTGCTGTCCCTGCGCCCCTGCTCCCGGACAGCCCCGCCGGCCCTGCCGCGGCTGCCCCCGCCGCGGCCCCCCGCGGCTCTTCTGCCGCCACCGTCCTTATCGCTGCCCCCATATCCGGCTCCTCTGCGCTTCCCGCGCTCGCCGATACCTCCGCCCCCGCCTCCGCCGCGCACGCCGCCTCGCCATCGCGGGCCTTCCCGCTGGGGGGCTCCGCGGATGTTTCACGTGAAACATCCGCGGGCGTCCCCGCGTCCCCGCGCCCGAGCGCCGCCGCCGGGATCGCCGCCCCCGCCCCCGCCGCCGGATCGGACGCCGACCCCGCTCCCCCCACCGTCG
>NZ_QWKK01000228.1 GCF_009911695.1 Enterorhabdus sp. P55 | reverse complement strand
GCTCGCCGCGGTCGCGCGCCGCACGCCGGGACGCCGGGGCACCGCGCTCGCCTGGGGCGCCTGCGCGCTCATGGCGGCGGCCGTGGCGGCGGCGCGCTTCATGTTCTACGCGATGCACCTGACGGCGGGGCTCTAGCATGACGCCCCGCAGCCTGCCCGCGCTCTCCTGGCCCCGGCCCAACATCGCCGTCATCGGCTACGCGCTGTACCTGGCCATCAACGCCACGTCGCTGTGGGGCGGGGTGTTTCCCTTCTTCCCCGAGGAGTTCCACTCCCCCGACCTGCTGCTCCAGTTCGCGCTCGCCCAATCGCTCGCGTTCTCGGGCACCATGGCCGCCACGGTGTTCCTCAGCTACCTGCGGCCCGACCTCGTGCGCCGCGCGCTCATCTTCTCGAGCGGCGTGCCCCTGGCCGCGGGCGCCTGCCTGCTGGTGGCGGGGCTCTACCTGCCGGACGCCAAGCCGTGGCTCATCCCGACGGCCGGCGTGCTCGTGGGCATGGGCGGCGCCGGCTTCGCCCTGGCCTGGCAGCGCTACTTCTCCTCGAAGGCGCCTGACCGCGGCAACTTCCTGCTGCTGGCAGGCACCGCCTGCGCGCCGGCGGTCTACCTGACGTTCTACCTCATCCCCATCGCGGTGACGGTGTACCTCATCCCGCTCATCTTCGTGCCGCTGTGCGGGCTGTGCGCCATGCTGGCCACGCGCACCATCGACTTTCGCCAGCCCATCTTCGAGGACGTGCCGCGCGAGCACCCGCGCACCTACCTGCGCGTCATGGGCGACAGCTGGCGTGCGGCCGTGGCGGTGGGCTCGCTCGGATTCGCCTCGGGCATCATCCGCGCCACGGCACTGTCGAGCGTGGCCATGGGCGACGCGGTGAACATCGCGTCGATGGCCGGCGCGCTGGGAGCCTCGGCGGTGCTGCTGCTCGTGTGGCGCCACGGCTCGGTGGAGGTCAACCTCGAGGCCGTCTTTCTGGCGCTGTTCCCCCTGGCCGCGTGCTGCCTGGCGGCCTATCCGTTCTTCGGACCCACGCAGATGATGATCCTGGCCGGCGCCATCTACCTCGTGTTCAGCTTCGCCAACCTGGCCATGATGCTGCACTGCGCCCAGGCCTCGCGCGACCGCGGCGTCAACCCGGTGTTTCTGTTCTCGTTCTTCGGCACCATCGTCTACCTCGTGCAGGACGCGGGCTTCGTGTTCGGTTCCGCCGCCAACGTGACCGGGCAGTTCGGCTACCAGAACTTCTTCATCATCGCCATGGCGGGACTGATCGTGCTGGCGCTCGCGCTCTACCTGCTGCGCGGGGGACTGCCCATCCGCCTGTTCGCCCGCGGCGTAGAGGGGCCGGCCGAGGCCCCGCGGCCTGCGCCGCGCGCTGGCGCCTCGCCGCCGCGCGCCGCCAGCG
>NZ_QWKK01000227.1 GCF_009911695.1 Enterorhabdus sp. P55 | reverse complement strand
GTGTACTGCCTCCCATTTCTTGGACACGAGAAATGGGAGGCTTCTTTATGCCATCAGACCTTAGGATCAGATACGACGTCGATGTCCGCAGGGCCGCAGCGGAGCTCTTCGAGGAGGGCTATGGGTATCACGCGGCCGCGACCGTCCTAGCGCTTCCTCCTTCCGTTGTGAAACAATGGTGCTACAAGTTCGGCGCTGTTGGATTGGACGGATTGCTGCAGATGGGCGGACGACAGGTCAGATACACCTACGAGCAGAAGCTGGCCGCCGCGAAAGCGGTGGTCGAGGACGGCGAGAAGGTCCCCGATGCCATGGCGTCTTTCGGCATAGCCTCGAGGTCGGCGCTCCTCAAGTGGTGCAAAGCGTATCGGGAGGGCGGCGCTGAAGCCCTGCGCCCCAAGCCGAAGGGCCGACCCAAAGGGAGCGGGGCCGCGAAGGAAGGGATGACTCGCGAGCAAGAGCTCGAAGTCCGCGTCCGAAAGCTCGAGGCGGAGAACGCCTACCTAAAAAAATTGGCGGCCCTGAGGGCGGAGAAGAGCCTTCGAACCGGGAGAAGGCAGCGGCCGTAGCCGCGCTCTCAGGGCATTACCCGCTCGCTGATCTGCTGGAAGCGGCGGAGATGGCGCGATCGAGCTACTACTACGCGCTGTCGCATCCGAAGGCGCCGACCCGACCGGAGCTATGGGACGCCATAAGCGAGATATTCTCACGGACTCCCAACGGCTGCGGACATCGGCAGATCGCCATGTGCCTGCGCGCCGAGCGCGGCGCGCGCATCGCGGACAAGACGGTGTTGAAGGTCATGCACGAGATGGGGATCAGCTGCGGCATCCGCCGCGAAACCGACTATCACAAGTACAATTCGTACAAAGGCCTCGTCGGCGAGACCTTCGAGAACGTGCTGGGGCGCGACTTCGGAGCGGAGGGCCCTTGGCAGAAGATGGGCACCGACGTCACGGAGTTCAAGCAGGCGTGGGGCAAGGCCTATCTCGCGCCGATATACGACTTCGGGAGCAAAGAGATAATAGCGTGGTCGGTGTCGAAGAGCGCGAGCATGGCCCAGCAGCACGATATCCTCGATCAGCTTTTCTCCAGGATGCCGAAGGGCGCGACACCGATCCTGCATTCGGACATGGGCTGGCAATACCAGCAGAGGGCCTGGGCCGAGCGACTGAGAGAGCATGGCATCGTGCAGAGCATGTCGAGAAAGGGCAACTGCATCGACAACGGGGCTACCGAGCAGATCTTCGGTCATATCAAAGATGAGTTCTTCAAGGGTCGGAAATGGGCTACCTTCGAAGAGTTCAAGAAAGATCTGGACGCTTACATCGTTCATTGGAATACGAGGAGACGACAGGTTAAACTGAAAGGACTGACTCCGGAGGAATTCCGAAATCAGTCCTTAGCAGCTTAGTCCTTACTAATTCGTCCAAGTTTTGGGACGCAGTTCA
>NZ_QWKK01000226.1 GCF_009911695.1 Enterorhabdus sp. P55 | reverse complement strand
GCGTGAGGGGAGGAGGGGAGGGGTGCAGGGGAGCCCCGCGGCTCCCCTGCCGGGGGATCCGGGGCGAGCAGCCCCGGGAGGCGCCCGCCGCCTTTCGACCTGGCCGCTAGGGCCAGAAGGTTCTAACCACGACGAACCACCCTGTATCGTCCCGGTAGAGGTCGCGAGGCTTGCCGTAGATCCTGACGGGGTATCGCAGCGCCGCGCCCCCTACCTTGCGGACGCGCTCGTGGCGGGGGTGCGCTACCTGCTCCACGGGGAGCCTCCTGCCGTCGTCCCATACGACTTCGAGCGGAGTCGTCATCCCGCCCGCTGCCCAGTGGACCACCACGCCCACGTAGTGCTTGCGCCACCGCCCGCCACCGTATGTATGCACGCAATCACCCATGGGTCAGAGAATAGAACAAGCGTACTATTCTCGTCAATCGAACATGCTGTGGAGATCGGAGGAAGGCTCCCTCCCTGGCGGGCCCTTAGGAGAGGGCCCAGGCGCAGAGTGCAATGCAGAACGCCCACGCCCCGACCATGAAGGGGTCGATCCCGCGACTCCAGCACTCCTCCTCGATCCTCAGCTTCATCCTCTCAAGCATCCCTTCACTCCTTTCCTCTGCGGCCGCCCTCGCGGCCGCTCCGACCTATCGTCCCCGTCGCGGGCCGAGACGGGATGTCCCGGCCCGCGTCTCGCAGTTCGGCTACTTGCGAGGCTTGATGCGCGCCATGTCACCGTGGACGTAGTTGTTGCAGTTCCACGAGAAGTCGCCGTCGTGGTCGTAATGCGCAACATATGGCAGGTCGGGATAGACAACCTTCTTCCTGCCGCTCGGGGCATCGACCTCTACCGCGATGCGATTGCCATGCGGCTGTCCGAAGCCGACAACCGGGAAGGCCTCCCACTTGCCGCACACGCTGTCGAACATCCACACCTCGTCGCCCAGCTTCACGCCGGCGACTGGCACCTCGACCGAGTCCAGGAACTCGTCAAGGCGCAGCTCCTCGGGCATGGACTCATCAAAGCTCCGCAGCATGTCTTCGAAGTCGTAGACGCACTGCTCCTCGGAGGGGTCGACCGGACGAATCCCGACGGGGTTCCACTCCGAGTCGTACTCCGTCCGCAAGCGTTCGACGATGCGCCACCCCTCGATGACATAGATGCCGTTGTCGCCGGGATCCATCGCCTCGTCGGTGGTGTAGACGTCGATTCCGAGGGACATGGATCCTCCGAAGTAGTTGCCCAACACCTGGCACATGCGGGCCCAACCGTAGCTGTCCTGGCTGGGCGGCCGGTAGCCCTGAAGCTCGCAGTAGCGCAGAAGCGGCTCGACGGAGTCCCGCCCTCCGTTCCAATGGAGGTAGACGCCGAATTGCCGCGATGGCGTGGTGATGACCGCTCTGTTTCCCATGTCCTTGATCCTCTCTCGTCTGATCCGCGCCCGCCGGATGCAAGCGCCGCTTGCCTCGGCCTGCCTGCCGAGGG
>NZ_QWKK01000225.1 GCF_009911695.1 Enterorhabdus sp. P55 | reverse complement strand
GGGAGGGCAGGAGGACGAGGGGGCGGGGGCGGATCGAAACGGACGGCGGAATGCGGAAGGCAAAAAAGGAGCGAGGGCGAAGCAAAGAGCAGGGGCCTGGGGGGCCTGGGGGCCTGGGGGGCCTGGGCAGAGACAAAGGAATGTAGGAAGTGGCGTGAAGAGAGCGGGGGTCAGAGCAGAAGGGAGCGGAAGCAATCGGCAGCCCAGAGCAGAGGGACGGAGAAAACGAAAGAAGGAGGCGTGTCGGAGAGGGCGCGGGAACCAGGACGAGGGCGGGACCGAGGTGGGGCCCATGCGGGAGACGCGGACATTCCCCGGCTGCCGCCTTGCACGCGACGGGGCGATTCGCTATACTACGTTTTCGCTTCGAGAGAAGCGCCACGCCAACGTGGCTCAGTTGGTAGAGCAGCGCACTCGTAATGCGCAGGTCAGCGGTTCGAGTCCGCTCGTTGGCTCCAGAAGACAAAACGGCCCCCGCACTCCGGGGGCCGTTCTGCGTCCAGGCCCGACCCCGCGCCTCCGGCACGGCGACGGCCGGAAGGCTCGCCCCAAAGGCGAAGGGCCATTCCGGGCCAAGGCCCAGCGCCGCCCGAAAGCGTTTCACGTGAAACACTCGCACGCGCTTCCGCGCAAGGTCGCCCTCGCCCAAGCTCGCTGATAATTATCTCCGGCTAACAATGTTTCACGTGAAACACTCGTTCTCGAGATAGCGCGCAGCTTCTTCCCATTCTGCCAAGTTTTCTTTACATCAAGCAACTGGCAAGCTATGATGGGGACGTCGAAAGGGGCCTCCATGGATCGCGAGAAGGTGCTGCTGCTCAGCCGGATGGACAACGTGGGCGACGACGAGCGCGATCGCAGCGTCCGCGAGGGCGGTGCGCAGCGGGCGCTTCTCGCCGTCGCGCTCCTGGCTATCGTGCTCGACCTGGTGAAATCCCTCTTTCTGCATCAACCCAACGGCGACCTCATGGCCGTCGCCTTCCTCGGCATGGGCGTCTTCAGCGGCTATCAGTACCGCCGAGCCCGCCGGCGTGAGCTGCTGGCGGCGGCCATAGTCTGGTTCGTCGGGAGCGCCTGGTGGACAGTCGGCTACCTGGCGGCTGTCGGCGCGCTGCCGCTCTAGCCGCGTCCCTCCCGCCCGCGCGCCGCCTTCGCCATTCGCCGCCATGCCTTCGCGAAAAGACAACCTCGTCCTGAAGAACCGCCTGCGCGAGGCTCGATCGGCTTGCGGCCTCTCGCAAACGGAGCTCGCGCGCCTGGTGGGCGTATCCCGGCAGACCATCTCAAGCATCGAGACGGGGCAGTTCTCCCCCACCGCCAAGCTCGCCCTCACCCTCGCCATAGCACTCAACCGAACGTTCGAGGAACTCTTCTACTTCGAAGACTAGCCCGTAGCACGAGCGCCCGGGCGCCCGCCCCACCCCCCCCCGCCACGCCTCCGAACCCCTCCCCGGCGCGTGAGAGCGCCGCCCCAACGCGCCGG
>NZ_QWKK01000224.1 GCF_009911695.1 Enterorhabdus sp. P55 | reverse complement strand
TTCAGATTGAAGACAAACTAGTTACTCATAAAGAGTAATTGGTTTGTTTTTTTGTATCTCATCATTAATTTTGATAAAAAATCAAAAATAGACAAAAAAATAGAGCCCTCCAGGTCTCTTGATTTTAGCATTTTTGCTAATTTTTTGATGTTGAGGCATGTAAAAGTAAGCCCAATTTTCATGTGCATTTTTTCTTTGCCAATTAAATTAGTGTAGCGTAGTCCATGAAATTCTTTTGCCGTTCCAAATAATCGCTCAATTGTTTGTTTTCGATTATTGTATATGGCCTTCATTCCTACGGAATGACGTATATCTTCACAACGCTCCATATCATCTTCCCATAAATGACGTTGAATTAATTTTCTCTTCTCTTTTGATTCAGTACAGTTAACAATCAAAGGACAACTATTACAATCAACAGCCTTACTTTTGTATTCACGATATCCGTCTCTATTAGTTGTTGTATAGCTTAAAATTTTCATATTAGGGCAAATGTATTGATCGTAGTATTCATCATAAACATAATCATATTTTTTATAAAATCCTTTTTTGGTCATCGGTCTTTTATATGGAAAAACAGGTGTCAAATTATTTTGAAATAATAAATGAGCAATGCCTGGGGTTTTGTATCCAGCATCCATTACTAATTTATCTAAGCTAAAGTGACTTTGTAATTTATTGTAGATATCGATAAACGTACGACTATCATGTTGATTACCAGAATGAGTTGTATAGCCTAGAACCCAACCGTTCTTATCACATGCCACTTGTGTGGCATAAGCAAAGACCTGTTTATGTTCTCCTTTATGGAACCAACCACTTTCATCATCAGTTTTACTAACTTTTTTATACTTTATTTGGTTTTCACTTTCCTTTCTTCTTTTTAATGGCTTTTTTAGTCTTTTTTCTCTATCTATTTCCACTTCTTTTTGAAGAGACTTTACATAGAAAAGTGTTTCTTCAATAATTTCTTTACTTTCATATTTCTTATTATTGGCATGGGCTTTAACGTGAGTACCATCAATAAATACTTCGGAGGTATCCAATAATTTAGCTTCCACACACTGTTCTAATACACCGTAAAATAATTGTTCAAAAATGTCTGTGCCGCGAAATCTTCTAGAGTAATTTTTCCCAAATGTCGAAAAATGTGGTACTGAATCCGTCATGTCTAAACCTAGAAACCAACGATAAGCCATATTAACTTCAACATCTTTAATTGTTTGTCTCATACTTTTAATTCCATATAGAAATTGGATTAAGGGAAGTTTCATTAATAAAACAGGATCTACACTAGGACGGCCATTCGATTCATCATATTTATCTTCAACAAGGTCATAAATATAATTGAAGTCAACGTATTTATCAATATCTCTTAATAAATGTTCCTTTGGAACTAAATCTTCTACAGAATAAAAACCAACTTGGCCACGTTTACTCATATCTTGCTTCTTTAACATTAAAACCAACTCCTTTTCTCTATTTTACCAAGAAAAAAAGACAAAGTATCAAAAATATGATACTTTGTCTACAGTCTGAG
>NZ_QWKK01000223.1 GCF_009911695.1 Enterorhabdus sp. P55 | reverse complement strand
GGGCACCCCGTCGGCGCCCCGTCGGCTGCGGGCGACGCGCCCTTCCGGCACGCGGATGCGTCCCATCGGCACGGCCGCGTCGGCCACGCCGGGCGCGCCTACCACTACAGGCGCCACGTCGGCCACCGCGGCGGCCACCGCACCGGCGGCGTTGGCGACGGCCGCAGCGGGCGCCTCGCCCCCCAGCATGGCGGCGTGGTTCTTCGCGCAGCCCGGGAAGCGCAGCAGCACGCGCGTTCCCTTCCCCAACTCGCTTTCCACCTCCATGCAGGCGTCGGGGCCGAAGAAGCCCTTCATGCGGTCGTGCACGTTCTTCACGGCAATGCCCAGGCCCGTCTGAGACTCGGGGTGCATGATGTTCTGGCACGCCTGCTCGCTCATGCCCACGCCGTCGTCGCGCACTTCCACTACCACGTCGTCGCCGTCCACCTGCGCCAGGATGGACACGGTCAGCTTCCCCTCCAGGGGCATGGCGTGCTTCACCGCGTTCTCGACGATGGGCTGGATGATGAAAGGCGGCACGAGCATATCCTGCAGCTCGGGGCCAGCACCCACGTAGAGCGCCACGCGATCTTCGCCGAAGCGCGCCACCTCGAACGAGAAGTAGCGCATGGTCTGCTCGATCTCGCGCGAGAGCATGATGCGGTCGGTCGAGTCCTCCAGCGTGCGGCGATAGAACACCGCGAACTCGCGCAGCATGGTGCGCGCCTTGGGCGGATCCGTACGGATGAGCGACGCGATGGTGTTGATGGTGTTGAACAGGAAATGCGGGTTGATCTGGCTCTGGAGCATCTTCAGCTCCATGGAGGTGGCCAGCTTGCGCTGTGCCTCCATCTCGGCAGCGGCCATCTGGGTAGACAGCAGCCGCGCGAAGCCCTGCGCGATGGACTTCTGCGTCTCGGTGATCTTCTTGCCGTTGCGATAGTAGAACTTGAGGCTGCCCTCCACCTTGTCGCCCACGCGCAGCGGAACGATGATGGCGGCCTTGATGGTGGCGCTGCGCGGAAAGCCCAGGTCTTCGGCGGTGTAGAGCACGTGCATGGTGCCCTCGGCCATGGCGTCGAGGGTGGCTTGGGTGCGGATGGCGCTGCCGGCGGGGTTATCCGCCTCCTGGTAGCCCGCGTAGCCGAGGATGTGCTCGGCGTCCGTGAGGGCAACGGCCACCGCGGCGGTGCTGGGCAGCAGCAGCACGCAGATGCGCTGCGCCGCCTCGGGCGTCATGCCCTCCTTCGTCAGATCGAGGAACTGGCTGGCCAGCTGGAGCATATCGTCGGACTGATGCGCGCGGACGGAATCCGGGTCCATCAGCAGGCGGATGACCACCACCACCGACAGGGTGAACACCATCCCCGCCACGATCATGACCACCACCGACACGTTGGGGGAAAGCACCGTCCACAGCATGGCGAGCGCCGAGAGGGCCGCCACGGTGAAGGCGAACATCTCCAAGTTGAAGAGCCGCGGATAGCGGTACTGGTTGTTAGAGGCCTCGCTGGAGGCGTCTTTCAGGGAAGCCATGGCATCTCCTCGGGAAGGCAGCGCGGCGCGGCGCGGCGCGGGCGCAGGCGCGGGCACGGGGGGCGCAGGCGGGGGGCGCGGCCCAC
>NZ_QWKK01000222.1 GCF_009911695.1 Enterorhabdus sp. P55 | reverse complement strand
GGTTGATTCGCGAAGTCAGCTGAACAGCCCACTTCATCCGTGAGATGTCGATGCGTTCTCGAACTTAACCTAATGCTTTCGCAGGGAAAAGGTTGCTTCCGAGGTGTTCGGCTGAGTATGGAGGGCGTGCGCGAGCAAGGGTCTGCGAATCGGCTCCAGACCCAGCTGAACACCCTCGATCGGCGGATATGCGCTTGTCCGCGCGGTTTCTAGGCCAAAGGCTCGAGCCCCCTTTCTGCCCGTTGGGCGTTCACGGCATCGAGCGTCAGCGTGAGCGCATCGAAGGGAATCTCTTCCATCCCTAGGGCGGCGCAAAGAGCGTCGCGGGCTTCTTCGTCGGCGGCTCGCAGCATCCTCAAAGGGGACATGCCCATGAGGGACGGACGGGGCTGGGAGTTGACGTGCGACATCACGAAGGCGCAATCCCGCTCGGTGAGATCGTCGAAGGATATCCCGCGACGCTTGGGCAGCATCTTGCGAAGCTCCACGTGATTGCGCTCGCATGCGCCCTTCTGCTGGGAAGCGCGCACGTCGCAGTAGTAGACTTTGCAGCGGGCATCGCCTCCGAGCACCGACGCCTCGATCGCCGCCGTGTCGGCGAACTCGACCCCGTTGTCGGTCAGGATGATGCCGAGCAGGCGCTCGAACAGCGGCTTTCCCAGGGCACGTTCGAGCGAGTCGAGCGCGGCGGTCACCGCGCTCGACGTCTTTTCGGCCAGCAGCAGGACGGTCTGGGCCTTGCACGGTCGCAGGAACAAGGTGAGAAGACATCGATCGTCGCGCGCCTTGCCGAGCACGGTGTCCATCTCGCACGCCCTCGCGCGCTCGTCTTCGGGCAATGCGCAGAACGCCGCGTAGGAGCGCTCTTCTCCGTGCGGGGTCGGCTTCGGGGCGACATGCCCCTTGCGCGGTCTGTAGCCGACCCGTCTTCTGAAGTCCATGGGCGACATGGAGAAGTAGCCGCGCTCGGCCCAGCGGTAGAGGGTGGAGGGCGCAAGCCCCAGATGCGGCTTGGCCAGGCAGATCTGCCCCGGAGACTTGCCGTCCAGGATGGCCGAGCGGATCTCGAAGGCGATCCTCTCGAAGTCCTCCTCGCGGCGGTTGATGCCACGCCTGGACTCCGATCGCGTCTTCTCGGAGGCGGCCTGCGCCAGGGCCGCCTTGTACTCCATGCGCTGCCTGCGCCCGCACTTCCTGCTGTAGGCCATGCACCCGTTGCAGGTCCAGGGCCATCCTCTCAGATGGGAGCAGGAGACCTCCTGCGGATCCGCCGGCACGACCTCGCCGCGGCGCTCTCCGTCCTTCCAGGTGCGGTGGCGCCTCACCTCTTCGGTCACGGCCGCGGGCGAGCGCCCGATCGACCTCGCTATCTCGCGGCAGCCCTTCCGCTTGCCCAACCCGTTCTGAATGGCCTCCCGGTCGGCCTTGTCGATGCGGCAGTAGGCCCTGTTATCGCCATCCATGATGGCCCCTTCCTGCAGGTTGGATCCGCACTGCATCCCCATGCCGCAGCGTCGGTCCTGCAAGGACCATTCTCACGCTCAGCTGAACTGTTCAGCTGAGCGTGGAGGAATCCTCGCTCTGGAAGGGGCCGTTCGGCTAACCTCGCAAATTGACT
>NZ_QWKK01000022.1 GCF_009911695.1 Enterorhabdus sp. P55 | reverse complement strand
CCCCCCCCCTTGCCACTGACGTAGGCGCGGAGACGGACGGGCCTTCCTCGGACGGTGAGTCCGCCACGCCTGCCGACGTCACGGCTGCGCTGGGGGATCTCACGCCCCGCGCCCTCGGCGCCGGCGCGCCCGTCACCCGCGAGGCCCAGACGGCAGGCGACTTCACCGTCGTAGGCGGCAAGGCCGCGACAAGCCAGACGGCGGGCGATGGCGACTACTTCTTCGAGGGAACCACCCTCCACATCCTCACCTCCACGCCGCTCACGGTGAGCACAGCGAAGCAGACGGCCCACAACATCGAGGTTAACGCCGGCGTGAAAGCCGATCTTACCTTGGCAGGGGTGAACATCACCACCACGAGTGTTGCTCCCATCAACCTGGTCACGAATGTTTATGACATCGCTGACAACGATGGGAAGGCTGATGGCGAGAAGCGCAAGGCGAAGCATGCGGGTGAGATCCGCAATAAGACGATGCTGCACCTTACCTTGGCGGACAATTCAACGAACTCCCTAGTCTGCAGTACTCAATCAAACGGCTCTCCGGCCATACGCTGTGGCTGGGGGTCGGTTCTCGTCATAGATGACTCCATCACCAACATCAAAGCAGGTGGATCAAAGTTCAATCTGGATGATATCGTTACGCCCGCAAATGGCGTGGTTGCGTCGGATGTGACACTGCTTAATGGCAAAACGCTTTCATCTGGGGATCCTCTGTGCAATCTGGAGCCTGCGGAAGCGGTTCGAGGTAGGCTTACGGCTCATGGTGGTGGCCACTCTGCCGGCATTGGCTCTGGCCCTAAGGAGAACGCCGGCACCATCGTCATCAATGGCGGCGACATCTACTCTCAGGGCATCTATGCTACAGGGTCGAATGGCTATTGCGGAGCGGGCATCGGCGGTGGCGGCGGTGGTTCGGGCACCGTCATCACCATCAACGGCGGCAAGATCGTTGCGCAAGCCGGTTACTGCGGATCAGGCATTGGGGCTGGTCTTGGGTGGAGGAATTCTCAACCTCTTATGAATGCCGGCGTGGCTAAACCTGATGCTATCAACATCCCCAATAGTGAGGCAGAGGCTTACGGCTATAGCTTCCTGGCTACCGTTACGCCGGAATTCAATACGGGAAACATTCAAGCTGCCAATGAGTTAAATTTTCACACTGTGGCCGGAGACATCACGCTTAACGGAGGCTATGTTGATGCTCGCAGTGGCGGTCATGGTAACGCCTTCGGTCAAAGCTGTGCTCATGGGCCGGCTTCCAACAAGAATCACATTGTCCGAATCACTGGCGGAACGCTTCTTACGACTGCAAATGCGAACATCAGCGATCCCTGGCTCTATTCCATCGGCGCTCGCCTGGGCTACACCATCGTTACCGGCGGCTCTGTTCAGGTAACGAATCGAAGCAACGGTACTCCGATGTTTCAGGGCCTCGGCGATACCGCTTACAACACCACTGACGTTGAGGATTGGGACGATGTGGAGGCGCTTGGCGGAAGCCTGCCGGACGCTGATAAGGTGCAGATGCTTACCATCGACCTTTCGAGTGAGTTCGATATCGGTGCGACGCCGGAGGATAAGACGGTGCCGGTGGTGAAGTGGAAGCTCGAGATCGACAACATCGAGCAGAACTACGGCGCTCCCTCTCATCTTGATAAGGGCAAGCTCTACCTCTGGCTGCCTGAGAGCGCTACGGGCAAGAACGTGACGGTGACCATGTCGTATCGTGACGCGAAGGGCGAGGTTCACAACATTGAGCCCATGTACGTCGAGGAGGTCGGAGGCAGCCAGGGTTCGACCCTCAAGCGTTACATCGACATTCAGGTTGAGAAGCTGAACGAGGAGCAGCAGAAGTACTTCTCGGGCCTCGTGAAGGAGTATGACGGAAAATCCTTCGAGCCCCTTGCGGTCTATCCCATCGAGTTCGAATCTGAGCAGGGAAACAAATACATACTCACGAATCCCGATGAGGTAACCACCTCCTACCAGCTCTATGATTCTGAGAATGGAAGTCCGCTGCCAGGCAGCTCGGTGGTAACCGGCAAGGTGATGCCAGCCGATACCGGCACCTTCCGCGTGCAGCTGGTGTCGAAGGAGTACGTGACCAATCCGACCTTCGCAAGCAACTACTGGGGTCACCGCATCACTGCTTGGGCGAAGATTACGCCCGTTCCCGCGGTGCTGGAGATCGAGGGCGTGGAGTGGGGCCACCTCGACGTGGACTCGGGGGCCTGGCAGCCCATCGTCAAGGACCAGACGGCTGGCGGGGTGGCGGGCAACCGTCTGAAGCTCACCTTCAACATTCGCTCGGCCAACACCACCGCGCTCACCTGCAAGGCGCCCACGGGCAGCTTCCAGGTGCGCATCGACGGCAAGAAGGTCGGCGACCCCATCAAGCTCACCGCCGAGGCCTTCGCCGAGTCCCCGCACTCCACTATCGAGGAGAAGGACATCACGGTGAAGTCCGCCTCCGGCGGCACCGAGACGCGCCATGCCACCGTGGTTACCTACTACCTCGACCCGTCCAATCGCGACGGGCTGCTCGACCTGCTGGAGTCGGCCGGCAACGGCGATGAGCACAAGGTGAACCTCGAGTACCTGGCCGACAAGAACTACATCCAGGGCGTTGACAAGAACCCTGACAACGCCGGCGAGGACGACGCCTTCATCGTGCCGGTGCCGCCTCAGGGCGATGTGAAGCCCGACGGCTCCGTCTCTATCGAGGACACCAAGCCCACGCCCCCGGGCCCCGGCACCGACCCTGACGACCCGGCGGACAAGACGAAGGTCATCCGCAAGACCATCACGGCCAGTTACGCCGCCTTCCATGACAAGACTAACCCCGACCTCCAGGACTTCTTCGCCCTGGCGCTCGAGTCCAGCTCGTCGGTGAAGCCCACCTATGCCGTGTCCAACGCGGCGGTGGCCGACCTCAAGTGGAACGAGGACGGCACGCCGGCCCTCGATGAGAACGGCAAGCTTCAGGTGGAGGTGAACAGCTGCGGCACCTCGGTCATCACCGTGGAGCAGAAGCCCAACGCGCTCTACACCGGCATCAAGTACATCCTGACGGTGAACGTGCTGCCTGACCCGGCCATCAAGCCGGAGATCCAGATTCGCCTGACCTGGCGTAACATCACGGCCATCAAGGAGGCCGAGTCGGCTGAGGCGCCGGCGGCCCGTCTGGCCCGCGCGCTCGTCGCCGTGCCGGCGGACGCGGGGATCATGCCGCTCGCCGTGCGCGCGACGACCGATCGCACCCATACCCCGCCGCGTCCGGGAGACGAGCTCGAGTACACGGTGACGGGCCTCAACCTGACCAACGGCTCGGCCTGGCAGGCCGCCGAGCTCAAGGACGCCATCGACCAGAAGCTCACACTGGACGCCGAGAGCGTCGAGATAGCCCCCAACTACGCCACGCGCACCGATAAGAGCACCGCGCTCGGCTCGGACGCCTTCTACGAGGGCTTCAACTGGGCGGGCCTCGACTGGACCAAGGTGCCGGCGGGCGGCGGCGATGACGGCTACGAGTTCGACGATGCCACCGCCACGCTCTCCAAGATGATCGGCTCGGTCTACGGCGGCCAGTCCACCTCCGTGCGCTTCAAGGCTAAGGTGGCCGATGACCTGGGCAAGCGTCCGGGCGAGGACGGCAGGCTGCCCGAGATCACCAACAAGCCCGCGGGCGACGGCAGCTACGGCAAGCCGGAGAACGATCCCGGCGACACGACAAAGCCCACACCGCTTGACCCCGATAAGGACATCGACATCATCGGCGGCATCGACCCGAAGCCCGGCGAGCCCTCGGCTCCCGAGCCCATCCCCGTGCTGCCGAAGGACCCGGCTGCGCCCGACATCACGACGACGGTGGAGGTGGAGCAGAAGGCGCACACCGAGGAGCACGACGACGACCGCATCCTCGTGGGCGACACGCTCGGCGTCACCGTCACGTCCACCAACCACGGCAAGGACTCGTGTTTGACCGACGCCATCGTGAAGGTGACGCTGCCGCAGGGCATGGAGCCCAAGGAGGGCACCATCAAGCTCGTGGACGGCGCAGGCGTCGCCCATGACGTGCCGTTCAGCGCCTATGACCCGAAGACCGGCGTCATCGCCGTGAACGCGGGCGACCTCTACGGCGGCGAGAGCGCGGTGCTCACCTTCGACGTGGAGGTGGTCTCGGTGCACGACCCGGACAACCCTGATGACCCGAGCAATCCTGACAGCCCGGACAATCCGAGTAATCCCGACGACCCGGACAACCCCGGTACGCCGGGCAATCCCACGCCCGGGCGCCCCACCGACCCCGTCATCGAGGGCGGCACGCTCGGCGGCACGCCCACTGACGAGTGGGAGCGCGAGCATCCCACCGACCCGGACGTGGAGCCGGCCGACCCGGCCGACAAGCCCAAGCCCGGCACGCCCTTCGTGCCCACCGCGCCCTGGGAGGACCTGGAAGAGGAGTTCGTGACGCCCGACCCGGTGCAGCCGGTGATGCCCCCGGTGCTGCCCGCCAACCCGAAGCTGGAGGCCGACGAGGACGGCCCGGCCGACATCACGGTGAAGAAGACGGCCGAGAACCTGGACAGCGCCGACGGCACCACGCATGTGGGCGACGTCATCCGCTACTCCATCACGGTGGAGAACGCCAGGGCCAACACCATCTGGTACGACGTGGTGATCCGCGACGACGTGCCCGTGGGCCTGGAGCCGATGGCGGGGTCGCTGCGCCTCACCGACCGTGCCGGCACCGTGCATGAGGTGCCCGACGACGCCTACGACGTGGAAGCGCGTCGCCTGGCGGTCACCGCGGGCGACCTGCGCGGCCCGGGCTCCATCACGCTCACCTTCGACGCGCTCGTGACCGAGGAGGCGGCCGAGGGCGACATCGGCAACGTGGCCGAGGCGTTCGGCACCACGCCCTCAGGCGTGGACACGGGCACCGTCGGCGGCGAGGCGGAGCGTCCCGTGGGCGGCAAGCCCTTCGTTCCCGAGGACGGCTGGGACGCCTTCGAGCGCGAGCATCCCACGCTGAGCAACCCCGCGCCGACCTATCCTGCCGGCGTCACTGACAAGGGCGGCGTGATTACCGAGCCGCGACCCGAGCCGATGCCCGACGGCACGGGCGATGGCCAGGGCGGCGAGGGCGACAAGGGCTCGCGCACGCCCATCCGGCTCGCCCAGACCGGTGATGAGCTGGTCGCCCCGTCGGTGGCCCTCGTGGCGGCCGCCGCGGCGCTCGGCCTCATGCTGACGGCCTTCGCAGCCCAGCGGCGCCGGCAGCGCGAGGCGCTGGTGGCGCGTCACCGCGGCCAGTGGTAGCGCGCGGCTGAGGACCGGCGGGGCCGGGGGAGCGACCCCCGGCCCCGCTTGCGTCTGGGGCGCGTTGCGCTTGGCCGGGCGGGAATTCCCCCTGTTTCCTGCGAGAAATGACGGGTATGCATGGGTTTCGCGCGCCGATGAGGGCCCTGCTGGCCTGCCTCGCGCGGCACGGCCATGCGCGACCTGGGGAAACGCCGACCTCCCTTGGACCTCGCCGTTCGCACGCAATGCAAAGCCGTCATTTCTCGCAGGAAATCCCCCGCCTCGCTGCCCGCCTCGCTCGCTCAGCGGCCTTCGCGGGACGGGCGGCCGCCGTCGGCTTGGAGGTTTGGCGAACTTCGCGGGACAGTCGGCCCCCATGCGTACATTCGTGGCATAATGGCGCATCGGCAAGCCCTTCCGACGCCGCCCGCGGCGTCTCACGATACGCGCAGATGGTAAGGAGACCCTCCCATGGCAGATGACGCCCCCCGCTTCGGCCGCCTGATCCCGGCGATGGTGACCCCCTTCGACGAGGATCGCGAGCTTGACCTCGACCGCGCCCAGGCCTTGGCCGACCGCCTGGTCGAGGGCGGCAGCGACGCCCTCATCATCAACGGCACCACCGGCGAGAGCCCCACGGTCTTCTACCCCCAGAAGATGGACCTCTTCCGTGCCGTGGTTGCTGCGGTGGACGGGCGCGTGCCGGTTATCGCGAACGTGGGCGACAACTGCACGGCCGACACGGTGGAGTTCGCCAACAACGTGGCGCCGCTGGGCGTGGACGGCTTCATGTGCGTTGTGCCCTACTACAACAAGCCGCCGCAGGAGGGCATGTACCAGCATTTCCGCACCATCGCCGATGCGGTGGAGCTGCCGGTCATCCTCTACAACATCCCCGGCCGCTGCGTGGTGAACATGGAGGCCGAGACCACCCTGCGCCTGGCGCACGACTGCCCCAACGTCATCGCCATCAAGGAGGCGTCGGGCCGCATGGACCAGGTGGAGCGCATCGTGGCCGAGGCGCCGGCGGGCTTCTCCGTCTACTCGGGGGATGATTCCGCCACCCTCGAGATCATGCGCCGCGGCGGCGTGGGCGTCATCTCCACCATCGCGAACGTGGCTCCGGCCCGCATGAAGGAGATCGTGGACCTGTGCGCGGCGGGGGAGTGGGAGCGCGCCGGCCAGGCTAACGAGGCCCTGCTGCCGCTCATGGAGGGGCTGTTCGCCACCTCTAACCCCATCCTCGTGAAGGAGGCGCTCAAGCTCGCGGGCTTTCCCGTGGGCGGCGTGCGCCTGCCGCTCGTGGATGCCACGCCCGAGCAGTCCGAGACCCTGGCCGCCATCATGCGCCAGGTGGGCGTTCTGGCCTAGGGCCGCGCCAAGACGCGTCGAGTCGCCGGCCCGCCCGTCGCGGGCCGGCGTTTTTTGGAAACAAGGAACAAGAAAAGGAACCAGATGACCAACGAGAAGAAGGAAGGGGCCGAGAAGGCCCCGCAGAAGGAATCCCAGCGCCAGGACGGCGCTTCCCAGGGCGGCCGTGAGGGCGCGAAGCGTCGCACCCGCTCCTTCCGCCACGAGAACCTCAAGCGCGAGCGTCCGCAGCTCTCGCGCGACCAGGCGTCCGCGAAGGGCAAGCAGCCCGCGAAGGGCGGCGCCTCGAAGGATGCGCGCCGCATTACCGGCAAGGGGAAGGATCCCCGCGCCAAGCTCCGCATCATCCCGCTCGGCGGCCTGGATGCCATCGGCAAGAACATGACGGCGCTTGAGTGCAAGGGCGACATGATCCTCGATGACGCGGGCCTCATGTTCCCCGACGACGACCATCCGGGCATCGACCTCATCCTGCCCGACTACACCCACGTGCTGGAGAACGCCGACAAGCTGCGTGGCATCATCATCACCCACGGGCACGAGGACCACACCGGCAGCCTCCCGTACCTGCTCAAGGATCTTGACCGCACGGTGCCCATCTACGCCACCAAGCTCACCCTCGGCCTCATCGAGGGCAAGTTCGCCGAGCACAAGGTGAAGAACGCCAAGCTCATCGAGATCAAGCCCGGCGACCAGATCAAGCTCGGCTGCTTCACGGTGGACTTCTTCGCCGTGAACCACTCCATCCCCGGCGCGGTGGGCGTGTTCTTCCAGAGTCCGGCCGGCAACGTGCTTCACATGGGCGACTTCAAGCTCGATCAGACGCCCATCGACGGGGTGCACACCGACTTCGCGGCGCTGGCCCGCTTCGGCGAGATGGGCGTCGACCTCATGATGAGCGACTCGACCAACGCCACCAACCCCAACTTCACGCCGTCGGAGGCGGAGGTGGGCAAGACCCTGCGCACCATCATCTCGCAGGCGAAGGGGCGCGTCATCATCGCGTCGTTCGCGAGTCACATCCACCGCATGCAGCAGATCTGCGACGCGGCCCTCGCCAACGGCCGCAAGGTGGTGGTCACGGGCCGCTCGATGATCCAAAACACCGACATCGCGCGACGCCTCGGCTACCTCAACATCGCGGACTCCGACCTCATCGACGCCTACGAGCTCAAGGGCATTCCGCCTGAGAAGGTGGTCATCATGTGCACGGGCTCGCAGGGAGAGCCTTTGAGCGCGCTTGCGCGCATCGCCAACGGCGAGCACAAGACCATCGACATCGAGCAGGGCGACACCGTCATCATCTCGGCCACGCCGGTTCCCGGCAACGAGAAGGCGGTCACCCGCGTCATCAACTCGCTCGCCAAGATCGGCGCGGACGTCTACGACAAGTCGCGTGCCCGCGTGCACGTGTCCGGTCACGCCGGCGCCGAGGAGCTCAAGATCGTGCTCTCGATGGTCAAGCCCAAGGCCTTCATGCCGGTCCATGGCGAGGCCACGCACCTGCGCGCCCATGCTCAGCTGGCCGAGGCCACGGGCGTGCCGGCCGAGAACATCTTCGTGATGGACAACGGCGACGCGCTCGAGCTCTCTGCCAAGGGCGTCGAGCGCGGCGAGGGCGTCCAGAGCGGCATCGTCTTCGTGGACGGCCTGTCGGTGGGCGATACCTCCCAGGACGTGCTCGACGACCGCAGCGCCCTGGGCGAGCAGGGCTTCGCCTCGGTGGCGGCGGCCGTGGACTTCAAGCGCAAGGAGGTCGTCGGCGAGGTGCAGGTCATCATGCGCGGCATCACCGGCGGCGATGACTACTACCTGGCCGAGGAAGCGCAGAATGCCCTTAAGGGCGCCCTCCGGCGTCAGCTGTCTAAGGGCGGCGGTGCCAAGGAGCTGCGCAAGGTGGCGCGCGACGCCATTCTCTCGCTTCTCTGGGAGCGCACCAAGCAGCGCCCGATGGCGATCGTCAACATCCTGGAGGTCTAGGGCAACGGCGCTCATGCGCTATACTTGATAGGTTAGGCCGCAGCGACGCCCTCAGGGGCGTCGCTCGCACACGGCGGACGCCCCTGAGGGCGCCTGCGAAAACGCAGCACTGAAACGAAGCATGAAGGAGCGGGGCGTGGCCCGGAAGTCGACACCAACCCAGCAGACCAGAAAACCCAGCCAGGGACGCAAGCCCTCCCAGGCCAAGACGCGCAAGCCGGCGGCCCGCGCCGCTGAGGAGGCGCGCGTCTTCGACGAGCGCACCCGCCGCGACATCGTGGGCGTGCTGTTCATCGTGGCCGCCGTCGTGCTGATGGTGGCCGCCGTCCTGCCCGCGGGCGACGCCATCGTGGCGTCGTTCCTCTCCGAGGCGCTGCGCCTCACCTTCGGCGTGGGCGCCTACCTCGTGCCCCTGTTCCTCGCCGCCATCGGCGTGACCATCCTCGTGCGCTTCGAGCGCGAGCGGGTGCCCGTGCGCGCGGCCATCGGGCTCGCGCTCATCCTGGTGGCGCTGCTCGGGCTCATCGCGCTCGCCTCGCCCATCACGTCGGGTGCCTACGACCAGCTCTTCCTGCGTCAGCTGCTGCTCTCCCACGGCGGCTACATCGGCGCGGGCATCGCCTGGGCGGGCTATCTGCTGTTCGGCCCGGTCATCACCGGCGTCATCCTCGTGGGGCTCATCGTGGTGGGCGTCATCGTCATCGGGTTCTCCGTATCCAAGCTCATCGAGACCGTGCAGTGCAAGCGCGCCGAGCGCGAGGCCGAGCTGGCCGCGGTCGAGGCGCCGCCCTTCGCCCGCATCCTGCGCGGCCGCGGTCGACGCGACAGCGCGCCGGTCTGGGAGGACGAGAGCGCGCAGGATGATCTGGCTGACGACCTCTCCAGCGCCCGCACGCGCGTGCTCGGCGCCTCCGATCCTGCGGAGGAGCCGGCCGCCAAGACGGTCTCGCTCCTCTCGCCCGAGCGCTCGCACCGCCGCCATTCCCGACGCTTTGCCGATGATGATGCGGGCGAGGCGGCATCCGTGCCCACCCAGGCGCTTACGCGCCCGCTGGCCGAGCCCGACTTCGACGCATGTCCCGAGCCGGAGGAGGAGGCGCCCGAGCCCCCCGCCACCATCACGCGCAAGCTCGGCGCCCGCCACGGTCGCGCCGAGGCGGCCAAGGCCCAGCCGGCCGAGGCGCCCGCCGCGGAGACGCCCAAGCCCAAGGCGAAGCGCGCCCCTCAGGCCGCCGCTGTGCCCGAGCCGGCGGACGGCTTCGTGCTGCCTCCCCTCGACCTGCTCGTCCAGGGCGACGGCAAGACCGCTGGCGCGAGCGATGACGAGCTCGAGGAGACGGCGGCCAGCCTCCAGGAGACCCTGGAGGACTTCGGCATCATGGTCAACGTCGTGGGCTGGGTGGCCGGGCCTACCGTGACGCTGTTCAAGGTGGAGCTGCCGCCCGGCGTGCGCGTGAGCCGCATCACGGCGCTCAACGACGACATCGCGCTCGCGCTCGCCGCGCCCGGCGTGCGCATCTTCGCGCCCGTCCCCGGCACGAACTACGTGGGCATCGAGGTGCCCAACCGCACCCGCAAGACGGTCTACCTCACCGACGTGCTCAAGGACGTGGGGGAGGGGCCGATGCAGATCTGCATCGGCAAGGACGTCGAGGGCCACTCCATCACCGGCGACCTGTCGAAGATGCCCCACCTGCTCATCGCCGGCACCACCGGCTCGGGCAAGTCGGTCGAGATCAACGCCATGATCATGACCATCCTCATGCGGGCCACCCCCGCCGAGGTCCGCTTCATCATGATCGATCCCAAGCGCGTCGAGTTCAGCGGCTACAACGGCATCCCCCACCTCTACGTGCCTGTGGTCACGGAATGCAAGGAGGCCTCGAGCGCGCTGTCGTGGGGCGTGGCCGAGATGGAGCGCCGCCTCAAGCTGTTCAGCAAGGTGGGCGCCCGCAACATCGGCTCGTTCAACGCCAAGGCCAAGGCGGCCAAGGAGGCCGACGAGGCCGCGCGCGCCGCCGGCCAGGAGCCCGAGCCCAACGAGTTCGGCGATCCCTTGCCCTACATCGTCATCGTCATCGACGAGCTGGCCGACCTCATGATGAACGTCGGCAAGGAGGTGGAGTTCTCCATCAGCCGCATCGCCCAGCTCGCGCGCGCGGCCGGCATTCACCTCATCATCGCCACCCAGCGCCCCTCCACCAACGTGGTGACGGGCCTCATCAAGGCCAACATCACCTGCCGCATCGGCCTCACCGTGGCCAGCGGCATCGACTCGCGCGTCATCCTCGACTCCACGGGCGCTGAGAACCTCTGCGGCTACGGTGATCTGCTCATCGCCAAGCCCGAGTACGCCAAGCCCCTGCGCGTCCAGGGCCCCTACGTCTCCGACGACGAGATCAACGCCGTGGTGGAGCACCTCAAGGCCCAGGGCGAGCCGGAGTACCACTCGGAGATCCTCCAGACCAACGTGGTCACGCTCGGCGCGTCCTCGCCTTCGGGCGACGGCGGCTCGGAGGCCGACGACCCGCTTCTGTGGGAAGGCGCCGAGATCGTGGTGTCGAGCGGCCTGGGCTCCACCTCCAACATTCAGCGCCGCCTGAAGGTGGGATACGCCCGAGCAGGCCGTATAATGGATCAACTGGAAGAAAAGGGCGTCGTCGGGCCCGCCAACGGCTCCAAGCCGCGCGAGGTGCTCGTCGACGAGATGGAGCTCGAGACGCTCAAGGCGTTCGAGGCCCAGGACGCGGACTAGGGCTGCCGGCCCGCCGCGCGGATAAGAGGAGTAGAGACTATGGCGCGACAGACTGCCTTCGGCGACATCTTGCGCGACGCGCGCAAGCGCAAGGGGATGGATCTCTCCACGGCCGCGCGGCGCCTGCGCATCCGCCCCGACATCCTGCGGGCCATCGAGGAGAGCGACTTCGCCCGCATGCCCCCGCGCGGCTACACCACCAACATGGTGAACGCCTACGCGCGCCTGGTGGGGCTCAACGCCACGGAGGTCGGGCGACTCTACAAGGAGCAGGCCTATGCCTTCGAGGTGGGGCGCGTGCGCGATGACGCCCGGCCCGAGGAGCCGCTGGGCCGCTCCAGCCGTACCGCGCGCGGCGGGCGCCCGCGTTCCGAGCGTCCCCGTGAGGAGCGTCCGCCGCGGCACAACGCCTTCGGACGCGCGCTCTATGACGACCGCACCGATGAGCGCGGGCGCACCTACGCCACCGACCGGGTGCATCCCTCGCGCCACGGCTCGATGCCGCGCCCCCAGTACACGAACCTCTACGCGCCGCCCAAGGTTTCCTCCGGCGGCTCGCGCCTTCCGCTCGTCATCGGCGCCGTCGTCATCGTCGTGCTGCTCATCGCCGTGCTGTTCCTCACGTTCTGCAACCGCGCCCCCGCCCAGCAGGAGGTGCCGCAGGTGCCCATCACCGGCCTCACCGACACGTCGAACCAGCCTGCGTCAGGCGGCGGTTCCGGCGCGGGCGCCGACGCCCAAGGCGGCACGACTGCCGCCACGCCGCCGGCCGTGGCCCCCACGAGCGCTAAGTTCAGCTACGAGGTGAAGGAGGGCGAGAAGGCCTACATCGAGGTGTACCTGGACGGCTCGAGCGGCGCCGACGTGGCCGAGACGGTGCAGGGCCCCGCGACGAAGGACTACAACGTCACCGGCACGCTGCGCTTCGTGACGAGCAACCCCGACGGCGTCACGCTCACCCTAGACGGCGAGGAGGTCGAGCCCACCGACAGTCGCGGCAACGGCGTCTACACCTACACGGTGGACTTCCCGGCCATCCTGGCCGCGTGGGAGGAGGAGCACGCCCCGGCTGACACGGGCGGAGACGGCGAGGGCGCCTCGGGCGCCGCGTCGGGCTCGGGCGAGGGCACCGCTGACTAGCATCATCCCGGCGGCCCCGGCCGCCTTCTGAGACAAGACCCAGATGAAAGGAGCCATCCCCATGGCCAAGGAATCCAGCTTCGACGTGGTGTCCACTGTGGACATGCAGGAGGTCGACAACGCCTTCCAGCAGGCGAAGAAGGAGATAGCTCAGCGCTACGACCTGAAGGACTCGGGCGCTGAGATCAGCCTCGACAAGGCCAAGCAGACCATCACCGTGGCGGCGCCGTCCGACTTCGTGGCCGGGCAGGTCATCGACGTTATCGGCTCGAAGCTCGTGAAGCGCGGCATCGACCTGGCGGCCGTCAAGTGGGGCGAGGCCCAGACGGCCACGGGCCAGTCGGTGCGCCGCGTGGCCACCGTGGTGGACGGCATCGACAAGGACACCGCCTCCAAGATCAACAAGGACATCAAGGCCACCAAGCTCAAGGTGAAGGTGCAGATCGAGGGCGACAAGCTCCGCGTGTCGAGCGCGAGCCGCGACACCCTGCAGGAGGTCATCGCCTTCCTCAAGGGCCAGGACTACGGCCAGCCGCTCCAGTACGTCAACTACCGCTAGGAGCGCGCGTTGGAGGCAACCTCTCATCAGGGCGCCGAGGCAGGGCGCGCCGAAGCGCCGGCGCGCCCCGTCTGCTTCATAACCCTCGGCTGCGCCAAGAACGAGGCGGACACCGCCGCCATGGAGCGCCGCGCCGTCGCCGCGGGCTATCGCCTGGAGGACGACCCGGAGCGCGCTGACGCCATCGTTGTCAACACCTGCTCGTTCATCCAGAGCGCCACCGAGGAGAGCATCGAGGCGGTGCTCGACGCCGCCGGCCTGCCGCGCGTGGCCGCCGGCGGCACGCGGCTCGTGGTGGCGGGTTGCATGCCCGCGCGCTACGGCGACGAGCTGGCCGCCGAGCTGCCGGAGGCGGCCGCCTTCGTCCCCTGCTCGCGCGAGGACGACATCGTCGCGGTGCTCGACGGGCTCTTCGGCGTCGAGCGCGCCGTGGGGGAGCCTCTGGCCGGCGAGGGCGCGGCCGCCCGGCCCGCAGGCGCGTTCGGCTACGTGAAGATATCCGACGGATGCGACCGCTGGTGCTCCTACTGCGCCATCCCGCTCATCCGTGGGCGCTACCGCAGCTTCCCCTTCGAGCAGGTGCGCGCTGATGTGGCGCGCCTCGTGGATGCTGGCGTGCGCGAGGTGGACCTCATCGCGCAGGATACGGGCCGCTGGGGCGCCGACTTCGACGAGCCGCGCGACCTCGCCTGGCTCGTGGACGCGCTCGCGTGCGAGTTCCCCGACACGTGGCTGCGCGTGATGTACCTGCAGCCCGAGGGAGTCACCGACGAGCTGCTGGCCGTGATGGGCCGCCATGCCAACGTGTGCTCCTACCTGGACATCCCGCTCCAGCACGTCTGCGAGCCGGTGCTGCGCGCCATGAACCGCCGCGGCTCGCGCGCCTCCTTCGAGGCGCTCGTCGGGCGCATCCGCGCCGCGTTGCCGGACGTGACGCTGCGCACCACGCTCATCGCGGGCTTCCCCGGCGAGGACGACGAGCAGTTCGAGGAGCTGCTCGACTTCGTGGCCGAGGGCCTGTTCGACTACGTCGGCGTGTTCGCCTACTCCCGCGAGGAGGGGACCGCCGCCTTCGACCTGCCGGGCCAGGTAGACGAGGATGAGAAGGCCGAGCGCGCCCAGCGCCTGCGCGACGCCGCCGATGCCGCGTCCGCGCCGCTCATCGCCGCGCGCGTCGGGCGCGTGGCAGAGGTGCTCGTGGAGGGTGCCGAGGAGGACGGCCAGCTGTTCGGCCGCGCTCAGTGCCAGGCGCCGGACGTGGACGGCGTGACCTACCTCGACGCCGGCGAGCCCGGCCAGGTCGTGGCCGCGCGCATCGTCGACACCCTGCTCTACGAGATGGAGGGCGAGGTGCTCGAATCGTGAGCGCGCCGGTGAGCGCTGAGCGCCTCTGGACGCCGGCCAACGTCGTTACCGTCGTGCGCATCTGCCTCGTGCCCGCCTTCGTGGTGGCGCTTCTGAGCCCCTGGCCCCAGTGGATGGGGCTCGTCGACTTCAGCGATCAGGCGAAGAGCCTGGTGGCAGCGGGCGTGTTCATCCTCATATCGTGTACTGACTGGGTGGACGGCTACCTCGCGCGCAGCCGCGGGGAAGTGACCGACTTCGGCAAGTTCATGGACCCGCTGGCCGACAAGATCCTCGTGGCGGCGGCGCTTCTGGCCCTCGTGGAGCTTCAGGCGCTGCCCTCCTGGCCCGTGCTCATCATCCTCGCGCGGGAGTTCATCGTGTCTGGTGTGCGCATGGTGGCCGCGAGCCGCGGCGAGGTGATCGCGGCCAGCTGGTATGGCAAGGCCAAGACGGTCTTTCAGATCGTGGCCATCGTGCTGTTCATCGTGAAGGACGGCCTGGAGCTGCCGGACGCAGCGGCGGCTATGGGCAGCCCGCTGTACGTGACGTCGTGGGCCGTCATGGTCGTGGCGCTCGTGCTGACCATCGTGTCGATGGCAGACTACCTGGCCAAGGCCCGCCACCTGCTGGGATTCGGCGCCCCGCGCGGGAAGGCAGAGGCGGCCGATGCCGAGCCCGCGCGGCCGGAGGCGGCTGACGCTGAGGCGCTCGAGGCCCGGGTGGGCGCGCTTGCCACGCAGGCCGTGGCGGCCCTCGAGGCGGCTGGACTGACGGCGGCGTGCGCCGAGAGCCTGACCGGCGGCCTCATCGCGGGCGCTCTGACCGCGGTGCCGGGGTCGTCGGCGGTGGTGCGCGGCGGCGTGGTGAGCTATGCCGCCGAGGCCAAGCGCGACGTGCTCGGCGTGAGTTCGCGGGCCCTCGATGAGGCCGGCGTGGTGAGCGAGCCGGTCGCGCGGCAGATGGCCGAGGGCGCGCGCGAGCGCCTGAGGGCCGATGTCGCCGTGGCGGTCACCGGCATCGCAGGACCTGGCGGCGCCGAGCCTGGCAAGCCGGTGGGCACCGTGTGGATGGCCGTGGCCGAGGCCGAGGGCAGCGCCGCGCGCCTGTTCTGCTTCGAGGGCGACCGCCAGGCGGTACGCCTCCAGACCGTGGCCGAGGCCCTCATCGCCCTGCGTCGTGCCGCCGAGGGCCGCGCCCCCTTCTGCTGACGGGGCGCCGCCGCGCGTAGGTCGCGGGGCGCCGGGGCGCCGCCCCCTGGCGTCACGGAGGCGCCGGGGCCGTGCGCGACGCTCGATGGGACGCTCCCGCCCCGCCGAGCGCATGCCGACGAGCGCCCGCAGGGGCCGCCTAGGGTGATGCGGAGGGGTGGCTTCCGCGACTTTTCGGAAAATCCCCTTGACGTGCAAACAGGTGTTCGTATAATAGACGAAGACCGAAACCGCGCCCCGTGCGCGTGGATCCTGAAGGAGTGGGAATGAACGAAGAAAAGTCGAAGATGCTCAAGATCACCACGGATCAGATCGAGACGAAGTTCGGCAAGGGCTCCATCATGAAGCTGGGGGAGGGCGGCGCCGACCTCAACATCGGCGTCATCCCCACGGGCGCCCTCGCCCTTGACGCGGCGCTCGGCATCGGCGGCGTGCCGCGCGGCCGTATCATCGAGATCTACGGGCCCGAGTCGAGCGGCAAGACCACTCTCGCCCTCCAGATTCTCGCCGAGGCCCAGGCCATGGGCGGCATCGTCGCCTTCATAGACGCCGAGCACGCGCTCGATCCGGTCTATGCGGCGCGTATCGGCGTCGACATCGACGAGGTGCTCATCTCCCAGCCCGATACCGGCGAGCAGGCGCTTGAGATCTGCGACATGCTCGTGCGTTCCGGCGCCATCGACGCGGTGGTCGTCGACTCGGTGGCCGCGCTCGTGCCCCGGGCGGAGATCGAGGGCGAGATGGGCGATACCACGGTGGGCCTCCAGGCGCGCCTCATGTCCCAGGCCCTGCGTAAGCTGGCGGGCTCGCTCTCGAAGTCGAACACCACTTGCATCTTCATCAACCAGCTGCGTGAGAAGATCGGCGTCATGTTCGGCAACCCGGAGACGACTACCGGCGGCCGTGCCCTCAAGTTCTTCTCGAGCGTGCGCATCGACATCCGCCGCATCGACTCCATCAAGCAGAACGGGGACGTGGTGGGCAACCGCGTGCGCGCCAAGGTGGTCAAGAACAAGGTGGCCCCGCCGTTCCGCCAGGCCGAGTTCGACCTCATGTACGGCGAGGGCATCTCGCGCGAGGGCTGCATCGTCGACATGGCCGTCGAGTGCGGCGTGGCCAAGAAGAGCGGCGCCTGGTACACCTACGGGGAGGAGCGCCTCGGCCAGGGCCGTGAGGCGGCGAAGCTCACCCTGCGCGAGAACCCTGAGCTGCGCGAGGAGGTTGAAGCTAAGGTGCGTGAGGCCTTTGACATTCCCGTGCTCACCGTCGACCCGGATGCCGCCGACAGCTTCACCCCGGCTCCCAAGGCCACGGGCAAGAAGAAGTAGCCCGTGGCATCCAAGGCTGAGTTCATAGCCGGCCTCCGTGCTGAGATCGAGGCTGTCACGCGGGAAGGCGCTGGCGCGCCTGAGCGCTCCCGGGCTGGGAGGGCCCAGGCGTCCCGCGCGAAGGCCCCCGCCCGCGACGGCGACCGTGCCGGAGCGGGCGATGCTCGCCGGCAAGGCGAGCATGCTGGGATCGGCGGGTCGCAAGGCGAGTCGGATTCTGCGGCCGAGCCGGAGCTGACGGCGGAGCGGGCGTTCCAGAAGATTCTGCGGCTCGCCGCCACGCGCGAGCAGTCAACCGTGCGCCTGCGGGGGCGCCTCGCCCGGGACGGCTATGCGGAGGAGGTGGCGGAAGAGGCCATCGCGCGGGCCGTTCGCGTCCATGCAGTGGACGACCGCCGCTACGCCGAGGCGCTCGTTCGCATGTGCGTGGCCGCGGGCAAGGGGGTGGAAGGCGTGCTCGCCGAGATCGAGGAGCTCGGCCTTGACCCTGACGAGCTCGAGGCGCTGGGGGAGTACCGTGCCGCCGGGGAGGAGGTCGACGTGGAGCGTGCCCTCGCCTTGCTCGACCGCCGTCCGCCCCGCGCCAAGAACAAGCGCGAGGCCGCCTACCGCAAGCTCATCCAGCAGGGGTTCGGCTCATCGACCGCCGCCACGGCCGCCCGTCGCTGGGCGGAGTCCGTCCGCTAGCCCTCGCCCCCCTTCTCACGGCGACATCCTCTGTGGCTGGCCCTCATCCTTCCCGGCGTCGGGGAGACTTGCGCGCGCTGGCGGGCTTGGGACGGCCCTGGCGGACCCGAGGAGAGGGGCCGCTTCTTTCCCATGCTGTTTTTCGGTCTTTGATCGGGGCCTCGGGATAATACGCTATACTTTATGATAGCTATGAGCGATGTGTACCCGCAGGGTATTTGACTATAGAGACAACCCTATACCGCACCTGCCCTTCGCGTCTATTGCTCATGCCCGCCCGAAGCGGGCATTTTTACTGTGCAAACCAACCTGACCGAAACCAACCCGCAGACGAAAGGGGAACCAATGCCCGAGATCATCTGGCTGGTCATCGGCGCCGTCGCCGGCATCGCCCTCGGTTTCGTCGCCACGCGCTTCCTTGCCAACTCCGCTACCAAGCGGGCCGCCGAAGAGGCGGCCACGGTGGTCGAGAACGCCAAGCAGCAAGCCGAGACGATGCGACGCGAGGCCGTCATCGAGGCCAAGGACCAGGCCCTCAAGTACAAGCAGGAAGTCGAGAACGAGAACAAGGAGCGCATGCGCGAGGTGCGCAGCGCCGAGAACCGCATCTCCCAGCGCGAGGAGTCGCTCGACCGCCGCAGCGAGACCCTTGATGCGCGCGAGCACCAGATCTCGTCCCTCCAGGGACAGATCGAGCGCCGCGAGCGCGACCTGGACGAGGCTGAGGTCGAGATGGGCCGCCGCCTCGAGCGCGTCGCGGGCATGTCGCCTGAGGAGGCCAAGGAGGAGCTGCTCGATACCATCCGCGACGAGGTGACCCACGAGTCGGCCGCCATCATCCGCGATGCCGAGGCCCGCACCAAGGCCGAGGCCGACAAGAAGGCCCGCATGATCCTGAGCCTCGCCATCCAGCGCGTGGCCGCGGACCACTCGGCCGAGAACACCGTGTCGGCCATCCACATCCCCTCCGACGACCTCAAGGGCCGCATCATCGGCCGCGAGGGCCGCAACATCCGCTCGTTCGAGCAGCTGACCGGCACCAACCTCATCATCGACGACACGCCGGAGTGCGTCACCATCTCGTGCTTCGACCCGGTTCGCCGCGAGATCGGCCGCGTCACCATGGAGAACCTCGTGGCTGACGGCCGCATTCATCCGGCGCGCATCGAGGAGATGTACGGCAAGGCCGTCGCGCTCGTGAACCAGCGCGTGCAGGAGGCTGGCGAGCAGGCAGCCTTCGACACCGGCATCCACGACCTGCACCCGGAGATCGTGCGCACCCTTGGACGCCTGCGCTACCGCACCTCCTACGGACAGAACGTGCTCAACCATTCGCTGGAGGTAGCCTATCTCTCCGGCGTCATGGCCTCTGAGCTGGGGCTCGACCCCATCCCCGCCAAGCGCGCGGGCCTGCTCCACGACCTGGGCAAGGCCATCGACCACGACATGGAGGGCAGCCACGCGGTCATCGGCGCCGATCTGGCGCGTCGCTTCGGCGAGCGTGCGGAGATCGTGCACGCCATCGAGGCGCACCATGGCGACGTTGACCCCAACACCGTCATCGACGTGCTCGTGCAGGCGGCTGACGCCGTCTCCGCGGCACGTCCCGGCGCGCGCAAGGAGACCCTCGACGCCTACATCAAGCGCCTCGAGAAGCTCGAGGAGATCGCCAACGCCCATGATGGCGTCGAGCGCACCTACGCCATCCAGGCCGGCCGCGAGGTTCGCGTCATGGTGAAGCCGGAGGTTGTCGACGAGGCCCAGTCCGTGGTGCTGGCTCACGACATCGCCCATCAGATCGAGAGCGAGATGCAGTATCCCGGCCAGGTGAAGGTCGTGGTCATCCGCGAGAGCCGCGCCGTCGACTACGCCAAGTAGCCCATGGCAGAGGATTCGCTCGGTTCCTTCGTGGAGTCCGTGTGCGGCGAAAGCCATCTCCGGGTCGAAGATGACCTCGGGGATGGCTTCGTCCGTCTTAGGAGCTCCGAGGCGGAGCGCCGGCAGGCGGCCCAGGACATCCGCTGCACGGAGGACATTGTCATCGAGATGCTGCGCAACGCTCGCGACGCCGGGGCGCGCAACATCTTCCTCGCCGTCCAGCGCGACGACACGGCCCGCTCGCTCGTCATCGTCGATGACGGCGCCGGCATCCCCGAGGCCATGCACGGCCGCATCTTCGAGCCGCGCGTCACCTCCAAGCTCGACACGGCGCGCATGGACAAGTGGGGGATGCACGGGCGCGGCATGGCGCTCTACTCCATCGCGGTGAACGCCGAGGAGGCGCGTGTGGCCTCGTCGGCGCCGGGGCTCGGCTCGGCGCTCGCCGTCACCACGGACCTCGACCGCCTGGGCGAGAAGACGGATCAGTCGACGTTTCCCAGCTTCGAGGTGCAGGAGGGCGGCGCCCATGCCATGCGCGGGCCGAAGAACATCCTGCGCATCGCCGCGGAGTTCGCCCTCGAGCACCGACGCGACTGCAGCGTCTACTGCGGCTCGTTCACCGAGGTGGCGGCCACCCTCTACGCCTTCGGCATGGCCACCACCTCAGCCGCCGCGCGGGCCTTCTGCGAGGACGCGACGGCGCTGCCGGCAGTGAAGCGCCTCGCGGCGGCGGCTGACCCCGCCGCGCTCGCGGCGCTTGCCGATGGGATGGGCCTCACGCTCTCCGAGCGGAGTGCGCGGCGCATCATCGACGGGCAGATCGGCCCGGTGTCCTCGCTCATGGACCGCCTCCAGGCAGAGAGCTTCGCACGGCCCGCCGCGCGCAAGGTTCGCCGTGCGCCGGCGCCTTCGAGGGACGGGCGCGGCCTGGTGCTCGCCCCTGATGACGCAGACGCGCTCAAGGCGTCGGTGGGCCGCGTGTTCGCTGACATAGCCGAGCGCTACTACCTCGATCCCTCAGTCGAGCCGGAGGTGCGCGCGGGGGGCGACGCCATTCGCATCACCATCCCCGTGGAGAAGCTCCGCTAGCTTGCTGATCAGGCGCGTTGCCGGTTGCGCTGCCTGGGGTTTATCGGTAAAATGACCGACAGCCTAACGGTTGGCCCCTCGGGGCATCGCACCGCGAAACGCAGCACTGAACGATCACCAAACGAAGCGCACGACAAGGACAACACGTGTCAACGACAGACCCCAAGCCGGAGATCGGCTGCCTGAAAGTTTCCTCCAAGTCTTCTCCCGCCTCGGTGGCGGGCGCCATCGCCGGCATGATCAAGGACGGCGTGGCCGTCGAGATCCAGGCCGTCGGCGCCGGCGCCGTCAACCAGGCGGTCAAGGCCATCGCTATCTCCCGCGGCTTCCTCTCGCCCATCGGCATCGAGATCATGTGCGTGCCGTCCTTCGCCGACATCGTCATCGACGGCGAGTACCGCACGGCCATCCGCTTCGCCGTGGAGCCTCGCTACCTGCGCGGCACCGCTGATGGGGGAGAGACGCGCTCGTAGGCGCCCGGCGTGCCGGGGAGCCGCTCGCGCGACGCGCCTTCCCATACCTCCGACCCCAAAGGACCTCATGACTCCTACCTTCGACCGGATGACCTTCTGCATCCACACCTTCGGCTGCCAGATGAACAAGCATGACTCCGAGCGCATCGCGGGCATGCTCGAGGGGCTGGGCGCCTCGATGGTCGAGACCATCGAGGAGGCTGACATCGTCGTCTTCATGACCTGCTGCGTGCGCGAGGCTGCTGACGTGCGGCTCTACGGGCAGGTCGCCTCGCTCAAGAACGTGCCGCTGCGCGCGGGCACGCCGCTTTCCAAGCGCATCGTCGCGGTGGGGGGTTGCATCGGCCAGCGCGACGGCGAGAAGCTCACCGAGCAGCTTCCCCATCTTGACGTGGTGTTCGGCACCCACAACCTCGGCTCGCTGCCGGGCCTTCTCTCTGCTGCCGTCGCCGATGGCGCGCACCATGTGGAGGTACTCGAGTCCTCCGCGGACTTCCCGACGACGCTGCCGACGGCTCGCGAGCACTCCTGGGCCGCCTGGCTGCCCATCACCGTGGGCTGCGACAACTTCTGCTCGTACTGCATCGTGCCCTATGTGCGCGGGCGCGAGAAGTCCCGCACGCTCGAGGACATCGCCGAGGAGGCGCGCGGCTACGTGGAGGCTGGCGTGCGCGAGATCACGCTGCTCGGCCAGAACGTGAACTCCTACGGGCGCGATCTCTATGGCGAGCCGCGCTTCGTCGACGTGCTCGACGCGGTGGATGCCACGGGCATCGAGCGGCTGCGCTTCGCCACGAGCCATCCGAAGGACCTCACCGACGAGGTCATCGCCCGCTTCGGCACGCTGCGCTCGCTCATGCCGGCGCTGCACTTGCCGGCTCAGTCGGGTTCCGACCGTATTCTGGCGGCCATGAACCGCCGCTACACGCGCGAGCATTACCTCGGGCTTATCGCCAAGCTGCGCGAGGCGTGTCCGGGCATCGCGCTTTCCACCGACATCATCGTCGGGTTCCCCGGCGAGACCGAGGAGGACTTCCTCCAGACGCTCTCGCTCGTGGAGGAGGTGGGCTACAGCCAGGTGTTCACCTTCATCTACTCCAAGCGCGAGGGAACGCCGGCGGCGAAGCTGGTCGACGACACGCCGCGCGAGGTGATCCAGGAGCGCTTCGACCGCCTTGTGGAGGCTGTGCAGCGCTGCGCCTACGAGGCGAACCAGGCTGAGCTCGGGAAGGTGGTTGACGTGCTGGTGGAGGGAGTCTCCAAGCGCGATGGGACCATGCTCGCGGGCAAGAGCCCCAAGAACCAGACCGTTCACGCGCCGCTGCCCGAGGGCCGAAGCGTCGATGAGTTGGTGGGGGCCGTGGTGCCCGTCCGCGTGGACGAAGCGCGCACGTGGTATTTGGCCGGCACGGTGGCCGACGGCGGCGTGACGCGCCCATGAGGCCCGTCGTCTGCGTGGTGGGGCCGACGGCGTCGGGCAAGACCGACGTCGCCCAGGAGCTTGCCCTGGCCCTGCCGGGTGAGGTGGTAAGCGCGGACTCCATGCAGGTCTACCGCGGCATGGACATCGGCACGGGAAAGATCCCCGTGGGCGAGCGCCGCGTGCCGCACCACGGGCTCGACCTGGTGGATCCGGGCGAGCCGTATTCCGCAGCGCTCTTCCAGCCCTACGCCCGCGCGTGCTTCGCGGCCATCGATGGGCGCGGCGCCTATCCGGTGCTGGCCGGCGGGACGGGGCTCTACGTGCGCGCGGCAGTGGATGCCTACGACTTCCCGGCGGGGGAGCAGGTGGAAAACCCCGTGCGCGAGCGGTGCATGGCGTTTGCCGCCGAGCGGGGCGCCCAGGCGCTCTGGGAGCGGCTGCGGGAAGTCGACCCGGCGAGTGCTGCGGTGATTCATCCGAACAACGTGCGGCGCGTGGCGCGGGCCTTCGAGCTTCTGGCCGAGGGTGGGTCGTATGCCGAGCAGAAGCGTAACCTGGCGACGCTGCCCCAGGCGGTTCCCGCCGTGTTCGTGGGCCTGGCCGTAGACCCAGCCCTTCTGCGTGAGCGCATCGACCGCCGGGTTGACGCGATGGTGACCGCGGGGCTCGTTGAGGAGGTGCGGGGGCTCCTGGAGGGCGGCTTTCGCGCGGGCGTCACCGCGCCGCAGGCCATCGGCTACAAGGAGATCGTAGAGGCCCTGGAGGGACGTTGCGCCCTCTCCGAGGCTGTGGAGGCCATTAAGACGGCCACGCGTCGCTACGCGAAGCGCCAGCGCTCGTGGTTTCGGCAGGATGCGCGCGTCCGCTGGATCAACGCCGACTCTGGGGATGCCCCCGCCATCGCACGCGCGGCGCTGGAGGCCATCGAGGGGGAGCTCGGGCGCTCGGCGGAGCCCTTGCCATCGTAGCGGTCGCACCCCGCCTTCGGGCGGTTTTGAGAGGAACGCCTATGACTGAGTTTGAATCGGTGATCGAGCGGGGGCCGAAGACCCTCGCCGAGGAGCGGCGCGAGCGCGCCGTCCTCGTCGGCGTCGAGCGGCCGGGGCTCAAGTGGCCCCTGGCCTCGTCTCTGGCCGAGCTGGAGCGGCTGGCCGACACCGCCGGCGCCGAGACGGTGGCCGTGACCACCCAGAGGCTCGATGCGCCCAACCCGCGCACGTTCGTGGGAAGCGGCAAGGCCGAGGAGATCGCCGATCTGGCGCGCGCCCACGCTGCCGACCTCGTCATATTCGATGACGAGCTGACGCCGTCCCAGCAGTCCAACTTGGAGAAGATCGTGGGACGGGACGTGAAGGTCATCGACCGCACGGCGCTCATCCTCGACATCTTCGCCCTCCATGCCACGAGCAAGGAGGGCCGCCTGCAGGTGCGCTTGGCCCAGAACCAGTACCTGCTGCCGCGTCTGCGCGGCATGTGGGCGCACCTGGCCTCCAACCGCATGGGAGGCGGCGTGGGGTCGCGCTTCGGCGAGGGCGAGAGCCAGCTCGAAGTCGACCGCCGCATGGTGCGCAAGCGCATCACCTCCATCAAGCGCGAGCTGGCTCACCTGGCCGAGGTGCGCGCCGTCCAGCGCGAGAGCCGCTATGCGAGCGGCATGTTCAAGGTGGCGCTGGCCGGCTACACCAACGCAGGGAAGTCGAGCCTCATCAACCGCCTGACCGATGCTGACGTGCTCAGCTACGACAAGCTGTTCGCCACGCTTGACTCCACCACCCGCAAGTTCGAGCTGCCCGAGGGTCGGGAGATCACCATCACCGATACGGTCGGGTTCATCCAGAAGCTGCCGACCACGCTGGTGGAGGCGTTCAAGTCGACGCTTGACGAGATCACGGGGGCTGATCTGATCCTGCATGTGGTGGATGCGTCGTCGCCGGAGTACGAGGGTCAGATCGAGGCCGTCCAGGAGGTGCTCGACCAGATTGGCGCCCAGGACATCCCGCGTCTCGAGGTGTTCAACAAGGTGGATCTGCTCGACGGGGAGGCACGCACCGCCCTGGAGGGCCGCTATCCGCTGGCCCTGCGCGTGTCGGCTGAGACGGGGGAGGGGACAGGCGAGCTCGTCGAGCGCATCGCCCAGGCCGCCGCTGCTGCTGACGCGCACCTGGAGGTGCTCATCCCCTACCAGCGCGGGGATCTGGTGTCGGTGGCCCACGAGCGCTGTCATATCGTCTCCGAGACGCATGAGGAGGCCGGCACGCGCCTTGTGCTGCTCGCGGGCCCGGCCTACGCCGGCGTCTTCGAGCCCTTTTGCGTAGAGGGCGCGTAGGGGAGGGCGGCCCGAGTCGGCCTGGGGGTGCATGCTCCTTGGGGGAGGCGGATGTGCTGAGCCTGCGTCCTTGGGGTGTGTCCCTCTCGTCGGGGCGCTTAGCCCGCGCTCTTGGGAGCCTTCCCTCGTCAGGGGGGGCGGGCTGTAGGCTCTTGGGGCGGTCTCTCGTCAGGGGGGATCAAGGCGCAGGCTCATGGAGCCTTCCTCCGTCGAGGGGGGGGGTGATAGGCCCGTGTCCACGCCAGGTGCCCCTCTCGTCAGGGAGGGAAGCTGAGCCGTAGGCCCTTGGGGACCCTCTCGTCGGGGCGCGCTTAGCTCACGTCCTTGGGCGACGCGCACCTCGCAGATAGGGGAGCCGCCGTCGTTGCCTCCCCGCACCTCGTCTGCCAAGCGTGAGCGGCGCGAACGTGAGCAGGCAGCAGGCAGCGAGATGAAAGGAGAGGGGAGTGGCGCCGCGGTGGCATCACTCCCCTCTTCCCGTTTTTCTGCTCTGGCTGCGCGTTTTCGCGTCGCCCTGGCGCTGCCTATGCTTTGCCAGAGGTTCTCGCTAGAGGCGTCGGAAGACCGCGACGACCTTGCCGGCGATGGAGCAATCAGTTGTGATGATGGGATCCATCGTGGAGTTCTCCGGCTGGAGCCTGATGTGGTCGGCTTCCTTGAAGAAGCGCTTGACCGTAGCGCCATCATCGATGATGGCCACCACGATGTCGCCGTTGTTGGCGACAGGCTGCTCCTTGACCACCACGTAGTCGCCATCGTTGATGCCGGCTTCGATCATGGACTCCCCGCGAACGGAGAGCAGGAAGGACGGCGAGTCTCCGACGATGTCGGTAGGCAGGGTGATGGTGTCGGTGATGTTCTCCTCGGCTAAGATGGGAGAGCCGGCAGCCACGTTGCCGACGAGGGGCACGTTCACCAGCTTGCTGAAGGCGGGAGACGCCACGTTGGCCACGTCGTCATCGCGATCAAGGTGATAGGTGAGGGCGATGGAGCGGGACTTGAGCGGGTCGCGCTTGATGTAGCCCTTGTCCTCGAGGGCCTTGAGGTGAACGTGCACGGTTGAGGGGGACGACAGCCCCAGCGCCTCGCAGACCTCGCGCACGGTGGGGCCGTACCCCTTCTCGCGGATGCAGTCCTCGATGCAATCCAAAACCGCCTGCTGGCGCTTGGTGACCTTCTGGGCCATGATCCCTTCCTTTCACTCTATAGGAACAAATGTTTGAAATAGTTGTTGACATGAACTTTTGTTCGGCCTATTATATCAACGAACAAAGGTTCTAAGCAAGAGCTAGGAGGAAGAAAAATGAGGAATTGCGAAAGAAGTTGTCCTGTCGCGGGTACCTCCGCGCTCAAGCCCCGGCCTTATACTGCGGCCGCGCGGGCCCGCATCATAGCGTTTCCGGCCCCGCCAGAGCCCCCGGCGCGCAAGCCTGAGGCGAAGAACCCGACGAGCCTCACGAGCCGCCAGTCGGCCATTCTGCTCGGCATCGGATGCGCGTTGTCGTTTGGCGCGCTCCTCATGCCGTTCTAGGCCTCTTCGAGACCGCCCCGTTGCTGCGTTCGCGGGCGGCATAGCCAATCGCGCGGCGGCTCTCGCAAGCTCGCGCGATTGGCGCTGTGGACAGAATACGGTGAATCAGCATCAGCTTGTCGATGAGGCTGCTTCCCGAGGGCGCTCTTAGGTTATATTATTACCCTGCTTATCCAAGTTGAAGGAGTGCCATGCTCTGTCCCGTATGCAGTCACCCCGAATCGAAGGTAGTCGACTCCCGTCCCGCTGATGACGGTGCCGCCATTCGCCGCCGGCGCGAGTGCCTTTCCTGCGGACACCGCTTCACCACGTATGAGCGTCGGGGTGAAAACCCCGTCATCGTCATCAAGTCCGATGGATCCTCTGAGGCCTTCGATCGCCAGAAGCTCATGCGCGGCCTCCTGAGTGCCTGCGCGAAGCGGCCGATCACGCCCCAGCAGATCGAGTCCCTCATTAATGGCATAGAGAACGATCTGAGCGCTTCGCCGAGGGGGGAGATTCGCTCCAAGGATCTGGGCGATCTGGTCATGGCGCGTCTCGCCCCGCTTGACGACGTGGCGTACATTCGCTTCATGAGCGTCTACAAGGACTTCCAGAGCGTCGAGGAGTTTGCCAGCGCGCTCAACGATCTTTCTTAGGAAACCAGCATGCCTCTCCCCTTGCCTATACAAATGTTCGATTTTTCAAACAAGCTTCCCAGCTATGCCCACGAAGGAGATGCGGGGCTTGATCTGCGCGCAGCCGAGGCGCTTACGCTTGGGCCGCTCGAACGGGCGGTTGTTTCCTGCGGCTTTGCGATGGCTATCCCGCAAGGCTACGCGGGCCTTGTCATCCCGCGTAGCGGTCTGGCGGCTCAACGGGGCATTACCGTCGTCAACGCGCCGGGCCTCATCGACAGCGGCTATCGCGGCGAGGTCAAGGTCGTCCTCATGAACCTTGACCTGAAGGAGCCCTTCGAGATTCACGTCGGTGACCGCATCGCGCAGCTCATGATCGTCGCGGCGCCCGCGGTCATGCCTGTGGCCGTAGAGTCGCTTGACGATACGCAGCGCGGCAGCGGTGGGTTCGGAAGCAGCGGCGTCTCTTCGTAGGAGTTCCTACGGAATGGCTCCAATCCGGTGAGCCATCCGTGTAATTCGAAGCGAGGCAATCGTCATTTCGATGCCGGATGGTATATTAAGCTGCCAGGGCTCAGGAAAAACCTTCATTTCCATGAGTATTTACCCATGGAAGGGCAACATAGGGCCTTAGAACGGCTCTCAGAGCCTCGTTTATAAAACCGCAGGTCAGAGGGCCTGTTTTTCAACGGAAGGCAGGAAATGATGACCGAGGCCCAAAATCAGCCTCCCCAGACCCCCTTTGACCAGCCTTCGGCTGATGGCGGACTGCGTCAGTTGAAGTCAGCTCAGACACTTGTGACCGTGGCGACGATAGCGGGGCCGCTCTCGCTTCTGATCGGCGGCGTCGTGCTGAGCGGCGTCGGAGTGATATGTGCGCTTATGGCTCTCGTCAAGACGCGCCGCGTCATAGCTGAGGGCGTTGCGCCAGGCCTGGCCGTCTACGCATCGCGCATACGGCGTTCGGCAGTGCTGAGCGCCATCGTCTGCGCTCTGGCGCTTACGCTGAACGCCATCGCCTTGGCGTCAGTGTTTCCGGCTATGATCCAGGCTATTCAGACCGGCGACTTGTCGTCGCTCTACGAGGCGTATGACCTGCCTCAGGGCGGCGGAGTCGGTTCTGGTGAAGCGGCCAAGGATCCCGGCACCTCAATCTGGGGCTAGCGGTAAACGCCCAGGCCTCTCAAAGGCAGTAATTGACGTTCATGTGCTGGCGTTCCTCTGTGAGATAAATCGATTATCGATAATATATGTTATGTAAAGTAGCATTTGCAGTTTGACCTGGGGTTTTTCGGAAAATAACTCCTCTCCTGATCCCAATGCGGCTTCTGAAAAAATTTGTGCCCATCCATGAAAAGCACACAAAAGCAGGCGGCCTTCCCATGGGCGGTTCTGGATTCGCGGCTTAAAAGCCGCTTGCCAAGTACGGCGGTACGTGTATACTGCCGTACCATCACGTGGGCGTACCGCCGTACCGCAGTACCGAGGTTCGGTGATATCAAGATACGAATGTACGTTCGTACTCCCATGTGATCCGGGGATTCCGCGGCTTGTCACCCGTGTCGGAATCAACGGAAAGGCAGGTGCCATCATGGCAGATCCCTGCGTGGTTGCCATCGTCAACCCCAAGGGCGGAGTGGCCAAGTCCACCACCGCCCGCGAGCTCGCCGGCCAGCTCTCGAAGGCCGGAAAGTCAGTCGTCATCGTCGACCTGGACCACTCCCCGGGATGCCTCTCCTCCACCATGGGGGCGGACATGTCCACCGTGGAGGGGATCGCCCACGCGCTCGTGGCCGAGCGCTACGACTTCTGCGACTGCGTCCAGGACATAGAGGTGCGCGGCGCCCCGGTGGGCCTCGCCGCCGGAGGAGCCGCCGTCGGCGCGGCCGAGCAGACGCTCTCGGACGTCGCCAACGTCGGGGCGCAGTATCGCCTCCGCGAGCTGCTCGAGGGCGCTCCCTACGACTACGTCATCGTCGACACCCCCGGCAACCTGTCGGTCATGACCATCATGGCCCTCAACGCGGCCACGCGCGTCATCATCCCCGTGTTCGCCGAGGAGGAGTCCGTGCGCGGGCTCCAGGGCGTCATCGACACGGTCGACGCCATCCGCCGCTACAGCAACCCGGCCGTGTCCGTCGACGGGGTGCTGGTGTGCCGCTACTCGACCCAGGCCGAGTCTCCCGCCCTCCTGGCCGAGGAGATCGCCGAGCTGGCGCGTGAGGCAGGAGTCGGGGTCTACTCCACTCGCATCAGGCAGTCTCACGCCAAGGACGGCCGGCGCAACCTCAAGTTCCGGGACTACGAGGCCTTCGCCGCGGAGTTCGTCGGGGAGGTGGGGTAGGGATGGCGCGCTCGCTCTCGGAGGGACAGTCCCCCATCGGCACGGCCGACCTCGTCGCGGGCCTCATCCGCGCTGACGCCGCCGAGCCCGCCCCGGCCGCGCCCAAGGGAGCGCGCGGCGGCAAGGGGGCGCCCGGCGCCGCCGCGCC
>NZ_QWKK01000221.1 GCF_009911695.1 Enterorhabdus sp. P55 | reverse complement strand
CGCGGCCGCGGGCGCGGGCGCGGGCCTGGGGCGTCCGGCGCGCACGGCGGCGGGGCTGGCCATCCGCTGGGGCGCCACGCGCGAGGAATCCGACGCCATCCTGGCCCGCGCGGTGGAGATGCTCCTGGCGGGGAAGGTACTGGCCGTGAAGGGGCTCGGCGGGTTCCACCTGGTGTGCGACGCCAACAACCCTGCCGCGGTGGCGCTGCTGCGCGCCCGCAAGCGCCGCGAGGGCAAGGCCTTCGCGGTGATGGCGGCTGATGCGGACGCCGCGCGGGCGGTGTGCGAGGTGGACGCGGCCGAGGAGGCCGTGCTGGCCGGGCCGGCGCGCCCCATCGTGCTGCTGCGCAAGCGCCCGGACGCCGTGTTTGCCCCCGGGCTGGCCGACAAGCTGACCGAGCTGGGCGTGATGCTTCCCTATACGCCGGTGCAGCACCTGCTGATGCACGACTTCGCCGAGGCGTGGCGGGCGGCCGCGGGCGGGGAGGGAGGTTCGGACGCGGACGCCTCCGCGGCGGCCTTGGCGGCCAATCCGCCGCTGCTGGTGATGACCTCGGGCAACTTGCATGACGAGCCCATCGTCATCGACGACGAGGACGCCTACGAGCGCCTGGCCGCGGTGGCCGACGGCTTTTTGGGCAACGACCGCCCCATCCTCACGCGCTTCGACGACTCGGTGGTGAGGGTCATCAGCGCGGGGAGCGCCGGCGACGCGGTGCAGGTGATCCGCCGAGCTCGCGGCTTCGCGCCGCTGCCCATCGAGGTGCCCCTGGTGAAGGCGGCCGAGGAGGCTCGCGCCGGTGCGCCGGAGGCCGGCGAGGCCCTTGCGCCTGCGGCGTCCCCCGACATCTTCGCCACCGGGCCCGAGCAGAAGAACACCTTCGCGTTGCTGCGCGGAGCCGAGGCCTTCGTCTCCCAGCATATCGGCGATATGGAGAACGCCGACGTCTACGACGCGTGGCTGGCCGCCAAGCGCCGCTTCGAGGGGCTCTTCGAGGTGGAGCCGGGGCTTGTCGCCTGCGACCTGCATCCGGAGTACCTCACCAGCAAGTGGGCGGCCGACCAGGATATTCCCGTTGTCCGAGTGCAGCACCACCACGCTCACGTGGTGTCGGTGATGGCTGAGCACGGACTATCTGACGCAGTGTGCGGCATCGCCTTCGACGGCACGGGCTATGGCCCTGACGGCGCCATCTGGGGCGGCGAGGTGCTGCTGGCCAACCCGGCGGCCTTCGAGCGCTTCGGCAACTTCGCCTACGTGCCCATGCCTGGCGGCGCGGCGGCCATCAAGCACCCGCTGCGCATGGCCTATGGCGTGCTGTGGGCCTTCGATTTGCTTGACCATCCCGGCGCGGCTCCGGCTCTGGAGGCCTTGGGCGCCGATGCGGCCGGCCTGTGCGACCAGATGATCGAGCGCGGCCTCAACACGCCCATGACCTCGTCGGTCGGCCGGCTCTTTGACGCCGCGAGCGCGCTGCTGGGCCTGTGCCTCGCGCCGGCCTACGAAGGCGAGGGCGCCATCCTGCTTGAGGCCGCCATCGAGGGCCGCGTGCCCTCGGCCTTCGCCGACCGGCTGTCCGCGGCCCCGGCCGACGTCGCCGCGCGCGCGGCGGTCAGCGCCCGCGTGGACGAGCCGGCTGCCCAGGCGGCGCGCG
>NZ_QWKK01000220.1 GCF_009911695.1 Enterorhabdus sp. P55 | reverse complement strand
CTCCCGCCGGCCTGCCGCGGGCGCGACCGGCGCCTCCCGTCGCGCGGCGGCCTCGTCCCCGCGCCTCGACGAGGCCGCCTTCCCGCCCCTCACGGCCGAGGCCGCCCGCGCCCGCGGCTGGGATCAGGTGGACTTCGTCTACGTGTCCGGCGACGCCTACGTCGACCATCCCTCCTTCGGCTCGGCCATCATCGTGCGCCTGCTCGAGGCCCACGGCTTCAAGGTGGGCGTCATCGCCCAGCCCGACTGGAACGACGACGCCTCCGTCACCGTGTTCGGCGAGCCGCGCCTGGGCTTCCTCGTGTCTGCCGGCAACATGGACTCCATGGTCAACCACTACACCGTGGCCAAGAAGCGCCGCCGCCAAGACGCCTACACCCCCGGCGGCGAGGGCGGCCGGCGCCCCAACCACGCGGCCGTCGTCTACGGCAACCTCATCCGCCGCACCTACAAGAAGACGCCCGTCATCCTGGGCGGCATCGAGGCATCGCTGCGTCGGCTGGCTCACTACGATTATTGGTCGGACAAGCTCAAGCGCTCCATCCTGCTCGACTCCGGCGCCGACCTCGTCTCCTACGGAATGGGGGAGCGGTCCGTCGTGGCCATCGCCGAGGCGCTCGACGCGGGGCTCACGGCTGCCGACCTCACGTTTATTCCCGGCACGGTCTACCGTACCTCCGATCTGGGCTCGGTCGTGGATTACGAGCTGCTGCCCTCGTGGGACGAGGTGAGCGCCGACAAGCGCGCCTTCGCCGCCAGCTTCGCCACGCAGTACGCCAACTCCGACCCTTTCACCGGCACGCGCCTGGTCGAGCCGTATCCGAACGGCGTCTACGTGGTGCAGAACCCGCCGGCCGAGCCGCTTACGACCCCTGAGCTCGACGCCGTCTACCGCCTGCCCTTCACTCGCGCGTGGCACCCCGCCTACGACGCCGCCGGCGGCGTGCCGGCCCTCGACGAGGTGCGCTTCTCGCTCATCAGCAACCGCGGCTGCTTCGGCGAGTGCGCCTTCTGCGCGCTCACCTTCCACCAGGGTCGCATCGTGCAGGCGCGCAGCCATGAGTCGCTGATCGAGGAGGCCCGGGCCCTCGTGGACGACCCCGGCTTCAAGGGCTACATCCACGACGTCGGCGGCCCCACGGCCAACTTCCGCGGGCCGGCCTGCGCCGCCCAGCTGCGGCGCGGCGCCTGCCCGTCCAAGCGCTGCCTGGCGCCTGAGCCCTGCCGCAAGCTGGAAGTTGATCATACCGACTACGTGGCCCTCCTGCGCGAGCTGCGGGCCCTTCCCGGCGTGAAGAAGGTGTTCGTGCGCTCGGGCGTCCGGTTCGACTACGTCATGGCCGACCCCGACCGCACGTTTCTGCGCGAGCTCGTGGCCCATCACGTGAGCGGCCAGCTCAAGGTGGCGCCCGAGCACGTCTCGCGGCGCGTCCTCGACGTGATGGGCAAGCCGTCCCACGAGGTGTACGAGGCCTTCGCCGCCGCCTACGAGGAGGAGAACCGCCGCGCCGGCAAGCAGCAGTTCCTCGTGCCCTACCTCATGTCGTCGCATCCCGGCTGCACGCTGGCCGACGCCGTTGAGCTAGCTGTTTAGTGCCAAGACGTTGTTTACATCCGGGTGGTGACAAATAGGGAGGCCTCCGCCAAGCTGTGAGTTGT
>NZ_QWKK01000219.1 GCF_009911695.1 Enterorhabdus sp. P55 | reverse complement strand
GGGGCGGGGGACGGGGCGACACGCAGGCGGCTGCAGCCCGCCAAGGTGGCGGAGGGGACGAGCAGGCGCGGCCCGCATGGCAGCGGGAGGAAGCAGCACACAGGCGACCGCAGGAGGGGGGCGCCACAGTGTCTCAGCGACACGACCTGCGCAGGTGCAGATAGACGCGGCCCGTACAGGCGCAAAGAACGCGCCACGGCGGACGCAGGAGGGGGACACCCCCTGGCTGGAAGGCGTTCCACCCCCCCTGGCGCGCCGCCCCGCCCTGGTAAGGGAGCGCCCCCGACGCCCGCCCTGGCAAGGGAAGCCCCCCTGTCGTCCGGCGAGAAAGAGGGGGGGGCGACCGGGCGTGCGACGGGGGCGGGGCGACCGCCTTAGGGGACGTGATGACGAGCCGCTTAGGCGCCGAAGGCGCGCCTCCTCCGCCCCGCCCGATGACGGGGGGCAGGATCCTGGCGCGAGGCCCCGCCCGCCCCTCGGCGCCCGCCCTCCCTGGCGAGGGGGGGGGCGAGGCGAGTAGGCGGATCGGGGCGCCGGGGGGGCGGGCCTAGCGCGCGTCGTAGAACTCGTCCACGGCGGCGAAGAAGGCGTCGATGTTCTCCCAGGGGCTCATCGGCGGCACGTCGCAGCCGGTGGAGGGGATGAAGTTGGGGTACTTGGAGCACGACTCCATGAGCGCGAGGATGGCCTCGCGCACCGACTCCAGCGTGCCGTTGCGGATCTGGCCGGCCGGGTCCACGTTGCCCATGACGAGCACGTCGGAGGGCATGAGCCCGAGCATCTCGGCCATGTCCGAGGCGTTGCCGAAGTGGTAGCCCATGGCGCCCACGGCGGCCACGGCCTCAGGGGCCTTGGACACCGACGGGCCGCAGTTGTGGTAGACCACGGCGAACTCCCCGTCCTGCACGGCGTCCACGACGCGGCGCGCGTAGGGCGTGGAGAACTCGGCCATGAGCTCGGGCGAGAGCAGGCCCGCCAGGGGCTCGGCCATGACCACGCCGTCGGCGCCGGCCTCCTTGAACGCGCTCGCGTAGGCGCAGATGAACTCGGTGCACTTGCCGAGCACGGCGTGGACGAGATCCGGCTCCTCGTAGCACAGGGGCATGACCTCGTTGACGTCCATGAGGCGCCCCGCCAGCGAGAACGGCCCGATGACCCCGGCGAGCACGGGGCGGTCGGAGATCTTGGGCGCCACCTCGCGGATGGCCTGAACGTAGAGCCCCGTGCGCCCGTCGCCCACCGCGGGCACGGCCAGGTCGTCGGGGTCGGAGTCCTCGTCGACCACGGAGCCGATGACCGTGGGCACCTCGTCGTCGGTCACGCGCACCTGGCTGCCGAAGGCCTCGGCCTCCACCGACAGGTCCATGAACGACACGCTCGCCGCGGCGTCCACCCGGCCCGCCACGAGCCTCATGGCCTCGGCCTGGCGCCCGGCGTCGCCGATGAGCTCGGCCACCGTGCACCCCATCATCTGCACCGCCGGGAACGACAGCACCGGCAGCGGCTTCTTCCTCTCGGCCGCGATCTGGTCCGCGGCCCATTGCTTCATGTCCAAGGGAGTCCCCTTTCTCGAGTGGTCTGTCAGCGCGGCGCGCCCTCCGCGCCGCGGTGGGGCCCCGCCCCGGCCGGGGCCCCGGGAGGCGGGGCGGGGGCCAGGCGGGGCG
>NZ_QWKK01000218.1 GCF_009911695.1 Enterorhabdus sp. P55 | reverse complement strand
ATCCTGAATAATTCATACTTTTAATTAAAACCATGTGAAACTGCCTCACGGCAGCTTACAATTACTTTTTCATCTTCACCCGTTAAGTGATGAAAAAAGAACCCCTTTCTGCTATGGTTAAAGTGACTAAACCAACCAAAAGAAAGGAGTTCTTCTAATGACTAGCTTACACAAAAACCAAGTAAAATTCAATTCAAATATCACTATTTCTCATACAGGTGGTCAATTATCGAGTGATTCGGGTCTCGTCCTAGTGAAAGAGCTGATGAACACCTTCGGTTTTTCTGAACTGGCTAAGCAACACATTCACATTGAAGACGAACGAGCATATTTTACTCATGACAACTTATCCATACTTGAGCAGTTCATTATGCAATTAATTGCTGGTTACTCAGCTGATTCTGCAGCTAATCTCCTGAGACAAGATCCTGTGTTTAAAGCTGTTTTAGATAGGAAAGAACTCGCTTCTCAATCTTCACTTTCTCGATTTTTAGATCGACTATCTGAGGAGAATATCCATGAACTTCAAGCTTTGAACCAAGAACTTATTGATAAAGCACGCCTCATCCGTAATGATACGGAATTAATCATTGATTTAGATTCGACCCATTCAGATACATTTGGTCACCAAGAACAAACGGATTATAATACCCACTACCAAACCTATGGTTATCATCCATTGGTAGCTTTTGACGGATTGACTGGTGACTTCTTAAAAGCTGAACTACGTTCAGGAAATCAATATACATCAAAAGGCGTAAAGGAGTTTCTCACACCTTTATTAGAGCACTATAATCACTCTCTACCAAACACTGACATCTTGGTTCGTGGAGACAGCGGGTTCGCTACACCTGGTGTGTATGATTCGTGTGAATCAAAAAAGAGTCATTATGTTATTCGACTGAAGAATAATCGTAGACTAGGTCAAATAGCTGAGAAATCAGTACTTTATGGCGATAATCAAAAGTGGGAAGAACGAGAAGTTCAGTACTTCTCCACCACTTATCAAGCACAATCCTGGTCACAAAGTCGTCGCGTGTGTATACGCTCAACACGTGAAGCGGGCGAACTACTCTTTCGACATGAGTTTATCGTGACGAATCTATCAGAAAATGTTTCTCCTGATACCATCTTTTCTCTCTATGCCAAACGTGGCACAATGGAGAACTTCATTAAAGAAGCGAAAGCTGGCTTTTACTTTGACAAGACAGACAGTCCTCGCTTTTTGGAGAATCATGTCCGAATGATGCTCAGCTTGATAGCTTACAACTTAGTCAACTTCTTAAGAACGATTGGCTTTGAAGAAGTCCAAAAGGGAATGACCATTCATTCTATTCGATTGAAGTTTCTGAAAGTTGCTGGGAAATTAGTCCAAACGGGTAGACGAGTCTATCTCAAATTATCTAGTTATCATGTGTATCAGAATGAATTCTACAGGGTCTTTGCTCGCCTGAGGCGAGCCAGTCAATGGATCTAATCCAACAATCTAACGATTTTTTTACTGGGAAGTTATCCAGGGAGAAGTATGCTCAAAATGCCTTACACCCAAAATTTATTCCTCAATATTTTTGAACAGTGAATGTTTGAAGTAACTTTTTAGTCAAAATCAGTTGATAGGGATATTAGTGATACATATTTCAATAAAATGTACCAAAGAATTAAAGCTATGAATTATTCAGGATT
>NZ_QWKK01000217.1 GCF_009911695.1 Enterorhabdus sp. P55 | reverse complement strand
CGCGCCCGCGGGGCCCTCCTGCGCGCGGCCGAGGGCGCGCTGCGCGGCGGGGAGGGAGGCGCCGCCGATGGCCAGGGCGACGCGCCGGCGGAAGCGGGCGGCGAGCCCGCCTTCGATGATGCCTTCGACCGTCGCCTGGCCGCAGCCGGGCTCGACGAGGACGCGCGCCGCAACTTCGCCGCGCTCGTCGACGCTCAGCGCCAGGCGACCGGTGCCGTCCCTACCGACCGCCTGCTCGTCGTGGAGCGCTGCGAGGACGAGACGGGGGAGTGGCGCGTCATCCTGCACTCGCCGTTCGGCCGCCGCGTCCACGAGCCCTGGGCGCTTGCCGTGGCCGAGCGCGTCCGCGCGACGCTCGGCTTCGACTGCCAGGCGAGCGCGGCTGACGACGGCATCATCGTGCGCATCCCGCTCACCGAGGCGGCGCTGCCCGGCGCGGAGCTGTTCTGCTTCGATCCCGACGAGCTGGAGGCCGTCGTCCGCGAGTCGGTGGCGACCACTGCGCTCTTTGCCGCGCGCTTCCGCGAGTGCGCGGCCCGCGCACTCCTCATGGCGCCGGCGGCTCCGGGTCGTCGCGCCCCGCTCTGGCAGCAGCGTCTTCGCGGCGGGCAGATCCTGGAGGCCGCGCGGCGCGAGCCGGGCTTCCCCCTCATCGCGGAGGCTGCGCGCGAGTGCCTGGCGGATGTCTTCGACCTGCCGGCCCTACGCGAGGTCATGACGGCGATAGCGGCTGGCACGGTGAGGATGGCCGAGGCGCGCACGACGGTGCCCTCGCCCTTCGCCGCGCCGCTCGTCTTCGGCTACCTGGGGGAGCATCTCTACGAGGGCGACCTGCCCCATGCCGAGCGCCAGGCGTCGCTGCTCGCGGTTGACCCGGAGCTTCTGGGCGAGCTGCTCGGCGGCGGCTCGGTCGAGGACGTGCTCGATCCCGAGGTGACGGCCCAGGTGGCCGCCGAGCTCCAGCGCACGGCGCCCGCTCGCCGCGCCCGCGGCAAGGAGGGCCTGGCCGATCTCCTGCGCGATCTGGGCCCCCTCACCGTCGAGCAGGTCGCCCGCCGCCTCGTCCCGCCCCGGGCGGCCCGTCTTGACGCCGTCTCCCGCGAAACGGCGGAGGGCGCCACGGGCGGGCCTGCCCGTGCGGGCGATGCGGCGGCTCCCGAGGCGCCGTGTCCGCGTTCCGCGCCGAGCTCCCGGCTTTCAGGCGCCTTCCCCTCCGATGCGGGGGCCGCATCCTGCCGCGGGGCTGATGGGGAGGCCGCAGGGGCGCCCCCTGATCCCGCAGTCCGCCAGGCGGCCTTCGAAGCCGCGTGCGCCACGCCCGGCTTCGCCCACGCGCTTCTGCGCGAGCTCGAGGGCGAGCGCCGCGCGTATCCCGCCCTCATCGGCGGCGTCGAGCGCTGGGCGGCTGCCGGCGACGCCTGGCGCCTCCGCGAGGCCCTCGGCGTTTCCGCGCCCGATTGGGCGCTCGCCCAGTCCGCCCCGCTCGCTGCTGGCGCCCCTGGCCCCGCGCCTGCCGCGTCGCCGGCGGTCGAGAGCCCCCTCGACGCCCTCGTCGCCCGCTTCGCGCGCACCAACGTGGCCTTCGCCGAGGAGGACGTTGCCGCCGCCCTCGGCCTGGGCCCGGCCCTTGTCGGCGAGCCCCTCGGGCGCCTGGCTGCCGCGGGGCGCCTCACGCGCCTCGGCCGCGGTCGCTGGGTCGACTCCGGCGTGCTGGGCCGCCT
>NZ_QWKK01000216.1 GCF_009911695.1 Enterorhabdus sp. P55 | reverse complement strand
GGGGAGGGGTGCAGGGGAGCCCCGCGGCTCCCCTGCCGGGGGATCCGGGGCGAGCAGCCCCGGAGGCCAGGATCGCCTGATGCGCCCAAACGCGAGGACGTACGAGGCCTGCGCCGTACCGTGGTATGTCCGTATCCCGGTACGGTGCAGGCCTCGTACCGGGATACGGACATACGGCTCTCACGGCAGATCGCAGGTGAGTTCCTCGTCGCACTCCACGCACTTCACGCGCACGGCCCTCGTCGCCCTGACGCTCATGCCGCATCGGGGGCAGGTGTACTTCCTCGTGCTTGACGGCCTCTTGGCGGCGGAGGCGGCCGCGGGCCTGCCGAGCCTGTGGAGCTCCCTGAGCTCACCCTCCACCTTCTTGAAGGCGCCCTGCCGTGCCATCAGGAGGAGGCTGTCCCCCGGCGAGGTCAGCGACCACCCGATCCTCTTGTCGTAGGCGATCACGAGCCCCCTCTTCTCCGCCTCGATGCGGAACCTCCCGTTGTGGTAGGTTCCGCCCCGTGACGTGTCCTTGATGCCCTGCTCGTGGCAGTGCAGGTGGACCATCTCGTGGAGGAGGGTGGCCATGACCTCCGCCACGGGCCGGCCTATGGTCTCGGCTCCGAGGTTGATCTCGTGGAAGGCGTCCTCGCCGCTGGCCCAGGATCTCCACGGCGTGAAGTGCCCGTAGGCGGAGGGGGTGGGGGAGACGGTTATCACCGGGCGGTCGAGCCGTCCGTCGAAGTACGCGGCGTTGAGCTCGTCGAAGGCCCTCTCGAACGCGGCGAGCCTCAGGCTGAGCCTGGGCTCCTCCCCTGGCGCCGCCATCACGCGGCCCGCCCGGCCGGCGTGCGGATGCAGGCCCGGGCGACGAGGCCGGCCATCTGCCCGTCGAGCGTCTGCTGCCTCCGGCAGAGGCGCCGCAGGCGTCTGCGCGCCTCGTCGAGCCACCGGCAGTCCGGGATTTCCCAGCTCAGGTGCATCCCGATCATGAGGCGCAGCGTGGCGCGCTCGCTTGCGATGGCGTCCGCCTCGGCGCTCAGGCGCTCGAACCGCTCCAGCTCCTCTGGAGTGAGGAGCACTTTGCTCTCAACCATGCTCGCTCCTCCCTAGCGCCTGATTGTGCCCTCGGCGACCCAGCCGTCCCGCCAGTTGCCGTCGGCCTCGCCCACGTGGACGTAGATCCCCCGCCCAGACTCGCCCGTCATGGGGACGACCCAGAAGCCGTCCTCGCCGTTGGCGAGGAGCTGGCACGTCCGCCCCTTCGCGTCCAGGACGGTAGACGACTCGCAGTCGCCCTCGCAGCAGTCGATCTCGTAGCCCTCGAGGGAGACGTCCACCTCCACCCATCCGTCTCCATCGGGCATATGCCCGGATCGCGCCGCCACATAGCCGGCCTTGAGCACGGCCTCGGTCGAATCGACGCGGCGCTGCCAAATCCTGAAGTCACCCATTTTCGTCTCCCTTCTTACTCCGTCGCCTCGCGCAGGGCCTCGACCAGGTCTGCGTGGTAGCTCCCATGCGACCAGTCTCCCGCCGCCTCGTCGTAGCCCCAGGCCACGACATAGGGGTGGTGCGGATTCGCCTGGCGCAGCAGGATCGCCGCCTGGAGGCCGCGCCAGATGACCACGTAGCCCTGCTTGCTCTCGTCCCTGTAGGCAGCCTTCCCGTCGCTCATGTCCTTGATCCTCTCTCGTCTGATCCGCGCCCGCCGGATGCAAGCGCCGCTTGCCTCGGCCTGCCTGC
>NZ_QWKK01000215.1 GCF_009911695.1 Enterorhabdus sp. P55 | reverse complement strand
CGCCCGCCCCGTCGCCGACCGCTCGCCCGCGCCCCTCGTCGTGGTGCCCGCCGATGACCCCGCCTGCCTCCTCGGCGCGGGCATCCCCTGGCCCGAGCCGGCCTGTCCTGCCGCGCCAGCCGCTGCCGACGCTCCGGGCGTCCCCGCTCCGACCTCCTCAGACGCCGCCTTCGGCTTGGCCCCGGACGCCGCTGCGCCGGCCGACTCGGGCGCCGCCCTGCCCGCGGTGGCGCGCCCAAGTCGGCGGGAGGGCGCGCTCGTGGTTCTCTCCGGCGGCGTGCCCCTGCTCTGGGCCGCTCCACGCCTCAAGGCCCTCGTGTCCTTCACGACTGACGAGCCCCTTCTCGCCGAGGCCGCCGCTGCGCTCGTCGTCTTCACGCGGGCGCAGCTCAAGCGCGAGGGCTCGGCCGGCGCCCGCCGCAAGATCGTCGTCGAGACCCTCAACGGCGCCCCCGTCCTCGACACGCCGCTGGCCGTCGCCCTTCAAGCTGCCGGCCTCGCCCGCCTCCCCAACGGCCTGCGCCTCTACGCCGACCCGTTCGCGTCCTAGAAGACGAACTCGAGCAGGAACCGGGCCAACCGGTAGCCGAAGAGCACGGCGTCTGCCAGCCAGAAGGAGATCGCGACCCCCCTCCTGAAACACTGCGCTTGCGCTTGGCGAGTCACGTGCTCCACAGCGGCGTGAAGGCCAGGGCGCCGAAGACCCGTTGAGAAACGAGATAACGCGGCTGTTCTCTGAGCGCGGCTTGGGCGAGAAATAGGAAAGGGGGAGCTGGGGGCATAGGCAAGGGCTGCGAGGTCGGAGATGATTCGGATGCTGGCGACTGCGAGGTAGAGCCAGGTATGGGCTTCGAGGATGAGGGTGGTGGAGAAGCCGGAGCGCGCTCCGACGGCTCCGGCGAATGACGCTTGGGCAAGGAATCAGGTGGCATTGCTGATGATGGTGAAGAGCGTGACGCCCAGGATGGCCACTCCGACGCTCGTGCAGGGCCCCGGCGTGGTGATGCTGACGGGAAGCCCGCCGGGAGGGACGGCAGGCGCGGCGGAAGTTTCGTGTGTCCCTTTGATCGCATACGAGCCTGTCCTAGAGGGCTAGCAGGGGGGGGGTCGCGTTTGAGTGCGGCGCGCCGCAGCGCGAGCAGAAGGCGTCGCCGTCGGCAAGGGGCCGCCGCAGGTGGTGCAGAACATGGCGTCCCCTTTCGTCAGGTGCCGAGCTCCTCAATGGTGGCGCCAGCTCCCTTGCGGCGACGTGACGTCCTCGTTGGCAGCGACCGCCAGCGCCCCAAAGCCACTTTTTGGCTGGAAAATGGCACGAATCGTCAGTTTGGTACGGTGTTGAGGAGGACTGACGAGGCGGACGGTGACGTTTTCCCTGGTGGCTGTCGAGCGGACTGGATCGATAATGCCAAAAGTGCGGCTTCGAGGGCGCGAGTACCGTACCAAACTGACGATTCGTGCCATCTCGCAGGAAAAAAGTGGCAGTGAGCCGCGGGTCGCACGAGGAGACGGGCGCGCGGTCGTGGCGAATGCGTGGGGCGGCCGCTCCACGGGGCGGGGCGTGTCCCCCTGCGCTAGAATGGCCCCATGACTGACGACCTTGCCGACATCATCTCCGACGCCTCCGCTGCGCCCGACGCCCCCGCCGCGCCCGCATCGGGCGCGTCAGGCGCGCTTCGCGCCGGCGAGCCCGCAGCCGGCGCGCCCGACCCCGCCGTGCCCTGTGTCTCAGGTGACCCCG
>NZ_QWKK01000214.1 GCF_009911695.1 Enterorhabdus sp. P55 | reverse complement strand
GGCGGGTGGGGCAGGGGCGCGAATGTTTCACGTGAAACATTCGCAGCAAGGAGGCCCGCAGAGCAAAGGAGGTCGCGCGAAAGGACAGGCCCAGGCGAAGCGCGGAGCAGAGCGCAAGGCGAGACACGTCGCCAACGGGACGGGCGAAACTCGGGGCGGCGCCGGCGGGGCGGAGCTCGGGACAGGGCCGCCAGGGCGCTCGGGGCATCGCGGCGGAGCGGGGCGGGCCGGCGGGGCCCGGGCGGGAGCGCATTCCCCCGAGTGTTTCACGTGAAACACTCGCATACGCGAGCGCGGACGCGGCTAGAGCGCCAGCTTGAAGCCGAGACCCCAGACCGTCTGGATGTAGGCGTCGGTGCCCGAGGGGCGCAGCTTGTGGCGGAGGTTGGACACGTGTACGTTGACCGTGCTGTCCTCGGTGGCATAGGGCTCGCCCCACACCAGCTCGAACAGCTCCTGCTTGGTGAACACGCGCTTCGGATGTGAGGCCAGCAGCTCAAGGATGTTGAACTCAGTACGCGTGAGGGCCACATCCTGGCCGTCTACTTCCAGCGTACGAGCGGCCCGGTCGACCTGCCAGCGACCGACGCGCAGCAGGCGGCCGCCCTCGGCAGCGCCCGACGCGCCCTCCCCCGTCGGCGCCGCAGCCGCCTCCCCCGCCTTCCGCGCCTGAGCACGCGCCTGGCGGTGCCGCAGCTGCACGCCGATGCGCGCGGTAAGCTCCTCTAAGTCAAACGGCTTGGTCAGGTAGTCGTCGGCGCCCAGCTTCAGCAGGTCGATCTTGTCGGCCGGCGCGGTACGCGCTGACACCACGATGATGGGCATCGTGGCATCGGACGCGCGGATGAGCGCCACCAGGCTCTCCCCGCGAGCCCCGGCAGCATGAGATCGGTCACCACCAAGTCGAAGCGCTCGCGTTCCAGCAGCAGCTGCGCCTCGGTACCCGAGAACGCGCGCACGCACGCGTATCCGCATCGCTCCAGATGGTCGCCGACTATCTCGTTGATGGACGCGTCGTCCTCGATCAGCAGGACGCGCACACGCTCAGCCGCGCCGCCAGACACCGCAGACCGCTTCGCCACGCATCCGGGCGTCTCCTTTCGCCTGAATGCACCGCCTTCGGCGCCCGCCTCGTTCACGATGATCCCGTCGTCCCCACCCATGCTCGCTTCCTTTCCCCGACTACGCGCCCTCTGATGATAGCAAACAGAGACCCCCCCCCCGGTCAACTCCGAAGGGGCTTCTCACCGGACGAGCGGCTGCAAGAGGGACTGGAAAGCTAGCGGGCGTGTTTGCCGCGCGCCGGCTCCGCGTTCTTCTTGCGACGGAACAGGCCCGTGGAGGAAGCGGCTTCCACCTGCACTGGGATGGGCTCGCCGCTGACCGGGCGCGCATCATGGGACCGCGTCATGGGGCGACGGCTGTCGCGCGGCTGCAGCGGCGAAGAGGGAGTGCCCTGCGCATAGCTGTGCGGCTGATGGGCGGCAGGCGCATCCACCTGGACGTAGCCCGAACCGGTCGAGCCGCCTCGCGAACCGCGGCTCGGCGAGACCTGGCGGGCGCTAGCGTTGGCGTTGGCCCGCGGGTTCTGCCACGGCCGCGAATCGGCGGCTGCGCGGGCCTGGCCGCGATCCTGGCGAGGAGCCTGCTGGGCCTGGGCTGCGGCGCGCTGGGCTCGGGCGGCCTGTGACGACTGCGCGGCGCGGGCCTGGGTGCGGGCATCGACCGCGGCGCGGGACGCGGCCG
>NZ_QWKK01000213.1 GCF_009911695.1 Enterorhabdus sp. P55 | reverse complement strand
GGGGCCGGCGCGGGCGCCGCGGCCTGCGCGCCCTCCGCGTTCGGCGCGGCCTCCGCACCCGCGGTCCTCGCCCCTTCCGCGCCCTCCGCCTTCCCGGCGCCTTCCTCGCGCGCAGCCAGGCGGTTGAGCGCGGCGTGCACCGGCGGGAGCGCCGTGTAGTTGGCGATGGCGTACACCCCGGCGTCCGCCGGCAGCGCGCCTTCGGCGGCCAGACGCGGCAGCATGGCGAACACGTCGTCCACCGCGTCGATCAGCTGGGCGTCGATGCCCGCGTACTTCAGGCGCACCTGCAAGTCGTTGGCGCGCGTGCCGCCGGCAAACACGGCCAGCGCGCCATGGCCGGCCAGCTCCTCGAAATCGACGTCCCAGATCCACGAGATGTCGCGCCCGTCGCCCTCGTAGTCGTTCACGAAGAAGGCGACCGCCTTCGGGCCGGCGTCGCGCTCGATGATCTTGAGATTCTGGTTGAAGCCCGTCGGGTTCTTCGCCAGGTTCAGCAGCACGGAATGTCCGTCGATGACGTAGCGCTGGAGCCGCCCGTTGCGCGGGTCGAAAGCATCCACCGCTCGCTGGAACACGGCGGCGTCCACCCCGGTCAGCTGCATGATGGCGTCGGCGGCCAGCAGGTTGTACACCAGATAGGGCGTCGGCTGGCTCGTGGTCACGCGGTCGACGCGGTCCGTGGCGCGGCTCGTCACCGCGAACGCGGCGCCGCGAGCGTCGAGCCGCACGTCGGTGGCGGCAAAGTCCAGCGCAGGCCGCGCGAATCCGCATGCGGGGCAGAAGTAGTCGCCCAGCTGGCCGTACTGGCGATACCGATACTCCACCATGCCCGGGCAGTCCTGGCACATTTGCGCGTCGGCCACCGTGTTCTGCGCAAGCTCCATGTCCCCATCGACGCCGAAGGACACCGTGCGGTTGGCCACTTTCCGCGCGATGGCCTCGCAGAGGGGGTCGTCGGCGTTGTAGACGAGCGTCGTCTCCGGCGACTTCGCCAGCGCGCCGGCGATGCTCTCTTGGATGCGGCTGATCTCGCCGCAGCGGTCAAGCTGATCGCGGAAGAGGTTGAGCAGCACCACGTAATCGGCCCTCAGCTGGGGAAGCGTGCGGGCGAGCCACAGCTCGTCGCTCTCGAACACGCCCCACTCGGCCGGCCGCGCCTGCAGCAGCGCCGACGCCACGCCGGGCCCCATGTTGGCGCCCGTGCGGTTGCAGATGACGGTGCGTCCCGCAGCCTCGAAGGCGTCGGCCACCAGGTTAGTCACCGAGGTCTTGCCGTTGGTGCCCACCACCACGACGCTGCCCACGCGCACCTTGCCGCGCAGATCGGCGATGAACTGCGGATCGATACGCAGTCCCACCTTGCCCGGCAGCGTGCCGCCCGGGCGCCGCGCCACCTTCCGCAGCCCCCACGAGAGGGTGTTTCCCACCGCCTTTGCCATCGCCAGCTGCAAGCCCATGACGCGCACCTTCGCTTCCGGAGCACCCGCGCCCCCGTCGGTTTCGTTTCACTGGCCGTCAAGTATAACCCCCGCTCGCACGCGCGTACGACAATCACCCAATTACCAGAACGCCCGGACGAAGAGGCGGGGAAACGGCAGCAGCCCGCGGCGCTCCACCGCCGACGGCGGCGAGGGGGGCAGAAGGAGACGAGGCGGCGGAATGCGGAAGGGGCAGGATGGGTGGGGCGAAGAGCGCGGGGGCAAAGTGCGGAAGGAGCGCGGAAGAGACGGGATGGGAGGCGGGACGGGCGGGACGGGCGG
>NZ_QWKK01000212.1 GCF_009911695.1 Enterorhabdus sp. P55 | reverse complement strand
GTCGCCCTCCGCAGGCACCCCGCGCCGCGCGTCCCCCGCAGGCACCCCGCGCCGTTCGTCCCCCGCTGCGCCCGCGTCACCTGCGAGTCGGGCGCCTTCCGCACGCTGCGCGCCTCCCGCAGCCCGGACGTCCTGCGCGGCTTCCGCGCCTCCCGCGACCCGCTCGTCCCCCGCCCCTCGCACGCGCCCGGCGGGGCCGAAAGCCGCAGATTGGGCGGTTTTCGCAGGTCGGGCGTCCATCACAGGGCCCGGGCCCACACGCCGGGGGCACCGGCCTCCACCACGGAGCAGGCAGGGTAGCCGAGCATGTCGTCCACGGCGGCCGTGAAGGCGGCCAGCTCGTCGGCGGGCACGAAGGCGAGCACGCTGCCACCGAAGCCGCCGCCGTGGATGCGCCACGCGCCGCGCTCGCCGAGCAGGTGAGAGCAGAGTCCCAAGATGGCCATGGCCGGCTGGCGGACGCGGCCTCCCTCGCCATGGCTCGAGACGCTCTGGAGGAACTGGGCCGACGACGCGCCGGACACCCGCGCCGCCGCGAGGAAGGCGCGGAAGTCGCCTTGGGTGAGCGCGAGCCGCTGCTCGCCCACGCGGCGCACCTCGTCGTAGTAGTGCAGCGCGCGCATGGCCCGCAAGTCGCCCAGCTCCTGGCGCACCCGGCGCAAGCTGGCGAAGAAGCGCTCGGGCGGCACATCACCCAGACGCGCGCCGCCGAGCAGGTTGGCCACGGCACGCATGTCGGCGGGGATGGCGCAGAACTCGTCGGTGTGCAGCGAGTGATCGTGCCGGCTGTCCACCAGCACGAGCGCGTAGCCGTGGCCCGCCGCGTCGAAGGGAACGGGGGTCACCACGGGGCGCTCGCCGGAGAAGTCGAGGAGCAGCACGCCGCCGCAGGCGCTGGCCAGCTGGTCCTGGGCACCGCTCCCCTTGCCGAAGTAGGCGCCCTCCGCCTCGCAGCCGGCCAGGGCGAGGGCCACCGGGTCGGACGGCACGGCGTCGGCCCCGGCGCCGCCGAAGAGCGCCTCCAGGCAGGCGCCCGCCATCATCTCGAAGGCAGCCGAGGAGGAGAGGCCGGCACCGGCAGGCACGTCAGACGCAGTGGCCAGGTCGAGCCCGCGCACGGGATGCCCCGCGCGAGCGAAGGCGGCGGCCATGCCGCGCATAAGCGCCGCGGAGGTGCCGCGCTCCACCGCCTTGGGGGCAGCCCAGCCAGGATCGGACAGGTCGATGACGGCGCGGCCGAACCCCTCCATCGCCAGGCGGATGAGCGGCAGGCCGTTCGGCGCCGCGAGCCCCCACAGGCGCTCGTCGATGGCGGCGGAGATCACCTGGCCGCCCTGGTGGTCTACGTGGTTGCCGGCCAGCTCCAGGCGGCCGGGGGCCGAGGCGAGCACCCGCGGGCCGTGGACGGCGCGGCGGGCGAAGGCGCGCGTCACCGCGGCGTCGGCATCAGCGTCGGCGTCGCCGATCAGGCGCGTGGGGGCCGCGGTGCCGAAGGCGTCGTCGAAGCGGGCCTCCAGCCGCGCCCGCATGGCGCCGGCGCGGGCATCAGGCGCGCCGGCGGCAGCCGCGGGAACCGCAGGCTCCCATTCCCAGGGCTCGGTCATCATAGGCGCTGCTCCTTCCCCCGCGGCACCCGCACCTCAGGCGCGCGGAGCGACTCGATGGTCTCCCGGGCCTCGCGCACGCCCTCGGCCGCGCGGGCCGCGAGCGTCGCCATCCCCGCCGAGGCGCAGGCGGCGGCGCGGCGAAGGGGCGCGGCGGCGG
>NZ_QWKK01000021.1 GCF_009911695.1 Enterorhabdus sp. P55 | reverse complement strand
CCCCGACCCCCCCCTCGCTTCTCAAGCCTTTTCATTTCGCGAGCGCCCGCCCAATTCCCGTCCCTCCCGAAAACGGCGTCGAGGCGTGCGCGCTGGAGCCTCCCGTCGCGCTGCCATCGACTCTGCGACAAGGCAGGCGCCCCGCTTTTGTCCCGTCGCGCAAGCGAGCGCTCCGCCTTGTTCCCGAAATCTGGCCAAAAACGGCGCGCTTTACGCGCCCAGAGCGCCCAGGGGCGCCCACCAGCCATCCGCGACCTGGGGAAACGTATTTGCGGCAGCGCCAGACGCCTTCGAATCCGCGTAAACCGCACCCTTTTCGGCCAGTTTCTCGGAATTTCTTCTCCACAGCAGTTGACCTGCACGTTACGTGCACCGGTATGCTTCGGGGAGAGAACGAAGCCGCGTCTCGCCGAGGCGCGCCGTCGCGGGGAGAGGAGCCAGACCCATGACCGATGAGAGGAACGACGCCGACCGCGGAGGGAAGCGTCCCCTGCTGTTCGTGCACGGCCAGGCCGAGGGCGGGCGGCTCATGACCGCCGGCGAGGTCGCGCGGCTCACCGACGTGAGCGCGCGCACGCTGCAGCACTACGATGACATCGGGCTGCTCTGCCCGCGTCGCAGCGGCGAGGGCGTGGCGAACAACCGCAAGCTCTACGACGAGGGGGATATCGACCGCTTGGGCCGGATCATCGCGCTCAAGGAATACGGTCTCACGCTGAGCGAGATCAAGGCCGTCATCGATGCGGACGACGCCGTCATCCTGGCGGTGCTCGACGAGAAGCTGGCCGCTCTGCGCCGGCAGGAGGCCAAGCTGCGCGACCTCATCCTGTTCGCGCGCATGCTGTCCATAACGGGGTCGAACCCGGTCGACGGACTTGTCGCCGGCCCGGCGATCGTCGACGACCTGGCAGATGCGGCGCGGGCGCTGCCGCCCTACGAGCACGGGCGCCGCTGGGCCGACGAGCTTGAGACGCCTGAGGAACGCGAGGTGGCCTTCCTGGCGCTCGGCAAGATCGTCGAGGACTTCGCGAGCGCGGGCGCCCTGGCGGGCTTCGCGGCATTCGAGCGGTTGGTGGGGTTGCTGTCATCGTGGTGGGACCTCTACGTACACCCCTGCGACGATCTGGGGCTTCTTGGCTGGTGGGCGCTGTTCGAGGACGAGCGTGCCATCGCAGCAGAGGTGGAGCGCGCCGGGGGCGAGGCGATGTGCGCCAACGTGGAGATGGCGTTTCTCCTCGTGTTCCTGCGCCGGTTCATGGGCGAGGCCGCGCCGCTCGTGCGTGCCATCGCGTTCGACGGGGAGGCGGGCGAGCCGACGCACTGGGCCGGCGCTGCGCAACCGCGCGCGTCTGCGCCCGCGGCGCGCGTGGCGGCCGAGGAGCTGGCCTGGCTGATAGGCCGTATGACCGGCGGGTTCTATCTCAGGAAGGACCCTGTGCCCGAGGCGGCGGGCCGCGCTGCGTACGGGCGCTTGTGCGCCTGCGTGCTCGACTTCGCCGCCAACGCGCTGGCCGATGGCGAGCTCATGGCGTTCATCGACCCGGAAGGCGGCGTGGGGCTCGATCCAGCCGCGCTCCCTCTCGCGGCCGTCGCCGTGGCGCGGGCCGTCGAGGAGGGCGCCGGCGCCCTGCCGCCCGATCACTGGGAGGGCCTGCGCGGTTAGGGGAGCGAAGCGCGACGCAAGCGCTGCCGCCGCGTGCGACAACCCGCCCAGCCGAGCGAGTCATCGGAGCGTTTTCGGGGGGCGGCTCCCTTGGGCGGAGACGAGAGCGGGGGGAGAGCGAAGCGCGGCGCGTCACCCCCTCCGACCGGGTGCAATCGCCGCGGGGCGCAGCCTTCTGCCTCGCGAGCGCGCCAGGCGCGGCAGCGGCGCGGCGCCACCCCAGGGGCGCCGAGCGCACACGCGTCGTGGTGGCCGTCGCGCGCAGCGGCTGCGTCCTCCGGGTCGGGAGGGCGTTGTCGCACCAGGTGGCTAGAACGAGATGAAGTCGCCCACGCGGGCGTCGAGCGCATCGGCGATGCGGATGAGGTCGTCGATGCCGACGGACACCCGCCCGGTCTCGATGCGCCAGATGTGCGACTTGCTGCTGCCCATCATGAGGGCAAGCCGCTGCTGCGAGAGCCCCTGCTCCTCGCGCCGCCGGCGAATGGCAATCCCCAGCGCAGCTCTTTTGTCCTTGGCGTTCATGCCTTCAAAGGCTAGGTGCTACACTATTACTAATGGCTTCATAATTGAAGCCGTTTGATCAAATGAGAAACAGGAGGGGCATTTTGAAAAACGGCAGGAAGAGAACGATCATCGGAGCCGTCGCCGCACTCGCCATCGTGTCGGTCGGCGTGGCTGCGGGCGTGTATTGGCATACGGCTTATCAAGTGCCTCGTGAGGAGGCGGAGCAGGCCTTCGCCGCGTCGGCCGAACGATTGGACGCGCGGAACGCGGATCTGGATCAGGCGATCGAATCGCTTCAATCCCTGGTCGCCTCGGGGGACAGGCCTCTCGATGAGACGCTGCTCGAACTTGCAAGCCAGCGCATCGGGGAGGCTCAGGCCGCCCGCCAGACCGCGCTTGAGATGCCCGAGTCCGCCGCTGAGATAAACGAGGCTGCGAAGCTCATGGACTCGTGGGGAGATTACGGGACGGCCAGGGATTCTCTGGCGTCTGCTGAAGCGGAGCTTTCGAGCAGCATCGCGCAGCTCAAGCAGATAACCAACCCGAGCGAGCAGTTTGTGATAGAGCGCTTGACGGGCCTGCCGAACGTTGTGGCCATCGAGGCGGTGACCGAGGGCAACGACCCCAATGGCAAGCTCGGGAAGGCCGGAGGGTATACCGCTACGGTGTACTTCTCCTCCGACCTCGTGGACCAATCGTCTGTCTACCGTACTGAGGGGCACACGTACGTCGTGGGCGGCGGCTGTGATGGCGGCGGGGCTGTCGAGGTATTCGCCACCGAGGAAGACGCGCAGCGCAGGAACGAGTACCTCGCCATCCTCGACGGCGGACTTCTGGCCTCGGGATCCCATGCCGTCTATGGCACATGCGTGGTGCGCACCTCCGATCTGCTGGCCGCCTCTCAGCAGAAGGCGCTTGAGGAAAGCATCGTGGCAAGCCTGACGGAACTGCGCTAACGATCGCTCCGGCGCCAAGCGCGCTGGGCGCGCGGGCGGAAAATCCGGGAAATTCTGGCGAGAGATGACGGGTCTGCAACATTTCGTCGCGTGAATCCGCGCGCATTCTCAGGCGGGGAGCGTGCTTGCACCTCTCGTGAAAACGGCGACCTGGGGTTTTGGGGCGCCGCAGTGCGGGGGTCGGGCACTGGCGCCTGCCCTCATGTTGCAAAGCCGTCGTTGCTCGCCAGAATAGTGCGATTTTGCTGCCCGCCATCGCGGCACGCGAAAAAAGCCCCGCGTCCGGGAGACGCGGGGCCCTCTTGCGATTTGCGACGCTCAGCGCCAGGCCAGTCTCGGCGGCACGCGACGCTCGGACGCGGCGGGGAGCGCATCGGGCCCACGCCCCCGGCGGTCGCGGCACGGCGCCGGGACATGCGGCGCGACCCGTGCCCGCCCGCCACGACAGCCCGGCTCGCGGCCAGGCCCTACCGCCGGCTGAACGGAACTACGGTGGCGGGGATGCCGCCCTCGTAGACGAGCTTGGGCTCGCCTTCGATAAGCGGGCGGAAGTAGCGCAGCGCCTCATCGGCGACGCCCTGGTAGTCGGGCAGGATCCACTCGGCGGGGAACGGGCGCACGTAGTTGGCGAAGGCGCTCGCCGGGCCGGCGAAGAAGCGCGCGTCGTAGGGCGCGTCCAGGTCGACGCGCGGCGCCACGCCCACCACCATGCCGGTGAACGCCGGGTCGGCTGAGCGCATGTGCGCGCTCAGGCCCAGCTCGTAGGCCTCGGTCATGTCCACGAGCGACTGCGCGAAGTTGGACGAGCGCGCCGCGCGCGAGAGGTCCTGCACCACGCCGCGCGGGGCGATGCCCGCGTCCACGATCATCTGCTTGAGCGTGAGCGCCGCGCCGCCGAGCACCGCGTGGGCGAAGCCGTCGTTAGCCGCCTCGCCGGCGGAGAGGTAGGTGCCGTCGGCGTAGCGCGCGCCCTCGGACACCACGATGTAGCACGACCCGGTCTCGTCCATCGTGCGCTGTACCTGGGCGAGGAACGCCTCGCGCTCGAAGGGCACCTCGGGCAGCAGCAGCAGGTCGACGTCGCCCGACGCACAGCAGCTGGCGGCCAGCCAGCCCGCATCGCGCCCCATCGTTTCCAGCACGAACACCTCGGGGCGGGTGTAGGCGTCGTAGTCGAGCCGCGTGGCGTGGGTGACCTGGCAGGCCAGCTTGGCGGCGCTCGGGAACCCGGGGCAGTGGTCCACCGGCACGAGGTCGTTGTCGACGGTCTTGGGGATGCCCACGAAGCGCTTGGCGCACCCGGTGGCGGCCGCCCACTCCGACAGCGCATCCACGGTGTCCATCGAGTCGTTGCCGCCGATGTAGAACATCACGTCCACCTCGTGGGCGTCCATGACCTCTACCAGCCTGCGGTAGTCGGCGTCGTTGCCGCGCTTGAGCTTGTAGCGGCAGGTGCCGAGCGCCGAGGACGGCGTCTGCTTGAGGATCTCCAGCTCGCGGGCCGGCAGCTCGGTCAAGTCGTAGAGGCGCCCCTCAAGCACGCCCTCGATGCCGTTGAGGCCGCCGAGCACGCGGTCATAGACGGGGTTGAGCTGGTTGGCGCGGATGACGCCGGCGAGGCTGGCGTTGATGACGGCGGTCGGTCCGCCGGATTGCGCGACGAGGCAGTTTCCCATGGGTTCCCTCCTAGCCATAGGGGATCGTTTGGGGCCACGGTAGCGCCGGGCCCAAGGCCCGTGCACCGCAGCGGGAATTCGCCCCCGAATTGTAACGAATCGCGCCGGCGAAATGCCGGGAAAATGCCCGCGCAAACTGACAGCCCCTGCCGTTTATGCGAAAATAGCCAACGATCAAGGAAGAGAAGACACCGCAGATGAAGTAGGTCGCACGTCATGCCAGCACAGTTCAACATTCGGGCCGCCGACCCGGCGCGGACGGCCGAGTTCCAGCAGGCCCTGGGCCTGCCCCGGTTCATCGCCGCCACCCTCGCCGCCCGCGGCATCGCCGACGTGGAGGAGGCACGGGCGTTCCTCTCGCCCTCGCTCGACCGCGACTGGCTCAACCCCTACGACATCCCCGGCATCGGGGAGGTGGCCGACCTGCTGGAGGAGGCCCTGCGCGAGCGGCGCCACGTGGTGGTGTTCGGTGACTTCGACTTGGACGGCATCTCGGCCACCACCGTGCTCACCCGCGGCCTGCGCGCGCTCGGCGGCAAGGCGACGCCCTTCATCCCGCGCCGCTTCGAGGAGGGCTACGGCATCACCGTGGCGGCCTACGAGCGCCTGAAGAAGCTCGAGCCCGACGTCATCGTCACCGTGGACTGCGGCATCGCCTGCAAGGAGGAGGTGGCCGCCATCGTCGCCGACGGCGTGGCCGTGGCCATCACCGACCACCACGAGGCCGCCGAGCTCGTGCCCGAGGGCGTGCCCGTGGCCGATCCGAAGATGGACGAGCGCTGCGAGAGCGCCATCCTGGCCGGCGTGGGCGTGGCCCTCAAGCTTGTGCAGATCCTCGGGGCGCGCTTCGGCTACCCGCACCTGTGGCGCTCCTACACCGACCTGGCCACCCTCGGCACCGTGGCCGACCTCATGCCCATGCGCGGCGAGAACCGCGCGCTCGTGGCCGAGGGCCTGACCCGCATGAACGAGAACCCGCGCCCGTGCATCGCGGCGCTCATCGGCACCTGCGGCTGCACCGGCCCGCTCACGGCCACCAACCTGAGCTTCTCGCTCATCCCGCGGCTCAACGCCGCCGGGCGCATGGGCGATGCCTCGCTCGCGCTCGACCTGCTCATGTCCGACAGCTTCTCCGACGCCTGCGCGCTCGCCGAGCGCCTGGAGGAGGTGAACGCCCAGCGCCGCGCCATCGAGGCCGAGCTCTCCGAGACAGCGAAGGCGCGCGCCGCGGAGGCCTACCACGGCCAACGCGCGCTCGTGGTGTGGGGCGAGGGCTGGCACGAGGGCGTCAAGGGCATCGTGGCCAGCCGGCTCGTGAACCTCTACGGCGTGCCGGCCATGCTCTTCACCATCGACGGCGACGAGGCGCGCGGGTCGGGGCGCTCGGTGGGCGCGGTCAACCTGTTCGCCGCCGTGGAGTCGGCAGCCGATCTCGTCACGCGCTTCGGCGGCCATGAGGCGGCGGTGGGCGTCACCGTGCCGGCCGCCAACCTGCCGGCCTTCGCTGAGCGGCTGGCCGCCTACATGGACGCCCTGCCTGAGGACGACTTCCACCCCCGGGTGGACGTGGACGCCTGCGTGACGCTCTCGGAGCTCACCCTGCCGGCCGTGGAGGCGCTCGACGTGCTGGCGCCCTTCGGCCAGGAGAACCCGGTGCCCACCTACCTGGCGCGCAACGTCACGCTGGCCAGCTGCCGGGCCGTCGGCGCCGACAAGAACCACTTCTCGTGCACGCTCTCGGACGGCCGCTGCTCGGTGTCCGGCATCATGTTCCACTGCCCCTCCATCGAGGCGCTCCTGGGGACGGAGAGCGTGGTGGACGCCGCCTTCTCCGTGCAGGTGGACGAGTGGCGCGGCCGCCGGTCGGTGAAGGCCATGCTCGACACGCTGGCCCCGGCGCGCACCTGCTGCGCGCTCACCGCCTGCCTCGACCCGCGCGCCCAGTCCTTCGTGGACGACCTCTACGCCGGCGGCGACGGCTGCTGCGCGGCGCGCGAGCGTGCCCCGCGCGGCGCCTGCGAGCGCCTGGACGAGCGCCTGGGCTGCCGCGAGCGCTGGGAGGCGCTCGGCCGCAGCGACCCGGACGCCCTCGAGCGCGAGCTCGTGGGCGCCCTCATCGGCGACCGCGAGCTGCATCCCTCCCAGCGCGCCATCCTCGATCGGCTGCGCGCCGGGCAGTCCACCCTGGCCGTCATGGCCACGGGCCGCGGCAAGTCGCTCACCTTCCAGGTGTATGCGGCCCTGCGCGCCCTCACGGCGGGAGAGGCGAGCCTGTTCGTCTACCCGCTGCGCGCCCTCATCGCCGACCAGGCCTTCCACCTGACGGCGGCCCTGGAGCGCTTCGGGCTGACCTGCGCGGTGCTCACCGGCGAGTCGTCGCCGGAGGAGCGCGCCCGCATCTACCGGGGGCTTGCGAGCGGCGCGGTGGACATCGTGCTCACCACGCCGGAGTACCTGGCCTTCCACGTCGACGAGCTGGCTGCCAGCCGGCGCATCGGGTTCGTCGTGGTGGATGAGGCGCATCACATCGGCCAGGCCAAGGCCGGCCAGCGGGTGGCCTACACCCAGCTCGGCATGGCCGTCGCGCGCCTGGGCGCGCCGGTGGTGCTGGCCGTGACGGCCACCGCGCCCGACGAGGTGGCGCGCGACATCGACGAGACGCTGCCCGTCACCGAGAGCGTCATCGACGAGACGAGCCGTGACAACCTCTACCTCGACGACCAGCGCAACCTCAAGGGACGCGACGACTACCTGGCCAACCTCGTGGCTGCGGGCGAGAAGACGGTCGTCTACGTGAACTCCCGCGAGCAGTCGGTCTCGCTGGCCCGTCTGCTGCGCCGCCGCGTGCCCCAGCTCGCGCCGCTCATCGGCTTCTACAACGCGGGGCTCTCGCGTGAGGAGCGCGCGCGGGTGGAGGAGCTGTTCCGCACGGGCGAGATGCTCGTGCTCGTGGCCACGTCGGCCTTCGGGGAGGGCATCGACATCCCCGACATCCGGCATGTGGTGCTCTACCACCTGCCGTTCAACGAGGTGGAGTTCAACCAGATGGCCGGCCGTGCGGGCCGCGACGGCCGCCCGGCCGGCGTGCACCTGCTCTACGGCCACCGCGACATCGCCGTGAACGAGCGCATCCTGCATGACATGACGCCCGACCATGACGTGATGGCCCAGGTCTACCGCCGCCTGCGCGCGGTCCAGCACCAGACGCCAAACGACAGCTTCTGCCTGAGCGACGATGATCTGGCCGCCCAGGCCTCCGACGCGCTGCGGGCGGTGAGCCCGCGCTCGGCGGCGTGCGGCGTGGCCGTCTTCCGCGAGCTGGGCCTCATCGAGACCCGCGTGTCCTACAGCGCCGGGGTGCCCACCCGCTGGATCCGCGTGGTGGAGGGCGCCTCGCGCGTGGAGCTGACCGACTCGGTGCGCTACCGCGAGGGCCTCGGCGAGCGCAGCGTCTTCGAGTCGTTCCGCGACTGGGCCTTGCGCGCCGACCCCCAGGGGCTTATCGTTCGCGTGTCGCACCCCATCGTGCCGCGCGCCTGGCGCCGGGAGGGGTAGGGGTCGCTTTGGCCCCGCGGGCCGCGCCGGGCGCGGCCAGGTATCAGAGAAGGGAAGGGATGCGCCATGGGCGCTGATCAGAGACTCAACGACGCCGACGCGCACGAGGAGCTCCTCGGCGAGCCCGCCGCCGGCGTGGCGCAGAAGCAGACGGTGGACGCCCTGCTCGGGCGCCCCTACGTGGCCGAGCGCTCGGTGGTGCGCGGCGTGGGCCGGGGCGGCCCTGACCACGCCTCCCGCACGCCGGAGGAGCGCTTCGCCGACCTCCAGGAGCTGACGCGCGCCTATCTCTCGCCGGACGAGGAGGCCCTGCTCGCGCGCGCCTTCGCCTTCGCCAACGCGGCGCACCGCGGCCAGTGCCGCAAGTCGGGGGAGCCCTTTATCGTGCATCCTATCGAGGTGGGCATCATCCTGGCCGATCTGCGCATGGACGCCGAGACCATCTGCGCGGCGCTGCTCCACGACACGGTGGAGGACACGAAGGTGACCTCCGAGGACGTGGAGCGCGAGTTCAACCCGCAGGTGCGCGCGCTCGTGGAGGGCGTCACCAAGATCACGCGCATCGAGGTGGAGAGCCTCACCGACGAGCAGGCCGCCACCATCCGCAAGATGTTCGTGGCCATGAGCCAGGACATCCGCGTCATCGTCATCAAGCTGGCCGACCGGCTGCACAACATGCGCACGCTCGCCGCCCTGCGCGAGGACCGCCGCATCTTCAAGGCCCGCGAGACGCTTGAGATCTACGCGCCCATCGCGCATCGCCTGGGCATCAACTCCATCAAGTGGGAGCTGGAGGACCTCGCCTTCTTCTACCTGGAGCCCAACAAGTACAAGCAGGTCAGCCGCATGGTCACCGAGTCGCGCGGCGCGCGCGAGGGTTACCTGCAGGACTGCATCGACGTGCTCCACGACGAGATGGGCAAGGTGGGCATCGAGGCCCAGATCATGGGCCGTCCCAAGCACCTGTACTCCATCTACCAGAAGATGTCGAAGAAGGGCAAGGGCTTCTCGGAGATCTACGACCTCATCGCCGTGCGCATCATCGTGAAGTCGGTGAAGGACTGCTACTCGGCCCTCGGTGCCGTCCATACGCTGTGGCATCCCATGCCGGGGCGCTTCAAGGACTACATCGCCATGCCCAAGTTCAACATGTACCAGTCGCTCCACACGACGGTCATGGGGCCGGCGGGCCGCCCGCTCGAGGTGCAGATCCGCACCGAGGAGATGCACCGCGCGAGCGAGTACGGCGTGGCGGCGCACTGGCGCTACAAGGAGTCGGGCGGCAGCGGCCGGGGCAGCGCGGATGCCCTCGACCAGCAGCTGGCCTGGCTGCGCCAGATGGTGGACTGGCAGGACGAGACGGAGGACTCGCGCGAGTTCCTCAAGTCGCTCAAGATGGACCTCGACAACACCGAGGTGTTCGTGTTCACCCCGAAGGGCGAGGTCATGAGCTTGCGCGCCGGGGCCACGCCCATCGACTTCGCCTACGCCATCCACACCGAGGTGGGCAACCACTGCGTGGGCGCCAAGGTCAACGGCTCCATCGTGCCGCTCACCTACGAGCTGCAGGTGGGCGATCGCGTGGAGATTCTCACCCAGAAGTCGGCCGGGCCCTCGCGCGACTGGCTCAACGTGGTGAAGACGCCGAGCGCTCGCAGCAAGATCCGCTCGTACTTCTCCAAGGTGACGCGCTCCGACGACCTGCAGTTCGGCCGCGATAGGCTCACGCGCGAGATGCGCAAGCACGGGCTGGGCATCTCCAACGCCCAGTCGACGCGCGCCCTGCGCACGGTGGCCGACGCTATGGGATTCAACGATCCCGACGACATGCTCGTGCACATCGGCACCGGCAAGGAGAGCGCCCAGCACGTGGCCAACCGCCTGCTCAAGATCCTCGTGGACAAGGGCAACGAGGAGGCGCAGAAGCCCCAGATCGGCATGTCGGACAGCTCGACGGGCATCATGGCCCCCATGCTGACCTCGGTCAAGCGTCCCAAGAAGCACGAGACGCACTCGTCCCACGGCATCGTGGTGAAGGGGATCGACGACGTGCTCGTGCGCCTGTCGCGCTGCTGCAACCCCGTGCCGGGCGACGAGATCCTCGGCTTCGTCACGCGCGGGCGCGGCGTGTCGGTGCACCGCGCCGACTGCCCCAACGCCATCGACCTCAAGAAGCACCCCGAGCGCATCATCGACGTGTCGTGGGAGGGGACGCCGCAGAAGGGCACGTCCTACCAGGTGGAGATAGCCATCGAGGCGCTCGACCGCATGAACCTGCTGCTCGACGTGACGCGCGTGCTCTCCGAGGCGGGCGCCAACGTGCTGTCGTGCACCACCACCACCCACCGCGACAGCATGGTGGAGATGCGCTTCCTCTTCCAGGTGTCCGACCTGGCGGTGATCGAGCGCACCTTCAAGCGGCTGACTGACGTGGAGGGAGTCTTCGACGCCCACCGCATGGTTCCCGGCCAGGCCGGCAGCAAGAAGAAATAGGAGGAAGCGATGCACAAGCAGCTGTTCGAGGTGCAAGGCCTCTGCGCCGACGTGGAGTACCTGGTGATGGGCCAGCTCCAGAACAACGTGTACATCATCTCGGACGGGGAGGGCACGCTGGTGGTCGACCCGTCGTGCGACGCCGACGCCATCTTGGTGGCGCTCGGCGAGCGGAGGCTTGACGCCATCGTGCTCACGCACAACCACAACGACCACACCGGAGCCGCCGCGGCCCTGCGTGCGGCCACGGGCGCCGAGGTGGTGGCCTCGGCGGCGGACGCCGAGGGCGTGGAGCATCCCGAGCCGGGCGCGTTCCTGGAGGCCGCGCCGGCCTGCCCGGTGGATCGCCGCGTGGAGAACGGCGACGTGGTGTCGGTGGGGTCCATGGCGTGGAAGGTCATCTCCACGCCCGGGCACACCCCCGGCTCGATCTGCCTGTTCCTCATCCCGCAGTTCGGCAATCACGCCGACGGCCTGCCCATCCTCGTGTCGGGCGACACGCTGTTCGCCGGCACGGTGGGGCGCACCGACTTCAAGGGCGGCTCGATGGAGCAGATGGCCGCCTCCATCAAGAAGCTCGCGTTCCTGCCCGATGACACGGCGGTGCTGCCCGGCCACAACGACCTGACCACCATCGGCGCCGAGCGCCGCCGCACCTTCGCCCGCTTCGGCGACGAGGAGGAGTAGCCGAGCGTTTGCGAGGCTTCGTCCCGGGCCCCCGCCTGCAGAGGCTGCCTGCTGGCGGGGGGGCGCCGTGCGAGCTGCTCCCGCCGTTGGCAACGGGTTCGTTCCATCTGCGAAAAAGAGGTGCGAGGGACGAGGGGCTCTTCTAGAATTCGGGTAAACTTGATATGTTTGCGCAGCGAACCGTTTTGGCCCCCTGGGGGCCGGCCGCGTGGAAGGACTTCCGTGACCATAGAGTGGACCCTTTTCCTCTCGGAGCTCGTATCGAACCCCGTCCTGGCAGTAGTGACCCTGCTCAACGTCGGCGTCATCATCGTCAACGGCGCCACCGATGCCCCCAATGCCATCGCCACCGTGGTGTCGACGCGGGCCATGAAGCCCCGCCATGCCATCATCATGGCGGCCATCTGCAACTTCCTCGGGCTGCTGCTCGTCTCCCTCGTCTCGTCGGCCGTGGCCCAGACCATCTTCTCGATGGTGGACTTCGGCGGCAACTCCCACCAGGCCATCATCGCGCTCATGTCAGCCATGGTGGCCATCATCGTGTGGGGCGCCGCCGCCTGGTGGTTCGGCATCCCCACCTCGCAGTCGCACTCGCTCATCGCAGGCCTCACCGGCGCGGCCATCGCCGTGCAGGGCGGCTTCGGCGCCATCAACGGCGCTGAGTGGATGAAGGTCATCTACGGCATCCTGCTCTCCACGCTCATGGGCTTCGGCTTGGGCTGGCTCAACTTCAAGGCGCTCGGCTTCTTCTGCCGCAACCTCAACCGCCCCAAGGCCAACCGCTTCTTCCGCTGGGCGCAGATCTTCGCCGGCGCGGGCGTGGCCTTCATGCACGGCGCCCAGGACGGCCAGAAGTTCATGTCCATCTTCCTCTTGGCCATCACCATGGCCGTCGGCATGGGCATGACCGGCGCGAGCATGGTGCTGCCCGTGTGGCTCATGGTGTTCTGCGCCCTGTCCATGGGCTTCGGCACGGCGGCGGGCGGCGAGCGCATCATCAAGAGCGTCGGCGTGGACATGGTGAAGATGGACGCGTTCCAGGGCTTCGCGGCCAGTCTGTCCACCTGCGTGAGCCTGGCGGTGGCCACCTTCGGCGGCCTGCCCGTCTCCACCACCCACACCAACACCACGGCCATCATGGGCGTCGGCGCGGCACGCAACCGCAAGGCCGTCAAGTGGAGCATCGCCATCGACATGGTGAAGACCTGGGTGCTCACCTTCCCCGGCTGCGGCATTCTCGGCTACCTCTGCGCGAAGCTGTTCCTCATCATTCTGTAAGTCTCAAGAAAGGTCTCCCATGGCGCGAAAGAACAAGTTCGATTACTTCGAGGCGTACGAGAAGCTCTCTGAGCTGGCGGTGCGCGAGTCTGAGCTTTTGCTGGAGAGCTTCAAGTCGTTCACCGACTCGGCGTCGCTCGTCAGCACGCTGGAGGACATCCACGAGCTGGAGCATCAGGGCGACGACATCAACCACAGCATCTTCCAGAACGCGGCGGTGGACTTCATGCCGCCCATCGACCGCGAGGACATCGTGGAGTTGGCCCAGGCGCTCGACAACGTGCTCGACAACGTGGAGGCCGTGCTGCAGCAGGTCTACATGTGCGACGCCCGCGTGATGCCCGAGGATGCCGTGCGCTTCGCCAAGCTGGTCAAGAAGAGCTGCGAGGCCCTCGACAAGGCCATGGAGGACTTCCGCAACTTCAAGAAGTCCAAGACGTTCAAGCAGCTCATCGTGGATGTCAACACCTACGAGGAGGAGGGCGACGCGCTGTATTTGAGCGCCATGCGCAACCTCCACACCAAGGAGGACGTCGACGTTATGCACGTGCTGCGCTGGTCGCGCATCTACAGCCGCATCGAGAAGTGCTGCGACGCGTGCGAGCACGCCGCCGATGTGATGAACACCATCTTGCTCAAGAACCTGTAGGACGCTTGGCGTCCGAGGGGGGGGAGGGGCCCGGCTTGCGCAGCCGGGCCCCTCGTGCATTGGGGGTCGGTTTCGTGCGGCGCGGTGCGCGGGGCGGGTGCGTGAGGCGGGTGCCCGACGGCGTGGCGTGGGGCGTGGCGGCGTGGAGCCGGCGGGAGAGAAGGCTCGCGGCGTGGGGCGGGTGCGTGGCGCGGAGGACGGTGCGCTGCGGCGCGGGGCCGGTGCCCCCGCCTAGCTGCGGGGCTCGAGGGGATCGCGGGGCTCGGCGTCGGTGTGGCCGTCGATGGCGCCCATGACGCGGCGCAGCTCATCGCGGTTGACGAAGAGGCGGTCGCTCGGATCGGGCGCGCCTGGGCCGCCCTCATCGCGCCGGCTCGCGTCGCGTCCGACGGCCTCGGGCTCGCCTGCGCTGCCGCGGCCGCCTGGGCGGCGGGGCGGGGGAGCCATGCGGTAGGGCACGTCAGCTTCGGGCGGCACGTCGTCCCAGTGGACGCAGTCGGCCTCCGCTCCCTCGGCACAGCTGCCGTGGGGGCTGCGCCCATCGTCACGGCCCGTGTCGCGCAGCTCCATCCACCGTCCGGAGACGCGGTTGTAGAAGCGCGTCCACAACCGCGCGGCACGGGCGAGCCGCCCGCTGTCGCCGCGATCGCGCGCGGTCTTTCCCAGCGGCACGCGGGCCTTGCGCGCGACGAACTGCATGGGCTTGACCACGGCGTTCGTCACCTTGTCGCTGTAGTCGCGCGGCGGCCGGGTGCTCCATCCGAAGACGAGGCTGCCGTAGCGGATGCCCAGCACGAGCGCGGCGCACATGCCGGCGGCCAGGCTCGGGAAGAAGTGGTACTCGCGCATGAGGCCGAAGGCGGCGCAGCCCACGAGCGCCGCGCTGCCGTAGAGCGGGCCGGCTTGGAAGGCCTCGGGCGGGCGGTTCATCAGCACGTCGCGCATGACGCCGCCGCCGATGGCCGTGATGGTTCCCAGGATGATGGAGGGCACCACGTCAAGTCCCGCCGAGATCGACTTGCCCACGCCGATGATGGCCCACATGGCCACGGACAGGTTGTCGAGCAGGTCGACGATGGGGTCGAGGTAGGTGGCCAGCTTGCCGAAGTAGAACACGGCCACGCCGGCCACAGCGCAGGAGAGCAGCAGCGACGGGTTCTGGAACGCGTAGATGCCGTAGTCCTGCAAGAGCACGTCGCGGGTGATGCCGCCGCCGAGGCCCGTGGCGCAGGCGATGAACACGCACCCGAAGATGTCGAAGCGGGCGCGCACCGCGCTCATGGCGCCGGACAGGCCGCCGGTCAGGGCGGCGGCCAGCTCAAGCCAGAACGGTATGGCGATGGCGACCTCGAGCATGACGTCAGCGCGCCGGGGCGGGACGCGGGGTCGAATCGTCGGCGCTCTCCACGGCCACGATGGTGGCGACGGTGGGCTCGCCGGAGAAGTCGAGGTCGCCGGTGAGGGCGTGGGCCGCCGCCTCGTCGAACCCAGCGGCGTCGAAGGCGTCGAGCAGCGCGCCGGCCTTCCCCCGCGCCTCGTCGAACAGGTCGAGGAAGCTTTCCGTGCGCACCTCGCCGGTGAAGGGGTTCTTCCACGGCTCGTGGCCCGGGTTGTCGAAGGCGCTCTCGGTGAGCGGCTCGGCGCGGTGACTCATGGCGCGGTAGAACGAGAAGGGCCGCACGAGGGACTCGATGCTGCCGATGACCGCGCGCTTCGTTCCCGTGGGCGACCAGAACAGCCGCTGGACGCGGCGGAACAGCTTGACGGAGGCCCTGAAGGCGTCGGCCGGCACGGCCAGGCCGTAGACGTCCATGGCCATGAAGGCGTACATCGACGACACCACGTCGAGCACGTGGTCGGAGGCCTTGAGGATCTCGCTTGAGGGGTCGAACTCCGCGATGGAGGAGCGGCGACGCACGGTGAGCACCAGCTCGTCGAGCTCGCTCTCGATGAGGGCGTGCACGTCTCCGCCGTTCGCGCGCGTGAGGCCCGGCTCTCCGGCATCGCACAGGGCGTACTGCTGTCCGAAGACGAGGGGGTGTGCCGTGGAGTCGAGCAAGTAGTGGCAGACGAATCCGAGCGCGTAGGCGCGCCCGACGGCGCGATCCTCCGGCGCGAGGAAGGCGAGCGAGCGCTTGAGCGCGTTCAGCAGCTCGGCCGGCTTCTGGGAGTGCATGAGCGATCCCAGGCGGTGCGCGGCGCGCAACCGGGGGCTGGCCACCGCGTAGAACAGGGGGTCGGGCCCCTGGTTGCCTAGGAGGAAGGCCTCGCATTCGTCGCGGCTCACCCCGATGAACTCGAAGCGGTCTGCGTAGACGTCGCGCCCGAAGGCGTCATGGGTTATGAGGGCGGGCATGGGTGCTCCCTTCTGCTGGCGGCCGATGCGGTGCCGATCCATTCCCCATCATATACAATAGAACGGTTGTCGCGTGGGCCGTGTTGCCCAAGCGTGACCAACTTTCCGGCCGGTTCTCAGGCCCGGCGGGGACGCCGGCCGAGCGGTCGCGTCCGCTCAGGCGGAACGTGCTAGGGTAGGCAGGGTATTGTAGGGGCCGCGGCCCTGTTTTTCAAGAAGGCGAGGGACGCGTGCCATGGTCATGAAGATGACGAAGCAGGAGCGCAGCTGGGTGCTCTACGACGTGGGGAACTCGGCGTTCGTGATGCTGTCCACCGCGCTCATTCCCGTCTACTTCGCCACGTTGGCCGAGCCTGGCTCGTCGGTGGTGGTGGCCTGGGGCTATGCCGAGACGGCGGCCTCGCTCATCTTGGCGCTGCTCATGCCCGTGCTCGGCAGCCTGGCCGACCTCAAGGGCAACAAGAAGAAGTTCCTCATCGGGTTCATCGGCACGGGCGCGGTGGCCTGCGCGGCGCTCGGCGTGCCCACCCATGCGCTGGCCTTCCTCGTGGTGTACGTGATCTCGTCGATCATGCTCAACGGGTCGATGGTGTTCTATGACGCCTTTCTCGTGGACGCCACTACCGAGGAGCGCTATGACGTGGTGTCGTCGAACGGCTACGCCTGGGGCTACATCGGCTCGTGCATTCCGTTCGTGGCGTGCCTGGCGGTGGTGCTCGGCGGTCCGGCTATCGGCATCGATGTGGGCACGGGGATGAAGATCGCCTTCGTCATCACGGCCGCGTGGTGGGTGGCGTTCAGCGTGCCCGTCATCCGCAACGTCCACCAGACGCATTACAAGCCGCGTCAGCCGCATCTCATGCGCGCCACGTTCCGGGGCCTCGGGACCACGATGAGGGACATCGCGCGAGACCGGCGCATCCTGCTGTTCATGCTCGCGTACTTCTTCTACATCGACGGCGTGCACACCATCATCAAGATGTCGACGAGCTACGGCACCGAGCTGGGGATCGACTCGGTGCAGCTGGTGCTGGCGCTGCTGGTGACGCAGTTCGTGGCGTTCCCCTCGGCCATCGCCTACGGACGCCTGGCCACGCGCTTCGGCACGCGCCGGATGCTGCTGGTGGCGGTGGCGGCGTACTTCGGCATCACGCTGTTCGCGGCGTTCTTCCTGACGAGCGCCTTCGAGTTCTGGATCCTCGCCATCTGCGTGGGGCTGTTCCAGGGCGGCATCCAGGCGCTCTCGCGCAGCGAGTTCGGCAAGATCATCCCGAAGGAGCACGCTAACGAGTACTTCGGCTTCTTCGACATCTTCGGCAAGTACGCCGCGGTGATGGGCACCTTTTTCGTGAGCCTGTTCACGCAGATCACGGGTAATCCCTCGGCTGGCGTGCTGTCGATCGCCGTGCTGTTCGTGGCGGGATTCATCCTGATGGCGCGGGTGCCCGCCGGCGTTTACGAGGACGGGCCGGCGGCGTAGCGGGCCCTTGGCGCGTCGGCGGCTTTCTGCCGTGGCGAGGGCCCGCTCGCCGGGCGGGCCGTTGCCGCGGCGCGCTTGGCGGCTGGGTGGCTTTTCTGCGAGTTTCTGGCCAATTTCCCTACGGTTTACGCGATAGAGAGCGTTCGGATGGCCGGGCGCCTTGGCGGCGTTCCGCGTTTTCCCAGGTCATGAGTTGGGGGAGCGTCGCTGTGCTCCGCTAAGGGCCTGACCGCTTGCGTAAAACGCGCTGAAAATGGCCAAAACCGGGGCTTCCCCCGACATGAAGCCGCCGATGCCCCCTCCCGTGCGGAGCGGCACGCAAGAGGAGGGGCGGGTGCTCCTCTTGCCCCGGGGGCCCAGCGAAGCGCCGGGGCGCCCCCTGCTAGACGCCTCGCGCACGGGCGGGCCGGGTCGCGTTCTTGCGGGGCCGCCGCCTGGCTCGCCTGGGACCTGGCCGAATGCCGGCGCGGACGGCCCGGCTTGCGGGCGGGGTCGTCGGGGGGGGGTTAGAATGGCTGCGGCGGGCGCATCCGCCTGTGGGCGGCTAGCTTCGCGGCGCGCGGGCGGGCGCGGCGGCAGCGGAGCGGCGGACGAGGAGGGCGTCATGGCCAAGGTGGGAGAGAGGGTGCGCGTGCGCTACGTGGGCACGCTTGAGGACGGGACGGAGTTCGACGGCAGCAGGCGCCGAGGGAGGCCGCTCAAGTTCACGATAGGCGACGGCCGGATGATCGCCGGCTTCGAGCGCGTGGTGGGCGAGATGGCGGCGGGTGAGCGCCGCACGGTGACCATTTCCGCCGCCGAGGCCTACGGCGTCTACGACGAGTCGCTCGTGGAGGCGGTGCCCGAGGCGCAGCTGCCTCGGGCGGCCCGGCTTCCCGTCGGGAGCTTCATCGTGCTGCCCGTTCCGGGCGGCGCAGCGCGGGTGAGGGTCGACCGCATCGAGGGCGGTGTCGTCTACCTCGATCACAACCATGAGCTGGCCGGCCACGACCTGACCTTCGACGTCGAGCTCCTGGCCATCGTGCGCTGATCTCCCGGCGATTCGCGCGAGGCGGGCAGCGGGGCTGCCTCGCGCGAATCGGGCGGTTCCTGCACAGTTTCGACGACTTTGTGACGCCTAGCGCGGCTTTTCGGGCGCATGCCCTCCCTTTATCGTGACTATGCGCACATGAGAATAACCGTGACCAGGGGCTAGGGATTCGTGCCTTTTCCGACTCGCTGGGATTTGTCGCAAAGTCGTCGAAACTGTGCAGGAACCGCTCTCCGTAGGCGGCGTGGCAGCGCGGGCGGTGCGCGCCGCCCCTCCGCGGCTAGGCCTCGGCGCCTTCGTAGCCGACGAGGAGGCCTCCGCGCTCGGCGTAGAAGCTGCAGAGGGCGCCAGCGGGGTAGAGGGCCACGTCGGCTGTGGGATATGCATCGACGACGAGGTTGGCCAGGCGCTCGGCCAGAGGCTCGTCGAGCACGTGGGAGATGCGCACCTTGCCGCCCGCGAAGCCGCCGCGCCTAAGCTCGTCGAGGAGCGCCGCGAGGGCCTTCTTCTCGCCCCGACACTTGGCGATGGGCTCGATGTCGCCGGCTTGCGAGGCGCGGGCCACCACGCGCACGCCCAGCAGCCCGGCGAGTTTGGCCACCGTCGGGCTCACGCGCCCGTTGTTGGCCAGGTTGGTGAGCGACTGGAGCGCGAAGGCGAGGTGCGTGCGCCGGCGGTAGGCGTCGATGGCGTCGCAGACGTCCTCGTAGGGCAGGCCGGCGGTGATGAGCGCGGCGAGCTCCTCCACGATGAGGCGCATCTCCGGGCCAGTGGAGAGCGAGTCGATCAGGTGGACGCGGCGGCCGGGGTGGGCGGCCTCGTAGGCCTCGCGTGCCATGGAGGCCGACTCGTAGCTGGCCGAGAGCGTGGAGGTCATCACCACGCCGAACACCTCGTCCCCGTCTTGGAAGGCGGCTTCCCACTCTCCCACTGAGGGGCAGGCCGTTCCTGATCTTCCCTGGTAGGAGGCGAGAAAGTCGGTCATAGCCGGGATGTCGGCCGTGCCGTCGTCGACGAAGTGACGCTCGCCTGCGGCCACTTTGAGCGGGGCGAACCCGAAGGGGATGCCCGCAGCGTTCGGGAGGGAGTCGAGGCTTGTCAGGTCGGCGGACGAGTCGGCGATGATGACGCGTTTCATGGGATGCTCCTATCGCTTTGCATCAGTTTTAGCAAACTAGTTTATCAGGTATTGAAAAACCTTTAAGACAGATATGGGAAACTTCATCGGTTTTCGGCATCTTGTTGCATGAGCTGGGGAGCGCGGTTAGAATCCCGAACCATGAGCAAGGCGACCGACATATCAGCGTGCTCCGCATCTGGCGCACCCGGCGGCGCGACCCGGACGGGAGAAGGCGGCTCGCCCGCCGTCGTGCCTGCTCCGCGCGACTTCCGCCTGCCGCGCTTCCGCGACGTGCCCGACGTGGGGCTCTACCTCGAGCAGGTGGTGGCCTACGTGAACGGCGTGCTCGCCCCGCTCGGCGTGCCCGCGCTCACCTCGTCGATGGTCAGCAACTACGTGAAGCAGGGCATCGTGCCTGGCCCCGTCAAGAAGCGCTACGGCGCTGACCAGCTGGCTTATCTCGTCTTCGTCGCCTGCGCCAAGACGGTGCTCTCCATGGAGAACATCAGCCTGTTCTGCGCCATGCAGCGCGTCACCTACGACACGGCCACGGCCTACGACTATTTCTGCGAGCAGCTGGAGGCGGCCATCGCCTTCGTATTCGGCGAGGCCGATGACATCCCCGAGACCGGCACTACCGCCTCGTCCGAGAAGACCATGCTGCGCTACTGCGTCATCGCGCTCGCCAACGTGGTGTACCTCACTGCGGCCTTTGACGCCGTCCGCGCCGCTCAGGAGCCGCGCGCCTAGGGTGCCGCCCCGTCGGGCGCGGGCCATCGAGGCGCGCCTCCCTCCCGCAGCGCGCCTCGCGGCTGCCTTGCCCTTGTCGGGCGTGCGCCTGGCCATCCGCCCGCCGGCCCGGCCACCAGCCGCGAATGGGCGCCCGCCCCGCCGGAAGGGTGGCGTTTTTGCTATAGTGATGCGACGCTGGGCTCGTACGTCCGGCGCCTCGTCTGCGGGCCTCGATTCGGAAAGACTTGCCATGTCACTCATCGTCGCAAAGTTCGGGGGCACCTCGGTCGCCTCCCCTGAGCGCATCAAGAACGTCGCGAAGCGCCTCGTGCGCATCCGGCAGAACGGCAACCAGGTGGTGGCGGTGGTGTCGGCCATGGGCAAGACCACCGACGAGCTCGTGGGCCTGGCCAACGCCATCAACGACAACCCGCCCTCACGTGAGATGGACCGCCTGCTCTCCACCGGCGAGCAGGTGTCCATGACGCTTCTGGCCATGGCCATCGAGGCGCTCGGCTGCAAGGCCATGAGCTTCACCGGCCGCCAGGCGGGCATCATGACCGACGGCACTCACAACAAGGCGCGTATCACGAAGGTGGACAACGAGCGCATCGAGGCGGCGCTCGCCTCCGGCGTCATTCCCGTCATCGCCGGCTTCCAGGGCATCGACGCCAACGGCGACATCACCACGCTCGGCCGCGGCGGCTCGGACACCACGGCGGTGGCCGTGGCCTGGGGCATCAACGCGGACGTGTGCGAGATCTACTCGGACGTTGACGGCGTGTACACCACCGACCCGCGCGTGGCGCCGCGCGCCAAGAAGCTCGACGAGATCTCCTACGACGACATGCTCGAGCTGGCCAGCGCCGGTTCGGGCGTGCTGCAAAGCCGCGCGGTTGAGTTCGCGCGCAAATGGAACGTGGTCATCCACTCCCGCTCGGCGTTCTCCGAGGCGGAAGGCACCTACATCAAGGAGGAGACGGACATGGAGGAAGCGGTCATCACGGGCATTGCCCACGATACCTCCGAGGTGAAGGTCACCGTGCGCGGCGTGCCGGACAACACCGGCGTGGCCGCCAAGGTGTTCTCGGCGCTCGCGACCAACGCGGTGAGCGTCGACATGATCATCCAGAACATCTCCGAGGACGGCATCACCGACATCAGCTTCACCTGCCCTGGCGCCGACCTGTCCCGCGCGGTCGACACCATGGAGCGCATCCTGCCCGAGATCAACGCCCGCGAGTTCGTCGTGGACGAGGACATCGCCAAGGTGAGCCTGGTGGGCACCGGCATGAAGTCCTCGCCGGGCGTGGCGGCGCGCGCCTTCCAGACCCTCGGCGAGAACCAGATCAACATCCTGGCCATCTCCACGTCACCTATCCGCCTGTCGGTGGTGGTGGACGCGGCCCAGACGGTTCAGGCGGTGCGCTGCCTGCACACCGCCTTCGGCCTGGACTCCGAGAGCGTGTTCGAGGAGACGCAGCTGTCTGCCGAGGAGATCGCCGCCAAGATGAAGAAGGGGCGCTAGGCGCCTGGGCTGTCGCCTGGCCCTGGGGCCTGCGGCTGGCTTCGCTGACTTCGCCGGCCTTCCGGCGAGCCCGCGGCCGCAGACGGCGGCCGCTGACTGAGAGAAGAGGAATGCTCTATGACCTGGACTAAGGAGATGCCCGCCCATCCGGTGGTGGCCGTGGCGGGGGCCACGGGCGCGGTGGGCCAGGAGTTCCTGCGCGTGCTGCACGACCTGGACTTTCCCGCGAGCGAGGTGCGCGCTCTGGCGAGCGCCCGGTCGGCCGGCAAGAAGGTGCCCTTCGACGGCTGCGGCCAGGTGCCGGCTGGCGACCTGACCGTGCAGGAGATGACGCCCGAGTCCTTCGAGGGCGTGGACATTGCGCTGTTCTCGGCCGGCTCCGGCGTGTCCGAGGCCATGCGCGAGGCGGTGGTGGCGGCCGGCGCCGTCATGATCGACAACTCGAGCGCCTTCCGCATGGACGCGGACGTGCCGCTGGTGGTGCCCGAGGTGAACCCGGGCGACGTGGCGTGGCACTCCGGCGTTATCGCCAACCCCAACTGCTCGACCATCCAGATGGTGGCGGCCCTGAAGCCGCTCTACGACCTGGCGCCCATCACGCGCGTGGTGGTGTCGACCTATCAGGCGGCCTCGGGCGCCGGCGCGCCGGCCATGGCCGAGCTCTACGACCAGACCCGGGAGTTCCTGGACGGCACGCCTGACGAGGAGCTGACCGTGGGCGCCTTCCAGCACCGCATTGCGTTCAACTGCATTCCGCACATCGACAAGTTCCTCGAGGACGACTCCACCAAGGAGGAGTGGAAGATGGTGGCGGAGACGAAGAAGATCCTGGGCGACGACCGCGTCCAGGTGGCCGCCACCTGCGTGCGCGTGCCCGTGCTGCGCTGCCACGGCGAGTCCATCAACGTGGAGTTTGCCGACGAGGTGACGGTGGAGGCGGCGCGCGCGGCCCTGGAGGCGGCACCGGGCATCACCGTGATGGACGACCCGGCGGGCAACGTCTACCCCATGCCCGGCCTGCTGGCCGGCACCGACGGCGCCTTCGTGGGGCGCCTGCGCAAGGATCCCACGGTGCCGCATGGCCTGGCCTTCTGGAACGTGGCCGACCAGATCCGCAAGGGCGCGGCGCTCAACGCCGTCCAGATCGCCCAGCTGCTGCTGCCGTAGCGCGTCGGCGCGCGGCGCGGCGCGACGAGGGCTGCCGGGAAGGCGCGTCCCCCTGTGGGACGCGCTTTTTTTGGTGCGCGTGCGCGGGGAGTCGGCGTTTTTGGCCATTTGCTTCGAAATTCCGAGGCGCTCGGGCGCCTGCCGGCGGATGTACGGGGTGTTTTCCCAGGTCGCCAAAATCTTTAGGGTTAACGCGTGCCGGAATCGGGTGTATTCGGCCCTCCGAACCTCGGAATTTCGAAGCAAATGGCCATTTTCTTTCCTACGGCTTTCATACGATGCGGGTACGTGTGGGGTGGAGGCGCGTGCTCGGGGGTAGTCTGGACGGTGTCATGACAGCGGCTTCGGCTGCGGCGCTGGCCTGGAGCCGGCGGGCGGCGGGGCCCGGATGGGAGGAGTTCCCCATGAGAAAGTTCCTGTGCCCCTGCGGTTACATCTATGACGAGGCCCTCGGCGACCCTGAGGGCGGCGTCGAGCCCGGCACCCTGTGGGAGGATGTGCCCGAGGATTGGACGTGCCCGGTGTGCGGCCTGCCGAAGGACGCCTTCGAGGAGATCGTCGACTAGCGGCCCGCCTGACGGGCGCCTTGCGATCGGACGCCGGCCTGCGGGCCGGCGTCCGTGCGTTTTGGGGCGCTTGCGCGGGGCCGGCGTCCCGCGTGTCTCCGATGGGCGGCGGAGCGCTCCTCGGGCGGGTTTCGCCGGGCTGCCGGCCTCTGCCGTCCTCCTGCCGCGCGCCCGGTATAATGGCGTCCATGGACGATAACGCGACAATCGAAGCCCCCGGCACGCCGGGCGTCAGGCGGGATCCCGTCGGGCCGTCACCTGCGGCTGCCTCCCGAAAGCCCAAGAAGGTTCGCCTTGACGAGCTGCTGGTCGCCCGCGGTGACTTTGTCGATGCTGGTGAGGTGCTGCGCGCGGTGGTGGCCCGCGAGGTGCGCGTGGATGACGTGTACGTGACGAGCGCCGCCGTCAAGGTGCGGCCCGATGCCGACGTGTTCCTGCGCGGGCGGCGCGCCTACGTGTCGCGTGGGGGGCATAAGCTGCGCGGCGCGCTTGACGCGTTTGGGCAGGACGTCACGGGAATGCGCTGCCTCGACATAGGCTCGTCGACCGGCGGCTTCACCGACTGCCTGCTCCAAGCCGGCGCCGCCGAGGTGGCGGCCCTGGATGTGAACTACGGTCAGCTGGCGTGGAAGCTGCGGCAGGACGGGCGGGTGCGTGTCTTTGAGCGCACGAACATCCGCGAGGCTGACCCGGTGGCGCTCGGCGCGCCCTTCGACCTCATCGTGATAGACGTGAGTTTCATCGGCCTAGCGCCGCTCGCGCCGGTGATCGCCGGGCTCTGTGCGCCGGGGACGGTGTTTGTCGGCCTGGTCAAGCCCCAGTTCGAATCGCGTCACGACGAGACTGACCGCGGCATCGTCCGTGACGATGCGGTGCGCGCCCGCACGGTGGAGGAGGTGCGCGCGGCGCTCGAGGCCGTCGGGTTTGCGGTCACGGGCGTGGTGGAATCGTCCATCCGCGGTGCCGGGGGCAACGTGGAGTACCTGGTGCGCGCCGTCTACGAGGGATAGCGGGCGCGCAGACCGGATGATGCGCTGGGGCTCTGGTGTGGAGCGCTGGAATGGCGCGGTCCGCGCCCTGTTGCCAGCTTTCAGCTGATTCCTGGCACGTTTCGTCAGTTCGGTACGGTCGTAAGCTCCGCGCGGGTGCAAGACCGGCGGTGGAGGAAATCGTGACCTGGGAAAACAGACGCTATCGCCAGCAAGGACGCCTGTCTTGCATCATCGAGACGCCCTCATACCGTACCAAACTGACGATCAGTACCATATGGGCGTGAAAAAGTGGCAGCGGCGGGGGGGTAGGGTCGTCGTGCCGGGGGGCGGGATGCGCCGCGCGGGTGGGACGCCGTGCTGGGACATGCCGCCCTGTGTCACGCCAGAGGCGTGGCGTACCGGGGGGGGCGCCTGCGGCGCTCTGCCCCCGACGTGACGCGGGGCGCCAGCCGGTCAGGCGGCGCCCCGCGTGCTTGCGCGCTCCCGTGAGGCCGCGCTAGTTCTTGAGCGAGTTGAGCGGCGCGGGCATGCGGCCGCCGCGATGGGCGAACACGCTGCCGGCGTGCTGGTTGACCGGCATGACCGGCGCGTAGCCGAGGAGTCCGCCGAAGTCGAGGCGGTCGCCCACCTGCTTGCCGATGGCGGGGATGATGCGCACGGCGGTGGTCTTGGAGTTGATCATGCCGATGGCGCATTCGTCGGCGATGATGCCGAAGATGGTCTCCACCGAGGTGTCGCCGGGGATGGCGATCATGTCGAGGCCCACCGAGCACACGCAGGTCATGGCCTCGAGCTTCTCGATGGACAGCGCCTCGTCCTCGGCCGCGCGAATCATGCCGGCATCCTCGGAGACGGGGATGAACGCGCCTGACAGGCCGCCGACCGACGACGAGGCCATGACGCCGCCCTTCTTCACGGCGTCGTTGAGCATGGCGAGCGCTGCGGTGGTGCCGGGGCCGCCGCATTGGCCCACGCCGATGGCCTCGAGGATCTCGGCCACCGAGTCGCCCTCGGCGGGGGTGGGGGCCAGCGACAGGTCGAGGATGCCCTTCTGCACGCCGAGGCGGCGCGAGGCCTCGCGGGCCATGAGCTCGCCGGCACGGGTGATCTTGAAGGCGGTGGCCTTGATGGCCTCGGCCACGGTGGTCAGGTCGGCGGACTGGGGCAGATCGGCCAGCACCGCGCGCACGACGCCGGGGCCGGAGACGCCCACGTTCACTACCTCGTCGGCCTCGCCGGAGCCGTGGAAGGCGCCGGCCATGAAGGGGTTGTCCTCCACGGCGTTGCAGAACACCACGAGCTTGCCGGCGCCGATGCACTGGCGGTCGGCCGTGGCCTCGGCGGCCTTCTTGATGACGCCGGCCATCTTGAGCACGGCGTCCATGTTGATGCCGGCGCGGGTGGATCCCACGTTGACGCTGGCGCATACGCGGTCGGTGGCGGCCAGCGCTGCGGGGATGGAGTCCATGAGCTTGTGGTCGGCGGCCGAGGCGCCCTTCTGCACGAGGGCGGAGAAGCCGCCGACGAAGTCGACGCCCACCTCACGGCCTGCGCGGTCCATGGCCACGGCTACGGGGGAGAGGTCCTGGGCGGCCACGGCGGCGCAGATCTCGGCGATGGGCGTGACGGAGATGCGCTTGTTGACGATGGGGATGCCGAACTCGCGCTCGAGCTGCTCGGCGGTGGGCACGAGGTGCTCGGCGGCGCTGGTCATACGGTCGTAGACCTTGGCGGCCAGGCGGTCGACGTCGGTGTCCACGCAGCCGCGCAGGTTGATGCCCAGCGTGATGGTGCGGATGTCGAGGTTCTGCCGGTTCACCATGGCCAGGGTCTCGGCGATTTCAGCAGGGGTGATCTGCATGGGTGCTCCTCATCTTCGACGGGCCCGGGCGCTGCGGCGCGGGCGTTTCGCCCTAGGATAGCAAAGGGAGGGCGGGCGTTCTGCGTGAGGACGCCGCTTTTCGGCGTTATACTGCCAATGTCGTAAAGTATTGCGACATTGAGTAAATGACGAAGGCGGCGCGGCGCGCAGGCGGCCGGCGGGCCGGCGGCGCGCGAGGGCGAGGGGGCTCGGTTGTTCAATGCGCTGACGACGGGATACCTCTTTCTCGGCGGCACCGGCGCCGGGCTGGCGGCGGTGCTTTCCGCCCTTGAGCTGGCCAACCCACGCTGGCGCCGACCCGGCGCCGGCGTCGGGCGGCTGGCCGGTGCGCTCGCGCTGCCGGGCGAGCTCTATGCCCGCGCCTGGCCCGCCTGCGTGGTGGTGCTGGCCGTGGGCGTGCTGTGCCTGGTGGCCGACGTCGGGCGCCCCGACCGCCTGCTCGCCCTGTTCGCGGCGCCGGCGCTCACGCCTATGGCGGTGGGCGCGTGGGCTCTCGCCGCGGCGCTCGTGCTGGCGGCTGCGTTCTCGGCGGCATCGCTTCTTGACGGCTGGGAGCCGCCGGGGGCGCTCATGCGCGCGCTCGCGCTCGCCGGCGCGGCGGCCGGCCTTGTGGCGGCGGCTTACACGGGCATGCTGCTGAGCTCGCTTGCGTCGGTCGCGGCCTACCAGGCGCCGCTGCTGCCGACGGTGCTCACGCTGTCGTCCGTGTCGTGCGGGCTGGCCTGCGTGTTCGCGGCTGTCGTGTTCGTCGAGTCGCGCTACGCCTACGTCCGCGCGCTCGGCGCGCTCAGCGGCGCCGACACCCTCGTGGCGGCACTCGAGGCGCTTGCGCTGGCCGCCTACGTGGCGTGGCTCTTCGCCGGCGCCGCTACGCGCGCTGCCGCCGACGCGCTCGTGACCGGCGGCTTGGCGCCCCTGTTCTGGGGCGGCCTCGTGGTCGTGGGGTTGGCGGCGCCGCTCGTGCTCGAGCGGTTCCTCACGCACGGCAACGCGCGCACGCAGCTGCTGTGGGCGGCGGGCTGCCTGCTCGCCGGCGGCTTGGCCCTGCGTCTTATCGCGGTGGGCCTGGCGGCTTACGACGTGACGCAGATGCCAGAGCTGATGTTCGGCTTGGTGGGATAGGCGCCGGTCGGCGAGCCGTGCCGGCGGGGCGACCCGCCCGCCGCGCCGTCGCCCGGCCAGGAGATGAGGAAGAACGCGCTGCCTTCGGGACGCGCGATACGGGAAGGCGCCTCGCGCGCCGGAAGGGAAGGCCATCGTGGCGAAGTGGGATAACCGGGCGGATCGGGCCGGCGCGCGCCGTCAGCCTGCCGGGCGCGTGGCGCGTGACGCCCCCTACCCGTTCAACGACAAGGAGGCCGAGGTGCGCGCCGCCACCTCCTACGTGCCGCGCAAGTCCTCGCGCAACGGTGCCGTCATCTTCAACATCGCCGTGTTCTTCACCGCCTGCGCGGCGGTGCTCGGCGCAGGCTGGGCGGTGCTTGGGCGCGTCGACTTCGGGCTCATCTGCCTCATGGCGGTCGTGGCGCTGCTGGCGCTGTCGTCCATCCACATCGCGCTGTCGTGGGAGAAGGTGGTGGTGCTGCGCTTCGGCAAGCTCGCGCGCGTGGTGGGGCCGGGGCTCTACTTCACCATTCCCATCATCGAGCACGGCACCATCCGCGTAGACCAGCGCGTCATCGCCACGCCGTTCTACGCCGAGAAGACGCTCACGGCCGATCTCGTGCCCGTCAACATCGACGCGGTGCTGTTCTGGGTGGTGTGGGACGCGGAGAAGGCGTGCACCGAGGTGGAGGACTACTACGCGGCGGTGTCGTTCCTCGCGCAGACGGCCATGCGCGAGGCGGTGGGCCGCTCCACCGTGGCCGAGGTGGCGCTGCGGCGCGACCAGCTGGACGTGGAGATCAAAGCCGACATCGAGAAGGAGGCCGCCAGCTGGGGCGTCGACATCATCTCGGTGAAGGTGCGCGACATCGTCATTCCCGACGAGCTGGTGGAGGTCATGTCGCTCGAGGCCCAGGCCGACCGTGAGAAGAACGCCCGCATGGCCGTGGCGAGCGTGGAGGCCGACCTGGCCGAGATGCTGGCCGAGGCGGCGCGGGCCTACGGCGACCCGGACGCGGCCCTGGCGCTGCGCACCATGCTCATGCAGTACGAGACGGTGAAGAAGTCCGGCAGCGCCGTGGTGACGGTGCCCACCGCCGTGAGCGACGGCTTCACCGAGGGCGCGGCCCGCGCGGCCGACCGCCGGTAGGGAGGTGCTACCATGATCTCGCCCTCCCAAGCTAAGGAAGCTCCCATGACCTCCCTTGAGTCCTTCGCGATCGACCATAGCAGCGGCCTGCCGGTGTGGATTCAGGTGAAGAACCGCCTGGCCTACCTCATCGGAACCGGCGCCTTCGCGGCGGGAGACCGCCTGCCTACGGTGCGCTCGCTCGCCATCGACCTGGACATCAGCTACAACACGGTGAACCGCGCCTACATGGACCTGGAGCGCGAGGGCTACATCTCCACGCGCAAGGGGCGTGGCACCTTCGTGTCCGAGCGCAACGACGTGGGGGCGGCACGTGCCGGCGACACCTCCGTCGAGCTGCTCATCGACGACATGATCCGCGCGTGCAGCGCGTCGGGCCTGACCGATGACGACATCGTCGCCATGGTGGAGGCCCGCCTGGAGCACCGCAAGTACAGCTAGCCGCCCGGCGCCGCGCCAGAGCCCGCGAGCCGCTCGGCGCCGCGCCTTCTGCCATCCTGCCCGCACGGCCTCCGAGGGCCCGCCGCCGTGGCGGGTCCTCGTGCGTTGGGGGGCGGGCGCGGGGGTGATTCCGCCTGCTGGGCGGGTCTGGCCGCCTTGATTGTCGCAAAAGGCTGCGATATTATGACAATCACGAGCGAGGGCCCGTTATTCCTGGGCCTGACGTGCGGAAAGGGGGAGCTGTGGGGAAGTCGACGAGCGCGGAGGAGTGGGCGGCGCGGGCCGCGGCCTGCGAGCTGCTGGCGTTGAGCTTGCGGTATCCGGACGAGGCGCTGCACGGCATCGTCGCGTCGGGGGAGTGGGCCTGCGCGGCTGACGAGATAGCGGCGGCGCTGGGCATCGCGCTGCCCGAGGACTGGGATGAGGGCGCGGCCTCCACGGACTTCCATGACCTGCGGGCCGACGCCACCATGCTGTTCGTGGGCGCGCCCAAGGCGGCCTGCAGCCCCTTCGAGGGCTACTGGCGCGCGGAGGACGCGGGCGTGCAGCCCCTCATGTTCGTCAATCCCCACAGCGTGGCGGTGGAGCGCTTCTGCCGCGCCTGCGGCCTGGGACAGCCCGAGGGCGTGAACGAGCCGCTCGATCATGTGGCCACCGAGCTGGAGCTTCTAGAGTACCTGGCCTCGGTGGAGGCGGGTATCGGCGAGCCGGTGCCGGAGGGCCCAGCATCTGGGGAGCTGCCCGGCGGGAGCGCCGGCGCGGCGTGGGAGGAGTTCGTCCGGGATCACCTGCTGGCCTTCGCGCCGCGCTTCGCCGCGCGCCTGGCCGCCGACGCGCGCACGGCCTACTACCGCGCGACGGGGCGGCTGCTCGGCGCGTTCGCGGCCTATGCGACTGACGCGGCGGACGCCGAGGGCGCATCCGGCGCGGCCGGGGGCGTCGCGTGAGCGCAACGGGCGCCG